>DGGX01000208.1 GCA_002392385.1 Lachnospiraceae bacterium UBA3863
CACAACGAGATGCGCAACATCGATATCGTCCGGCGGATCTGCCGGGAGCTGGGCAAGCCGGAGAGCCTCATCACCTATGTGACCGACCGCAAGGGACATGACCAGCGCTACGCCATCGACCCCGCCAAGATCCACGCGGAGCTGGGCTGGCTCCCCCAGACCCGGTTCGCGGACGGGATCGTGACCACCATTCGCTGGTATCTCAATAACCGGACCTGGTGGGAGGAGATCGTATCGGGAGAATACCGGGATTATTACAGGCGGCACTACGGCGTATGAGAGAGAACAGAGATCACCTGAAGCAACTGCGGGAAGGCGCGGAGCTGAGCACGGGGGAGCTGTGCACCATGATCGCGGCACTGAGCGTGCCGGCCATCATGGCCCAGGTCTCCACGATACTGATGCAATATATCGATGCCTCCATGGTGGGGAGGCTGGGGGCCGGGGGCAGCGCTGCCATCGGCCTCGTTTCCTCTACGACCTGGCTTTTCGGCGGCATCGCCATGGCGGCCGGCATGGGCTTCTCTGTCCAGTGCGCCCAGAGGATCGGAGCTTGTGACGAGGCGGACGCCAGAAACCTGATGCGGCAGGGCATGCGCCTGACCCTTTTCTGCACGGCCCTCATGGGTCTGATCGGCGCGGCCTGCGCGGGCCGTCTCCCCCTGTGGCTGGGAGGCGGAGAGAGCCTGCGCCGGGACGCGGGCAGGTATTTCCTCATCTTTGCCCTTTTCTTTCCGGTGGAAAGATTGAATTTTCTGGGCGGGAGCTTCCTGCAGGCCAGCGGCAACATGGTGGTCCCGGGATTCCTGCACGTGCTCATGTGTGCCCTGGACGTGGTCTTCAATGCCTTTCTGATCTTCCCGGGCTTCCGGCTGGGTCCCCTGTCCCTGCCCGGCGCGGGAATGGGAGTGGCCGGCGCCGCCCTGGGAACGGGTCTGGCCAGACTGTGCAGCATGATCCTCATGTTGGGCTATCTGTATTTCCGCAGCCCTGTCCTGCGTCTGCGGGCGGGAGAGAGGTTCCGCTTCCGGAAGGCCCAGATCCTCACGGCCCTGCGGATCGCCCTTCCCGTGGCGGTGGAAAATGTGGTGATGAACACGGCCCAGATCGCGTCCACGAGGATCGTGGCGCCCCTGGGGACGGTGGCCGTGGCGGCCAACTCCCTGTCCGTGACGGCCGAGAGTCTCTGCTATATGCCCGGCTATGGCATCGCCTCCGCGGCTACGGCGGTGGTGGGCCAGTGTGTGGGCATGGGACGGGTCCGGACCACCAGACGCATCGGCTGGATCACCACTCTGCTGGGCATGGGGGTGATGACCCTCTCCGGCATTCTCCTCTACCTGGGCGCACCCCAGATGATCGGCATCCTGACGCCCGACCCCGGCGTGGTGGAGCTGGGGACAAGGATCCTGCGGATCGAGGCCTTCGCGGAGCCCCTTTTCGGCGCCTCCATCGTGGCCAACGGCGTCCTGCGGGGCGGCGGCGACACCATGGTTCCGGCCTGTATCTGTCTGGGGACCATGTGGCTCATCCGTATCCCCCTGGCCCTTGTTCTGTCGCCCCGCATGGGGCTGGCGGGCATCTGGCTGGCCATGTGCATAGAGCTCTGTGCCCGCGGCATCTTCTTCCTGTTCCGGCAGGCCCGCGGCGCCTATGCTCGCCCCGCGGCGGGGGCGGACCGGAGAGAGAAATAGACCTCCCTGCCGTATGGTGATATAATAACAGGGATAATGCGGCAGGCCTGACCGGCCGCGGAGCTTTCGAAGAGGTGGGTATGATTCTAATCTGCAAATTACTGGATATTATACTGAACCCTTTTATCCTTGTGGTTGCGGTGGGAGAACTGGCGCTGCTTATTAAAGTGATCTGGCAGCAGGGCAACCTTCTAAAGAGAATTAATAAATTAAACGGCCGAGAAGCAGCGCGGGCCAAAAAAGTAGAAGTCTCCGGAAAGAAGCACACCAGTACGGAGACCCTGACCTTTGTGCGGGACTGGGACGAGTACGATCGTTTTTATAAGCAGTATCAGGACGATAACAGATGGTATACTGCCTATACGCTTGTGATCCAGCTCTTCCCCCTTCTGGGCATTCTGGGTACGGTGGCGGGCCTCTACCTCGCCATGCAGGGCAATCAGGACTGGCAGAGCGCCCAGGGGATGTTCGAGGGCGTCAGATTTGCTCTTTCTTCGACGATCTACGGCATCATGGCGGCAATTGCATTTAAAATCGGCGATGTCGCCCTGCAGGCTTTTTTTATCAGCTACATTGAGGACGGCATCCAGCTCTTCCAGGGCAATTACAACCAGGATAAGGAAAGGTGAATATGAGCAGGCGCAGACGCGGGAGCGACGAGATCAACCTGACCCCCCTCCTGGATGTCCTGTTTTCGATCCTCTTCATTGTCATGCTGACCAGTACCCAGAGCGAACAGTCCCTTCAGGAGGTCCAGGCACAGACACAAGACCAGATCGAGGCACAGCAGGAGCAGATCGAGGCGCTGGAGGCGGCCGCCCGGAGCGAGGAGCTCTACGGGGACACGGCCGTGATCGTGACCATGCGCAACACGGTCCGGCGTGACGGCACACACCAGCTGACACTGACCCTGGGCAGGGAGGCGCAGACCCTGGCGACGATCCAGATGGGGCAGGACAGGCCGGCCTATATACGGCAGTACGTCCGGCAGACCATCGAAGACCTCCGCGGAGAGGCGGAGGGCAAACCGCTTTTCATCGCATTTTACTGCCGCTCCGACCTGATCTACCGGCAGGAGGAGTTCCTTCCCATTCAGGAGGAACTGGAGCGGCTCAGCAGAAGCTATAAGGAAGTCTTCTATCAGATCCTGGAGGAATGAGACTATGGCGGATAAGAAAGATCACACTGGCAGGAACGTGGCTGTAGGCGTCGGCGCGGTGGCTCTGATCGCCCTGCTTCTGGGCGGCGGCGGACTGGGACTCGGCGGCGGTGGCGGCCTCATCCCCGGAACCGGATCCGGCGGACAGCAGGGTCAGGAGGCCCAGCAGGTCCAGGAAGCCCAGGAGCCCCAGGAAGAGCAGGAAGCACAGGGTGAGCCCGGCGTGATCGAAGTCAGGATCACGGAGGACCAGGTCACCATCAACGGCAATCCCGCGGCGGATGCCGAGGCCCTGCGCGCCTATATCGAAGAATATAACGCGGACGGCGTGACCTTCCGTCTGGTGGAGGAGCACTCGATCCTGGAGACCTATGAATGGGTGACGGCGACTTTCTCTGAACTGAAGATACCGCTGGAGAGCGGAGAGGAGTGATGTCTGCATGATCCTGAATAAAAACGGGAACAGAGACAGAAAGAACAGACCAGCCGGGGGACACCCCGGCCTCGTCCTGCTGACGGGTACACTGGCCTTCCTGACGGCTGTCGGGACGGTCACGCCGTCTGTCGCCCAGGCCGCGGAACCGGCCGGTGCGCGGCAGATCCTCGCCGGCAGCGCGGCTGCCCGTATCCCGGGCGGATACGACGGGGAGGCAGGCGCCGGTTATCGGTCCAAGGAGGCGCCGACCCTGCAGACACCGGTGCAGCTCAGAGAGTACCTGCAGGCCTGTCTGGCAGAGGGCGTGCGGAACTGTGTCTTCTTCTATACCGGCGACAGGGCGGATCTGGAGGGACAGCTGGTGACCCGTATGACCAATGCCCTCTACTGCCGCGTCAGAGTCCAGCAGGTGGAGAGCGAGGGAGAGACAGAACCCCTTCTGTGCGAGACGGAGCTGGTGCCCCATGCCGGCGAGGCGATCCTGGATGCCTGGAGAGCCGGAGATCTGTCGGCCCTGTCCGAAGAGGAGCTGGAGATCCTGGAGCAGGCCCTGGGCATCGTGGACTATCTCCGCATGGAGGAAGGCCTGGCCCCCCTGTATGAGGACGATGAAGGGGCCGCCACCGGTGAAGACGGAGAAGAGGCCGAAGAGGAAGAACCGGCACAGGAGGCGGAGGAGACCGCCGGAGACGAGGATCCCGACGAGGAGGTCTCCAGGCGGGAGTACCTGACAGAGATCGCCAGGAGGGCCGCTGAGGAGCCCTATAAGGAGACCGGTATCGGGGTGGAGCTGCGGATCCACGACTGGCTCTGCGGACAGGTGGAATACTGCCGGGACGTGCCGCAGATCGCGGACACCGACAAGATACCGCCCCAGCTGTCTGTGGTGGGGGCTCTGCGGGACGGCAGCGCCAACTGCCAGGGCTATGCGGACGCCTTCTTTCTGCTGGGAAGTCTGGCGGGTTATGAGGTGAGTTTTCAGTCCGCGGAGGACCGCGCCAGCGGCACCGGACATGTATTCAATACGATCCGGCTGGAGGACCGCTGGTACGCGGTGGATGTGACCGGGGACGACAACGCCATGAAGGCGGACGACCTGATCCTGTCGGATTACCACCTTTTCAACGCGGGCATGGACATCGCGGGGCAGGATTTCACCTGGCCCGACGAGCTCACCATCCATCCCATCGCTGAGACCTCGGATCACTATTATTACTATTATTGGGACGACACCACAGGCACGGACGGGTACCGGCGCACCTTTGATTCCGCCGGGGAGGTCGCGGCAGCGGCCGTGGACCGTTTCCGGGAAGGCAGCGAGGGACCCTACTACTACCTCCTGAAGGGACATGAAGACAGGGCATCCGAGCTGGACAGCGCTCTCACGAAGGCCCTGAAGGGTGAGACGGAGAGCCGGACTTACCATTACTACACGGTCCTGCGGGGAGGCAGCACCTATTACCGCCTGGAGATCGACTGAACGGGCAAGGGAAGGAGAATACATGAAGAGATTTAAGAAGGCACGCCGGCTGACAGCCATGATGCTGATGCTGGTCATGGCGCTTTCGCTGCTCACCGGCTGTAAGCGCGGTGAGAGCGGCGGAAACGGCGGGAACGGAGAAGGCGGTACGGAAAAGGGCGGGACAGAAGCTGTTGACGATCTGGGCGCCGTCTGGACGACCCGCGCGGTGACCGGGCTCGAGCTGCTCGAGGGGAGCTCCGGCGGTGTCATGGACATCTGCGTGTATGACGGCAGCTACTATGTCTTTGCCATGAACTATGACAATCCGGAGATGACCGGCGTCTACAGGATCGGCACGGACGGCACCGTGCAGGATGAGATCTCCCTGCCCCTTCCCAAGGACAGCTATCCGGGATTTTTCACCATGGACAGCGAGGGCAATTTCTATTACACGGTCACGGCCTGGACGAGCGATGAGGAGTCTGTGACGCAGATCGTCAAGGCGGATCCCTCCGGCAGCGAGATCTGGAACGTGCCCATCGGCGCCGACGGCCAGAATTACTTCAGCATCTACGGCGGCACAGTGAGTGACCAGGCAGGCCTGCTGGTCCGCACGGACCTGGGTCTGGAGGTCTATAGCCTGGAAGATGGTTCCCAGGTCAAGGTCATCGATCCCGGCTCGGACGCCGCGGGTTCCGTCTGCCGCCTGAGCGACGGCACGGTCCTGCTCTCCGGATGGGACGAGATGGGCAGCCTTTCGATCAACCGCGTCGACTTTGAGAGCGGCGAGGTCAGCAAGTTCACCCTTCCCGAGGGCACGGAGAACCAGATGGCCTCCGAGGAGCTGACGGCCGGTCCCGGCGGGAGCATTCTGTTCCCGGGCGAGGGCGCCATTTACTGCGCCGATCCCGCCAGCGGACGCGTCTTCATGTATCTGGACTATCTCCAGTCGGATATGGACACCACCCAGGCCTCCAATCTGGCTGTCATGTCAGCCGACCAGATGCTCTGCGCCTGCTATACAGCGGAGGGCATGCAGGAGCTCCTGCTCCTGGACAGGGCTGATCCCGCGGCCATGGGGGACAAGACCACCCTCACACTGGGCTGCATGTACATGGAGGATTCGGTGCGCAGACAGATCATCGCCTTCAACCGCTCCAGCGACAAGTACCACATCGAGGTCAGGGATTATTCCGCCGGCGGCAGCGACGACAACTATGTGGAGACGATGAACAACGATATCATCACCGGCAATGTGCCGGATATCCTGCTCGTCGGTTATGGTCTGCCCATGGACAGCTACATCGCCAAGGGGATCTTCGAGCCCCTCGACAGCTACCTGGACGGAGATAACGGGATCCGGCGCGAGGATTATCTGGAGAATGTTCTGGATATCGGCCGCGTGCAGGGACAGCTCTACACCCTGGCGCCTTCCTTCTATGTCAACGCCCTGGCCGGCAAGAAATCCGTGCTCGGAGACGTAAAGGGCCTGACGGTCGAGGAGATCAGGAACTATATCAAGCGTGACAATATCCCGGTCACCACCGCCTTCGGCGCCTATGTGACCCAGAACGATCTGCTGGTCAGTGCTCTGAATTCCAATATCGCCGACTATGTCGACAAGGATACGGGCAAGTGCAGCTTCTCTTCCCAGGGCTTCATCGACCTGCTGGAGATCACCGCGGAGCTTCCCGCGGAGGCCAGCTTCATGGAGGACGAGGAGTCGGAGGAGATGGAGACCCTCATGCGGGACGGCAAGGCCCTCCTGACCACCGCCTGGCTCTATAACTTCCGGGCCTTCTCCGAGATGGAGCAGTCGACCCTGGGTGAGCCCGCCGTGTATGTGGGCTATCCCTCCGAGAACAGGACGGGCCCCTCCATCGAGACCAATCTGCAGCTGGCCATGAGCGCCTCCTCGGAGCACAAGGAAGCGGTCTGGGAATTCCTGCGGAGCTTCCTGACGGAGGAATACCAGGATACGGTGGAGTTCGGCTTCCCGGTCTACAGAAAGTCTCTGGACAAGCTGGCGGCCGCCGCCCAGGAGAGACCCTACTACACCAATGAAAACGGGGAGAAGGAGTACTACGACGACACCTACTACCTCAACGGCCAGGAGATCATCGTCAAGCCCCTGACCCAGGAACAGACGGCGGAGATCATTGATTTCCTGAGCAGCGTCACCAACCGCGCCGATCTGGACATCAATATCCTCAACATCGTGAATGAAGAGACGGGGGCCTTCTACAGCGGCCAGAAGAGTGCCAAGGATGTGGCAGACACGATCCAGAGCCGCGTGCAGATCTACCTCAACGAGAGCAGATAAATGGACTACGAATTAAGGAGAAAAGACCGACAGCCCGTCCACGACGGCGGGATCCTCACCCTCTATGAGGACCTGATGGAGCTTCCCGGAGGCAGGGAGGAGAAGTGGGATTTTGTCCACCATAAACACGGCGGCGGTGCCTGCGCGGTGCCGGTGCTGTCGGACGGGCGGATCCTTCTGGTGAGACAGTACAGGCCCATGGTGGACCGGGAGACCCTGGAGCTGCCGGCGGGCACCAGAGAGAACCCGGAGGAGGACAGCAGTATCACGGCCGCCCGGGAACTGCGGGAGGAGACAGGCCGCAGCGCGGGCCTTCTGACCTTCCTGTGCAGGATCGACAGCATGCCGGCCTGGTGTGACGAGACCACGGACATCTACCTGGCCCAGGAACTGTCTGAGCCGGAGGAGCAGCTGCTGGACGATGCGGAGGAGATCCGCCTGGAAGCCTTCACCCTGCAGGACCTCCTGGTCCGGATCTTCCGCGGGGAGATCCGGGACGGCAAGACCGTGGCGGGTATCCTGGCCTACGCCGTGATGCGGCATGGCTGAAGACTGCTTTACAGAGATTTTATGAAAGAAAAGAGAGGGGTTTGTGTTTTTTTTAACACAAGCCTCTCTTTCTGCGATATAATAAAAGACGGCGGGGATACCGGACCGGCGATCCCTGCGCGTAATCTCATAATAACAGTAATACAATTATATTTAAGGAGGTTATTATGGCTGTCAATCGTTTTGTCCTCAATGGCATGTCCTTCCACGGCCACGGTGCGATCAACGAGATCCCCGGCATCGTCAAGGGCAAGGGCTTCAAGAAGGCCTTCGTCGCTTCTGATCCGGATCTGGTGAAATTCGGCGTCACCGCCAAGGTCACCGACCTTCTCGCCGCGAACGGGATCGATTTCGAAGTCTATTCCAACATCAAGCCCAATCCCACCATTGAGAACGTCCAGCAGGGCGTGGACGCCTACAAGGCTTCCGGCGCGGACTTCATGATCACCATCGGCGGCG
>DGGX01000183.1 GCA_002392385.1 Lachnospiraceae bacterium UBA3863
GTGGACGAGAGCACCCTGGTGCCGGACGACTCCCTGACCATCGAGGAGGGGGCCGTGGCGCCCTGGCAGTCCCTCATGTGGTCCCTGATGAAGGACCTGGCCCGGGACATGGGCGTGCGCACAGACGTCCCCTTCCGGGACCTGACGCCCGAGGAGAAGGAGATCGTCCTGCACGGGCCGGCGGAGAAGAGGCATATCTTCTACGTCAATGAAAAGAGCAATATAGCCACGGAAATGGACTTCACCTATTACAGCGCCGTCCACACCGTGGAGAACGCCCTGACCAAGGTCAAGGACGAAAAGGGGATGAAGCGGGTGGAGAAATTCCTGCACGAAGCCCCCTGCCCGGCCTGCGGCGGCACCCGTCTCTCGGACAAGGTGCGGTCCTCGCGGCTGGCCGGCCTCAACCTGGCCGAGGCCACGGCCATGACCCTCTCCGAGCTGATCCCCTGGGTCAGGGCCGTGCCCGGGACTCTGCCGGAGGAGATGCGTCCCATGGCGGAGAGCATCCTCCAGTCCTTCCTGGACAACGCCAAAAGGCTGATGGACCTGGGCCTGGGCTACCTGTCCCTGGACCGGGCCAGCAGCACCCTGTCCACGGGCGAGCGCCAGCGGGTCCAGCTGGCGCGGGCGGTCCGCAATGAGACCACAGGCGTCCTCTATGTCCTGGACGAGCCCAGCATCGGCCTGCATCCATCCAATGTCGACGGCCTCATGGAGGTGGTGGACAGCCTGATCGCGGACGGCAACTCCGTGGTCCTGGTGGACCACGACGTCCGGGTCCTGGGACAGGCGGATCACATGATCGAGATGGGACCGGGCGCCGGCAGCACCGGCGGGCGGATCATCGCCCAGGGGACCATCCCGGAGATCATCGCCTCCCCGGCGTCCAGGATCGCGCCTTTTCTCGCCGGCGAGGGGGACATGCGGGTGCGCAGACGTGCGGCGGAGGACCTCTATGCCCTGGGAAGGATCTGCATGGAGACGGATCCCATCCACACGGTCCGGGCCCTGCGGGTGGAGATCCCCAAGGGCCGGCTCACGGCGGTGACCGGTGTCTCCGGGTCCGGCAAGACGACCCTGGTGCTGGAGAGCCTGATCCCGGGCCTGGCAGCCCTATGCGCCGGAGACAGGCTGCCCGCCCACGTCCGCAGGCTGGAGGCCCCGGGGATCCGGCGGGGCAACCTGATCGACGCCTCCCCCATCGGCATCAATATCCGGTCCACGGTCGCCACCTACAGCGGCGTTCTGGATGACCTGCGCAGACTTTACGCCCGGACAGAGGCAGCCCGCGCCCGGAAGCTGAAGGCCGGCGCCTTCTCCTACAACACCGGGAGCCTGCGCTGCCCCACCTGCGACGGGACAGGCCAGATCTCTCTGGATGTGCAGTTTCTGCCGGACGTAAATATCGCCTGCCCGGACTGTGGGGGCAGACGATACGCGCCGGAGGCGGAGGAGATCCTGTGGCAGGGCCATTCCCTGCCCGCATTGATGGCGCTCACGGTGGATGAGGCCCTGGAGGTGCTGAAAGGGGAGAAGAGGATCAGGGACAGGCTGACCACCCTTCACGATCTGGGTCTGGGCTACCTGACCCTGGGCGAGGACACGCCGGCCCTCTCGGGCGGAGAGGCCCAGCGGCTCAAGCTGGCCAGCGAGATGGGCAGGAGCCAGGAGGACGCGGTCTTTGTCTTCGATGAGCCCACCATAGGCCTCCATCCCCTGGATGTGCAGGTGCTGCTGGGGGTCTTCGACCGGCTGGTGCAGGCCGGCGCCACGGTGATCGTCATCGAGCATGACCTGGACGTGATCGCCAACGCGGACTATGTCATCGACATGGGCCCCGGCGGGGGCGTGGAGGGCGGACGCATCGTCGCCTGCGGCACACCGGACCAGATCAGGCAGGCGCCGGAGAGCATCACGGGCAGGTATCTCTGAGCGGCCGGCCCTGCGGCGGGCGGAGCCGGACAGCCCCCGGGACAGGCGGTCGCCGGGCTGCCTCTACACGCCGGCCAGCACGTGGAGGTTTCTGATCTCCGCGTCCGCGATGTGATCGTTGACGCTGTAGGCGTGTTTCTCCAGGTCCCCGCAGATGGCGTCGGTCAGGCCCTGGTCCTGCAGGGCTTCGATGACGTCGGAGGCTATGCTCTCGATGACGTCGTATTTGGCCTCGGCCAGGTCCGGAGAATTGTCCGTGGTCAGCAGGTATTCCAGGAGCTCCGCCAGAATGGACAGGAGAGGGAGCTCGCGCAGGGCCCGGAAGGTCCACTTGTAGTAGGGCTGGTAGCGGCGGTTCAGCAGAAAGAGGACGGAAGAGGTGCTCCGCACGAACTCACAGACGGCCAGCTGGGCGGCCCCGGTCTCCCCGTGGGCCAGACAGCGGCGGTAGTTGTACTGGCCGGACTGGGCCATGAGCAGGAGCTGACCGGCCAGCTTCTTCAGGCGGATGTCCTCGGGATAGAAGGCCAGCCGCTGCCGGATCCGGGTGACCTCCCCGCTCCCGTCGTGCCAGATCTCCCCGTTTACGGCCTCGGCCAGGGACTGCTCCGGCACTGTAAACCACTGCCTCAAAGACAGGCTCCCGTCAGGGGAGCCTGTTTTTTCTGTGAAGAATTCCGCCGTCCGCAGGACACCGGTCCGGTCGCCGCCCACCGGGGATACCAGGGAACGGCGCAGGCCCATAAACTCCCTGGGAAGTCTGGCATATGCCCTCTCCAGAAGGAAGGCCGTGCGGCGGTCGACCAGGTCCTCGCCCGGCAGGAAGAGGCAGAAGCCGGGACCGAAATCGTGGTCCCGCGAGGTCTCGTCGTCGTAGCCCAGACATTCCGAGCCGCTCCCGGCAAGGCCGGCCGCCACAAGCGGAAGAAGCTCCGGGAACTCGTCCCGGAGCATGGGCAGACCATAGGTTTCAAAATAGGCTTTACAGATCTCCAGACCCTTCATACAGATTCATCGCTCCTGATTCTCTTTATAGATCCTCTCCGCCCTGTCCCGCAGGTCCTTGGCGGTCAGAAACCAGCCGTACCAGGAGAAGGTGGGGGCGCACTTGTCGCAGACAAAAGCGTAATAGCCGTCCCTGGGCAGGGCGGGGGTGTCGAGCAGGGCCTGTGCCCTCTCCAGACAGGCATTGATCCGGGCGTCGGCCGCCTCCGCGCCCAGCTGGGCCTCATAGGCATTGGCCAGGTTCAGCTGGGTGATGGCCTGCTCCAGTTCGCCGCCCCGGACGCTCGCCATGGCTTCCATGGCCCGGGCATAGAGGGCCTGGGCCTCCTCATAGCGCCCCAGGGCGGCGCAGGTGAGTCCCATGTTGTTGTAAAGACCGCCCAGCAGCTCCGGCCGGGTATAGGCGCTGGCCTCATAAGCCTGGCGGGCCTTCTCGAAGAGGTTCATGGCCCGGGCGGGGTCGCCGAAGGCCTGACAGGCCGTGGCGCAGTTCACATAGGCGGTGCCCGCGCTGATGGTGCCCTCGTAGTCCAGATCCTTCAGAAGCTGCAGGGCCGCCTCGATATTTTCATAGGCGGGGGCCTTCTGCCCGGTCTTGCGGTAATGGCCCACCAGCTCTCCGCGGAGCATGAGCTGGCCCCGCAGGTCATGGCCCAGCCGGGCCTCCTCCAGCCAGTAGAGGAGATGGCGCTCGGCGCCGGCGTAGTCCCGGCGGCTCATGTAGTCGTCCATTTTTTCTATGATGCGCTGCTGGGGGACAGACCGGACCTCCGGCGTCGCCCCGAAGGGTTCGTCACAGAGGAGGCAGCGGGGCTCCGCGTAGTCCTCCGGGGACAGGAGGCCGGCATGGGCCGGCAGGTCCCGGGTCAGGTCATCGTTCTTATTCATCTGCATGGATCTCCTCCGAGAGTGTTTCAAACAGGAGCCAGGCTCCGTCGTCCTTGGCCCGGTCAGCCGCTGACAGATCCCCGTAGGGTACCAGCAACGGGTGCAGGCGCCGGGCGTTGTCTCTGACAGGTGCATACTGCCAGTTGTTCAGCAGGTGGAAGCGGCACCAGCGGGCATGCTCCAGGGCGCGGCAGGCCTCACGGTCCGGGGACGGCAGGGCCCGGAAGGCAGCGGCAGCCTCCCGGCACTGGGCCGGTGTCAGCTCCTCCTCAGGGGGCATGGCGGCCAGAAGGCCGGCCTTGACCGGCAGGTGGTCGGCAGAAGCCAGGTTGGAGCGCCGCAGGAAGCATCCCAGGGCATCCCAGCCCGGGATCTCAGGCGCGGCCTGTGCCGTCTCTCCGTCAGGGTCTGCCTGGGCGGCAGCCAAGGCCTTACGCCGGTAGTCCGCGTGCAGGGCCATGGCCGTGCGGGACAGTCTGCGCCGGAGCAGCAGCTCCGGTGTATAGAGGTCCTCCGTGCCCCCGAAGATCTCCACCCCGTCAAAAGGGGCGGAGAGCCGGGCGTGGACCTCGCCCGTGACGGGGCAGCAGCGGAAGAGCTGCGCCAGGAGAGACTCCGTCTCCCGCTCGTCCTCCCCCGCGAAGATGATCCGGTCCGCCTCCCGGAAGACCTGCCAGTCGGCGTTCCAGGGGCCGTCCTTTATGCGGAGGGTATCCCGGAAGGAGGGCAGGCCATCGGCATTGTGGAAGAGAGCAGGTACTGCCTGCGCGGCGTCTTCCTGCCCTGCCAGCACACAGGCCTGTGCCAGGAAGGGGCGGCTGCGGAGATAGTTTCTGCTGTCTCCGATCCAGGTATATACGAGCTCCTGGGTGCCCCGCAGGGTGACCAGGTTATGGGACAGGGCAATGTCCAGAAGGGCCTCCGCCGTCGGCCCGCTCCCCACCAGCACGATCTTCTCCCGCGGGCCGGTGACCGGGAAGCGGTGCCAGTAGAGCCTGGCGCAGACCGTGGCGGGATCGTAGAAGAGCTGTCTGGCCGGCAGTTCCTCGGGCTCCCAGGCGCTGCGGCAGAGGAGCCGGCAGCTGCTGCGCCGGAGTCTGTGCGCCGTCCGCCTGTTCTCCGCGTCGTCAGGCCCCATGCAGATCACCGTGGCGGAGGAGGGGTCTTTCTTCAGGGCCAGCAGGGCCTCCGGGGTCAGGACGGTCCGCAGCCCGGGAAAATCCGCCGGCAGAGAACCCCCTTCTTCGCAGATGCCCAGCAGCACGGCGCCGGCATCCTCTTCAGCCAGCCGGCGGGCCAGGACACAGGCTTCGGGGGAGACATGTGTGAAAATATACCATTCTCTGTCCTGCCGGAAGAAAAGCAGCAGGGCCGTGAGCCGTCCCCGCGTCAGCTGCAGGAGCAGGCCGACCAGAGCGGCCAGTACGCCCAGGCTCATGAGCTGGAAGAGCAGGCCGATCAGGCGGCCGGCCGTCGTCACGGGATAGAGGTCTCCGTAGCCCACCGTGGTGAGGGTCGTCACGGAGTACCAGAGGGCGTCGGGGAAGGTCCGGATGGTGGCGCCCTCCGCCCTCCCTTCCACGGCCATGAGAAGCAGCAGGAGCAGGAAATACCCGGCCAGCGCGCACAGGGGCAGTAGAGACCGGGATCGTCTGGAACGTTTCATGAAAGGGCGTCTCCTTTCTCCTGTTCCCTGAGCAGAACGGGGATCATGAGCAGATTGTCGGTATCCATCTGTTTATAATCGGGGCGTCTGTCCGTCAGGGTCCCTTCCAGGGCGGAGAGGGCGTCCAGAGATTCCCAGGGGATCAGGCAGGCGTGCAGGCGTTTCTCTGTATCCTTGGCGGGCCGGATGGCGGAGCTGCCCCGGACCCGGATCTCCTCCATCCGCGCCTGCGCTCTCTCCCGGAAGACCTCCTCCGGCATCCGCCGGTAGCCCATGGCATAGTGAAAACCGCACCAGCGCAGGTGCTCCATGCGGGACAGATTCTCCATGAGGACGGGATCCTCCGGCCAGCCGTCACGCCCCACCTGGTCTTCCGTGCATCCGGCCGCCCGCAGGAAGGCGCCCATATAATCGGCACTGGCCCGGCAGCTCATGCGGCTGAAGTAGTCGCAGTCCGCCCAGTCCTCCGCGGCCGTGCGGCCCCGGGAGAGGTTATACTGGTGATTGATGAGTATGGCCAGCCGGTCCTGCCGGCCGCCGCACAGGACGTCAGGCCGGAAGGGATCGATGACCTCCGGCAGGCCGTCCGGTTCGGTCAGACGGGTCACGCCGGCGCCCGAACACTGAAGGACGACGGCCCTGCAGCCCCGGCGCCCGAGATACTCGGTATATTCCCGGGAGATCTCCGCATTGACGGCCTCATTGCCCGTACAGACGACCACATAGTTGAGCTGGTCCACATAATCCGCAAGATATTTGTAGACCGCGATGCTCCGGGCATTGTCCTCCATGAAATCCAGCCGGCAGCACGCCGACAGCTCCGGATAGCGGCTGAAGAAGGCTCCGGACTGCCGGGTATACTGACTGTCGATGATCAGGGCGTGGAAGTCGCTTCCCTCGAACTGGCCGTTCATGACAAGACTCCGCAGCACGGCCTGTCCTGTGCGGCCGAAGCCCACGATCAGGGCTTCAAAATTCTCGTCCGCCCGCCCTTGTCTGCCGAACCGCATGGTCGCGTAAGGGGGATACTGACGGACCATGAGACGGGCTGCCAGTTCGGCGGACTCCAGGGCCAGGACCTCACCGTATCCGTATTCTCCCCCTTCCCGGCTGCCGGCCTGCAGGACACTTCCCACGGAGGCATCCTCTGTCAGGAGGGTCACAGAGGTCTGCGAGGACAGGATGCCCGCCCCTTCCAGCGCGGACCGCAGAGCTTCCGCGTAACGCAGGTTCCTGACCGGAGTTTCATGGAGGCAGAAGACCTGCAGCTCCTTGCGGCCCGGCCGCAGGCCGATCCGCCCCGGGAAGGCGGCGCCGGGTCGGGCTGCCCCGTCATCACTGAGCAGGAGACCGCCCATGTGCATGATCCGGGTCTCATAGCCGCCGGCATTGCCGTCGTCCACGAAGACCAGGGCCCCTTCCGTCTTCTCCTTCAGCCGTTCCGCAAACCGCAGGGAAGCTTCGTTCACGCCGTAGATGAGCAGGATCCGCCGGTGGTAGAGGAAGAGGAGATTCAGCGTGCGCAGGAGCCGTGCCCCGACGCCGGCCACCACCGTGCTGGCGGTGGCATAGAGAGCCAGAAGGTGCACGGTGTAGATGCCGATCTGACAGAGCGGTGTTTTCAGCGCGTCCGCCTGACTGATCGCGCTGATCTCATTGCGGCCCAGAAACATACAGAAGACAGAGAAGAGGGTCCGCGCCACGCTCATCATGGTACCGCCGTACAGCTTATAATACCCGAATCCGTAGAATCCGATCCCGCCCAGGGCCACGAGCAGCAGGATCCCTCCCAGGATGCGGGTCAGGAGCCGGGGCTGGAAGCCCAGGGAGATCAGGAGGATCAGAAACAGCAGACCTGTCAGCAGATATACACTCAGCAGATTCATAAAAGCCCTCCTGCCATCAGAATGCCCATCCGAACAACTGAGACAAGTATAGCAGAAAAAAAGACCCCCGGGATACATAGAAAGACTTTCTAAGGCAGCGCCAAACGGATAAAATAATAGAAGAGTCTATGACAGCTCAGGAAGAAAGGAAGAGGATATGCGCTATAGGATCAACAAAACCAATTACTGTGAATTTCCCCTGTTTGAAGTGAACCGTCTTCCCGCCAGAAGCTATTTCATCCCTTATCCGGACAGGGACAGCGCGGACGCTGTATCCCTGAAGGAGAAGCGTTATAATTCCCCCAAGGTGCAGTGTCTGAACGGGGAGTGGGATTTCCGCTTCTATCCCCGCCCGGCGGCCATCCCGGAGGAGGCGGACACGGACACCATCCGTTTTGACAGGCTGGACGTGCCCTCCTGCTGGCAGTTCCGGGGCTATGACCGGCCCTTTTACGTGAATATCCGCTATCAGTTCCCCTACGATCCGCCCAGGATCCCCCAGGACCAGAAGGTGGGCCGCGTCTTCTCCTGGATGGGCGTGGACCAGAAGATCAGTCCCCGCTTCAAGACCCCGGAGAGCGAGTACAATTTCGCCGGCATGTACAGACGTTTTGTGGAGATCGGGGATCCCTCCAAGCGTTACACCATCTCCTTCCTGGGCGTGGCCAGCTGCATGGACCTGTATGTGAACGGGGCTTTTGTCGGCTATTCCGAGGGCGCCCACAACACGGCGGAGTTCGACCTCACCGGGAGACTTGTGGCAGGCAGCAATGAACTGGTGGTCATGGTGCGGCGCTGGTGCACCGGCACCTATCTGGAGAGCCAGGACATGTTCCGCAACAACGGGATCTTCCGGGACGTGCTGCTCAGGATCGACGAGCCCGAGGGCATCCTGGACATCGACGCGGAGACGGAGAAAAGACCGGCCGTCTATCCCGCTTCGGAGGGCAGCTGGCAGCTGCGCCTGAAGGCCCGGACCTATACCGACACAGAGGTCACCTTCACTCTGCGGGGCCCCTCCGCGGAGGGCGGGGACCTGGAGAGACAGGTGACCGTCAGGACCCAGGGCGGCACCGCGTCGGCGGTCATGACCGGCCTGCCCGTCATCGAATGGAATGCCGAGGCCCCGGTCCTCTATGACCTCTATTACGAGACCCCCACCGCCTGCGTCAAGGAGCGGATCGGCTTCCGCACCGTGACCATCCGGGGCGACGTCTTCCTGGTTAACGGACGCAGGATCAAATTCAAGGGCGTCAACCACCACGATTCCAGCCCCGTGAACGGCTACACCCTGACCGCGGACGAGATCGAGAGAGACCTGCTGATCTGCAAGGAATTCAATATCGACACCGTGCGGACCTCCCATTATCCGCCGGATCCGCTGCTCCTGGAGCTGGCGGACGAGCTGGGCATCTACATCGTGGATGAGAATGATCTGGAGACCCACGGGACTTTTGCCATGCAGCTGCCGCCCACCTACAACTCCATCAGCCATGATCCCAAGTGGGAAGCCTACTATCTGGACCGCATCACCCACCTCTACGAGAGGGACAAGATCCACGGCAACACCGCCGTCATCATGTGGAGCCTGGGCAACGAAGCGGGCGGCTACCACAACACGGACGCCATGTACGATTACCTCAAGGCCCGCTCCTCCCTGCCTGTCCACTATGAGAGCGCCGTCCACTGCAGCCGCGTCGCCTACGACGTGGGCAGCGAGATGTACCCCAGCGTGGAGAACGTCCACAAGGTCGGCGAGAAGAAGCGCAAGGAGCAAAGACTCAACGACAGGCCCTATTTCCTCTGCGAGTACGCTCACGCCATGGGCGTAGGCCCCGGCGACGCCGAGGCCTACTGGCAGGAGATCTACCGCTATGACAGCCTCATGGGCGGCTGCGTCTGGGAGATGACCGACCACGCCGTTCTGGAGAAGGACGGCAATTACACCTACGGCGGCGACCACGGCGAGTGGGAGCACGACGGAAACTTCTGCGTGGACGGCCTCTTCTACCCTGACCGCACCCCCTCCACCGGCGCCCGGATCATGCGCTACATCTACCGGCCCATCCGCGTTCGGCACCTGGGCGGAGACCGCTACGAGATCTTCAACACCACCGCCTTCTCCGCCGGCGACCGCTACCGGCTTACCTTTGTTCAGAGCGACTGCACGGAGACACAGATCACCCCCACCGCCGGCCCCCTGGAGAAGGAGACCGTGACCGTGCCCGCGGGCGCAGTCATGGACGGCGCCCAGTACGTCACCGTGGTCTGCACGGATACCCTGACCGGCCGCCAGGTCAGCGAGGAGCAGTTCTGCCTGTCCCTGTCCCTGCCGGCCCCGGAGACCAGACACCCCCTGCCGGAGACCTGCACCATCGTCAACGGCCGCCTCATCCTCACGGAAGCGCAGGCTCCGGACGCCATCGCAGATGCCGCGGCTCCCGATGCCGCCGCGGAAGCCCCGGCTCCCGACGCCCCTGCGGACGGAACGGCGGCAGCCCCCGCCCCTGCGGGAACCGCACAGGAGCCCCGTGTCCTACTGCGCACCGCGCCTGAGGCCACCCTCCTTTACAGGGCGCCCACAGACAACGACACCGACTATACCTTTGCTGACACCATGGCCCCTTACGTGGCCCAGGTCGAGGACGTACAGGCCGTCACGCCCACAGCCAACGGCTTCAAGGTGGTCTCCGCCATCAGAAACAAAAAAGGCACCTACACCGTGACCGACACCTACGAAGGGACAGAGCGGGGCATCCTGGTCACCACCACCCTCCATCCCGAGACCGGCGAGGGACGCCTTGCGGCCGGCCTCAGCCGCCTCAGAAAGGCTGTCCGCGGCGCCGGCATCATCCCCCGCTTCGGCAAGAGCTTCCGTCTGGACGAGGTCTTTGACCTGGTGCGCTACACCGGCCGCTGCGGAGAGTCCTACTGCGACATGAAGGACCAGTTCCCGGTCCGCGAGGTCTCCTGCAGGGTCGCTGACATGACAGAGCCCAACATCCGGCCCCAGGAGAGCGGCAACCGCTGCGACTGCACCCGCGCCGAGATCTCCGACGGCCGCGTCCGCGTGATCTTCGAAGCCGTGGACGCCCCCTTCGAGCTGGCCGTCAAGCCCTACACCGACCGCGCCCTCTGCGACATGAAGCACCGGAAGGATGAGGTCCGGACCGGCACCTACGTCACCATCCAGGCCTTCCAGATGGGCATCGGCACCGGCGCCTGCGGCCCCGTCACCGCCCCGCCCTACCTCTACCCCGCCGACAGGGACTATACCTTCAGGTTCCTGATCAAGACAGAAAAGGTATAACGATTCCCCCTCTATCCAGGGCCTCCTTGCAGGAGGGCGACGAGGCAGGAGAAAGGGAAGGTTATGCCGGCAGAAGCCAGGCGAAGAGCCCACCTGTCAAATCACCTGTGTGAGGGGCAAGAAATAAAGGTAAAAAACAGGGAGAAGCTTCATGAGTTGCCTACCTGTCAAAATACCTGTGCGGGAGGGCAAGATATAAAGGTGAAAAACAGGGAGAAGCTTCATGCGAAGTCTACCTGTCAAAATACCTGTGCGGGAGGGCAAGATATAAAGATGAATACACAGGCAGAAGCTAGCTG
>DGGX01000157.1 GCA_002392385.1 Lachnospiraceae bacterium UBA3863
GTTCAAGGCCATGGGTCAGTCCATCTCGACCATGACCGGCGACATGCTTCCCGTGTGGGTCTGCTCCCTGTTCCTGTATTTCGTCATCCTGATCTATGCCTGCATCGGCGGCTTCAAGGGTGTTGCTCTCGTTGATACTGCACAGGGTATCCTCTTCACCGTTATCCTCTGGGGCGGCCTTCTGATCGCTCTGTTCAAGGCGGGCGGATTCGCCACCATGTTCAACAACGTCGCTGCCATTGACGGCGGCAAGTGGATCCTGTTCACTCCCGTCGGCGCTGCGGAGCCCGTGTGGAACTTCTCCACGGCCTTCTCCTTCTGCGTCGTCGCCACAGTCGGCGGTTTCTTCTCCGCAGGCTTCCTGCTGAGATACTTCGCCTCCACGGACACCCACGCCATCATCAAGAACACCATCTGGTTCCCGATCCTGGTCTCCATCGGTGTTTCCACCTCCGGCGGTCTGGTCGGCCTGAGCGCAAGGTATTTCATCAACTCCGGCATGATCCCGGCTGACATCAACATCAACTCCATCTTCCAGGAGACTCTGTCTCACCTGACGACCCCCTGGTGGCAGGTCATCGTCGTGATGGGTGTTCTGGCTGCAGGCCTTTCCACCGTCGCCGGCAACATGACCGGTGCAGCCAACAACATCACCTACGATTTCATCCACATCATCAAGCCTGAGATCGACGATGAAGGCCTTAAGAAATATGGCCGTATCGTCCTGGCGATCGTCATGTTCGCTGTGTGGTTCTTCTCCGTGAAGTCCGCAGGCGCCGTCACCGCGCTGGTCCAGCTGTCCACAGCTTTCTATATGACCGCTCTGTTCCCCTTCGCCACCATGTTCTGGTGGAAGCGCGGAACCACGGCAGGCACGATCGCCGGTATGCTGGGTGAGCTCATCGGCACATCCCTGACGACCTTCGTGATCCAGCCTCCCTTCGGTCTGACCGCCGGCTTCTTCGGTCTGCTGCTGGGCCTGCCGCTCTACATCATCGTGTCCCTGGCTACCAAGCCCATGACACAGGACGAGCGCAACGCTTATTTCAAGCCTCTGATCGAAGGCAAGAGCTACGAAAAGACAAATGTGGGCTGATTATTCACCCATATGTTTGGAAGAAGGCCCCCGCAAGGGGCCTTCTTCTGTTATAATCCAGGATAAGAGGCAGCGGCCGTACCCGGAACTCATGGGGAGGCACGCGGCCCGGATGCAGCGAGACCGGTTTCAAAGGAGAACCCCTATGTCTGTAAAAGTTCTGAAGGTCGTCATACCCCTCTGTATCGCCGCGGTGATCGAGTACCTGTTCCGCTTCCAGTACGCACTTTTTGCCGGGGAGACCGGGCAGAAGGCGGCCATCGTTCTCTTCGCGGTCCAGTATCTGAGCCTGGCTTATATCCTCATGTCCGCCTTTGTCGCGCACCAGCAGAAGAAGATCGCAGCCCGCAAGGCGGCAGCGGCTGCAGCGGAGAACAAAGAGGCGGCCGCATCGCAGGAGTCAGATCAGAAACAGTCATGATCAGCGTAAAGGAGACAGCATGGAGTACGTAAAACTCGGAAAGACTGATATTGAAGTATCCCGCCTGTGTGTGGGCTGCATGAGCTACGGCAAGGCCGGCACCATGCATGACTGGACACTGGACGAGGAGCACACGGAAGAAGTGATCCGGGCGGCGCTGGAACAGGGCATCAACTTTTTTGACACCGCCAACTGCTATTCCGCGGGGACCAGTGAGGAGTACCTGGGAAGGATCCTCAAGAGACTGGTTCCGAGAGACAAGGTCGTGATCGCCTCCAAGGTCTATTTCAATCCGGGAAGGCTCTCCAGAGAGGCCATCCTGCGGGAGATCGACGGATCTCTTAAGAGGCTGGGCACGGATTATCTGGACCTCTATATCATCCATCGCTTTGATTATGAGACCCCCATCGAGGAGACCATGGAGACCCTGGACAGCCTGGTGAAGGCCGGCAAGGTGCGCGCCCTCGGCGCCTCCGCCATGTACGGCTACCAGTTCTACAATATGCAGCTGGCCGCCAGGGACAACGGCTGGACACCCTTCAGCACCATGGAAAACCACTACAACCTCCTGTACAGGGAGGATGAGCGGGAACTGATCCCCATCTGTAAGCAGATGGGCGTGTCCCTGATGCCTTACAGCCCTCTGGCTTCCGGCCGTCTGAGCCGGCCGGAATGGAAGACGGATACCCTGCGGAGCCAGACGGATCAGGCGGCAGTCGGCAAGTACGACAGCACCCGGGAGCAGGATATGCTGATCACGGCCCGCGTGAAGGAGATCGCCGATAAATACGCGACCACCATGTCCCGGGTCGCTATCGCCTGGCAGTATGCCAGAGGCGTCGCCGCCCCCATTATCGGCGCCACCAAACCCCGCTATTTCGTGGATGCCGCCGGCGCGCTCAATGTAAAGCTGTCGCCGGAGGACGTTGCCTATCTGGAGGAGCCCTATGTTCCTCACAGGATCATGGGCCTTGTGGACAAGAATCCCGAAGAGGGCACGGTCCTGCTCAATGTCGCGGACAAGAAATGATCCTTCCCGCAGGAGGCAGACATGGAGATCCGGACACTTCGCTATTTCCTGACCGTGGCCCAGGAGAGAAACTTCACCGCCGCGGCCGCGGCCCTGCATATCACCCAGCCCACCCTTTCCAGGCAGATCATGGATCTGGAGCAGGAACTGGGGCAGACCCTCTTCGTGCGGTCTAAAAAGGACATTTCCCTGACCCAGGAGGGACTGCGCTTCCGCCAGTACGCGGAGGATATCCTCCTGCTGGTGGACAGGGCGGAGCAGGACATGCATTCCTCCGAGGAGGCCCTGACCGGAGAGATCCGGATCGGCGGCGCGGAGAGCGAGGCGGTGAGGGAGATCCTGCGGGTCCTGAAGGATCTGCGCAGGGACCATCCCGGTGTCCGCATGACTATTCTCAGCATGTCCATGACCACCGCGCTGGAGATGCTGGACGAGGGCCTTCTGGACTATGCTGTCACTCTGAGCGACAGCGTGGATGAGAAGTATAACTCCATCACCCTCAGCTTCCGTGAGAAATGGGGCGTCCTGATGCCGCGGGACTGCCCGCTGGCCGCCAAGCGCAGGCTGTCCGTCGAGGACCTGCAGGGACTTCCCCTCCTTCTGCCGCGGGGCCCCCGGAGCTACGGCGGTATTGCCGACGGCCCCGAATATAACGTGGTAGGGCGCTATAACCTATTTTTCCTCGGCGCCCAGATGGTGGAAGAGGGACTGGGCTATGCCCTGGCGATCATCAGCCGCTTCCACAGACAGCACCACCCGGACCTCTGCATCCGCGAGATCGCCATCCAGGATGACCTGTCCCTCCACCTCATATGGAAGAAGCACACCGTGCTGACCAAAACGTCCGCCGAGTTCCTGCGGAGATTCCGCCTGGCCGACGAACAGAAGAAAAACGAAGAGATCTAGCTGCCGTTTTTGCAGCAGGATCCCTCACAAAAGCAGCCCTCTGCCGCTCTGAATCAGCTCAGAGCGGCAGTTTTTTTGTCCATTTGTGCCAAAATCGATCCGTCCCGTTTGTACAGAGTGTCGGACAAAATAATGCCTTAGAGGCATTACAAGGAAGAAATATAGGCATTGGACATTGTAAGGGACAGCCATGATAATAGAATAAAAGAATTCACAACTTGTTCTCATAATCAGAAAAGGAGGGAGTTATGTCACAGGAAACATGGAGTAAAAAAGCCATACAGGCAACTGTCGTGGCCATGCTGATCAACCTGTCGGCAGGCGCGCAGTACTGCTGGTCGCTGCTGAGCGCGGGTGTGGCAGCCAAGAACGGATGGACCACCACGCAGATGGCGCTGCCGGCCTCTCTGATGATGGTCTTCACGTCTCTGTGGGCTATCGTGGTCGGTTATTTCAATGACCGGACCAAGCCCAAGTATTTCGTCATGTTCGGTGCCGTGTGTATCGGCCTGTCCCTGGTGATCGCCGGATCCACCACTTCCTACCCGGTCATCTTCATGGCCATCGTCTTCCTGATGGGCGCGGCCTCCACGTCCTTCACATCCAACACCACGCCTACAGCCCAGAAGCTGGCCCCCATGAAGTATAAAGGCCTGGTCGCCGGTATCGTCGGCGCCGGTATGGGATGGACCTCCTTCTACATGGCTCCCCTGATCAGAAGCATCCAGGGATCCTTCGGCGACAAGGCAGCCTTCTATGCCATCGGTATCGGTTCCTTCGTGATCATCATGATCCTCGCCCAGTTCCTGCCGGAGCCCGAGCGTGTGGATGCCTCCGATCCCGCAGTCGTTGCAGCGGCCAAGGCAGCGGAAGAAGTTGACAACAAGACCACCCTTTACAAGAACACCAAGTCCCTCAAGGAAGCGATCTTCACAAAGGAGATCTGGCTCTGCTTCGGTATGTTCGCATGCGCCGGCATGGGCGGCCAGATGATGACCTCCCAGATGACCAAGATCGCCTCCGTCCAGCTGGCAGACGGCGACGCCGGTGCCCTGGCGGTGACCATGGTCATGGCCCTGGGTCTTGCCAACGGTCTCGGCCGTCTGTGCGTGTCCACCCTGTCCGATAAGCTGGGCGTCCGCAACACCTGGTCCCTGATCTTCATCGTGCAGGCCATCAACATCCTCTGCTTCCGTTTCTACAACACCACCACCGCTCTTATGATCGGTACCTTCGTGCTCGGCTTCTTCTACGGCGCTTCCATCCCGCTGGTATGGAACACGGCAGCCGGTATCTTCGGCAGAAAGCACCTCGGCGCCATCTACGGCGTGATCACCAACGGTTTCTCCGTGGCAGCCCTGATCGGCCCTCTGGTAAGTGCCCGCATCGTGGACGCCACCGGTTCCTACAATCCCGCTTACATCACCCTGGCGGTCTTCCTGGTACTGGGTCTGGTCATGTCCAGGATCCTTCCGGATCCCAAGACCTATGTGGAAGCCTGAGCAAAAAACTGAGCTTAAAAAGGCATTTCTTCCCGGTGGCAGGCCCCGGAGCCTGCCCAGGGACTCTTGAACACAGATAACAGCTGTCATTTAAAACAGAAAGGAGATTATCATGATCAACGAGAGACTCAAGAACCTCAACGAAAAGCACATCAACCAGAGCTGGCAGCCCACCTCCGCGGACTACAGAGCCATCGCTCCGGAGGAAGAGGCCTGGAACCGCACCTTCAATTACGAGAAGGTCGTGGACGGAAAGGTCGCCCTCATCACCGGCGCTTCCTATGGCATGGGCGCCAAGATGGCGGAACTCTACGCCCAGCACGGCGCCAAGACCATCATGGTCGCCCGTACCCCCGACAAGCTCGAGGCGACGGCCGCCGAGATCCGCGCTCTCTTCGATTATGCCGAGGTCTACACCTTCGCAATGGACGTCATGGACAAGCAGAAGACCAAAGAGCTCTTCGCCTGGATCAAGGACAAGTTCGGCCGCCTCGATATCCTCGTCAACAACGCCGGCGGCGGCGATCCCTGCATAGCCGATACTGCTGACGAAGACATCATCGACTACTATGTGGAGTGGAACCTCAAGGCGCCCATGCGCTTCTGCAAGGAAGCTCTGAACATCATGCTGGAGCAGAACTACGGCCACATCGTCAACATCTCCTCCATCAACGGCACCCGTCCCCTCTGCGGCGCGGTCTACTCCGGCGCCAAGGGCGGTATCAACACCTGGACCAAGGCCATCGCCATCCGCTGTGTCGGCACCGGCGTCAACTGCAACGCCCTCGGCCCCGGCTTCACCGTGACCCCTGCCGCTCTGAACCAGGAAGACAACAAGACCAAGACCGGCGCCGCCGCTGTCACCCGCAGCGTCGATTACCTGCCGATCCTCCACACCAAGTCCACCAGAAACGTGCCTACCTTCTGCATCGACCAGGCACATCTGGCCCTCTTCCTCGGCTCCGACCTCGCCCGCTGCATCACCGGCCAGGTCATCAACTGTGATAATGGTCAGTATCTGTAATATGCAATGAGTCCATGCATGGCTGTGCCGTCATCAGACCTTGGCGTGCTCGCACGCCGGAGGGCGGATGACGGCACAGCCGTATATGGCGAATGCCGAAACATGAGCAGCCGCATTTTGCGAAGCAAAATGAGTGGCGGCGCAGCCGCCGGGTGCGAATGATGAGGCAGGCGCATTTTGCGAAGCATTCTGAAACCGGTGCTGTTATCTCAAAATACGCCAGAAGGTAATATGGGGTGACAGTATAATCGTAGAATCAACCCATTCGATACCGACAAGCAGTATGGGATGACAGAAGAAGCTTCAAACTCACCCCATTTCTGTTCAGAAAACCATTTGGGACTGTGGGAAAACTATGAGGCTCAACCCTGATAGGCACAGAGCAGAATCTGGGTTGACCCGACAGGGACTCAGGTCAACCCATTTTTCCACACAAAACTATTGGGGGTGTGTTAATACGGCACTGATCATCCCGCCATCCATCAAAAGGCATTCTGGGATGATCAGATACATGAACACACGCCCGCAGGCGCGCATGGACGAATGCGAAAAGCCTGCCGAATGAGGCACGCCCGCAGGCGCGCATGGACGAATGCGAAAAAGCCTGCCGAATGAGGCACGCCCGCAGTCGCCGGAGATAATGCTCTGCAGTCGCCGGAGATAATGCTCTGCAACCGCCGGAGATATTGCTCTGCTGCTTCCGGAGACAGTGTCTGGCACAGACGAGGCACACAGTGTGCACATTTTGCGCACATAATTGTCGCAGACAGTGGCTTTTTTGAAGACCTGGGCGCAAATACTTCATTGGCACAGAATATGCTAAATATACAGGCAAAAGGATACACGGCAGTGCAGATAATAATATCAGGTTGTCTGTGATTATTCCAAGCATTATTACAGGAGGAGAGAAATGAAGTACGCATTCGCAACCGATGAGCAGAGAGAGTTTGTAGAAGGCGCTTATAAGATCGTTGAGAAGGAACTGAAGCCCAGGATCGAGGAGTATGAGGCTGCGGACGGCGGTCTCGGCGTGTATCCCATGGATGTGCACCAGAAGCTGGTGGACGCGGGCTATTACGGAATGTCCATTCCGGAGGAGTACGGCGGGCTCGGCTTTGACATGCTGACCCAGGGCCTGATCATTGAGGAGATCGGCCGGATCGACGCGGGCTTCGCTTTTGCTTTTGCCGGTTCCTCCTGCTATTTTGACCGCATCCTCGCTACGAAGATGCCTGAGGAAGAGAAGCAGATGTGGGCGGACAGGATCCTCAGCGGCACCATGGGCTGCTTCTGCCTGACCGAGCCCGGCGCCGGTTCCGACGCGGCGGCCATGATCACCTCCGCGGTGCACGATGACGCCGCCGGCGAGTGGATCATCAACGGCACCAAGTGCTTTGCCTCGAACTCTCCGAATGCGGAGTACTTCATCGTCTTTGCCTGGACCGATAAGACCAAGAGAGCCAGCCAGGGCGTGACCGCCTTCTTCGTGGAGAAGGAGCGGGGCGTCAAGATCGGCAAGAAAGAGAACAAGATGGGCCTGCACCTCTCGGAGACGGCGGATGTCATCTTTGAGGATGTCAGAGTGCCCGATGATCATGTGATCGGCGAGCTGGGCAGAGGCTTCGGCGTTGCTCTGGGCGGCATCAGCGGTGCCGGCGCGGTGGTCAACTGCTGCCCTTGCCTGGGCATGTCTCAGGCCGCTCTGGACGAGTGCCTCGAGTATGCCAAGGTTCGCAGACAGTTCGGCAAGCGGATCGTGGACCAGCAGGCGGTGGGCTTCATGATCGCCGATATGGAGATGCGCACCCAGGCCGCGAGAGCACTGGTGTATGACGCTCTCCGCGCGGCGGATGAGGGGATCAAGACCAATCTTGACCTGCTCATCAAGTGCTATGTCACGGACTGCACCATGCAGACAACCATGGACGCCGTGCAGGTATGCGGCGGCTACGGCTACATGAAGGACTATCCTTTCGAGCGCTACATGAGAAATGCCAAGATCTTCCAGATCTTCGGCGGCACCAACCAGATCAAGCGCAAGAACCTGATCAAGTCCATGGCCGGCAGAGATCCCATGAAATAATTCGAAGATCCACAGAGAACATACAGGATAAACACACAGCATTTATTCAGGAGGGAGATAACATGAGCAAGGAGAAGATCGGATTCATCGGCCTGGGAACCATGGGTTTTGCCATGTGCTACGGCCTCTATAAGAGTGGCTATTCCATGGTCCTGCCCACCTACAGGCGGGAGATCGACCAGAGCGCGGGCTTCATTCCGCTGGCTCCCAATCTGGAAGCCAAGATCGCTCTGTACGACGAGATGCTGGCCAACGGCTGCGAGGGCGCCGAGAACCCCGCGGACCTCTTCAAGAAGAGCGATTACATCATGATCAGCATGCCCACCTCCCGTCAGGTGGAGATGAACATGTACGGCGAGGAAGGCATTCTGGCCAACGCCCGTCCCGGCACGGTGGTCATCGATCTGACCAGCGCGGACGCCACCAGCACCAAGAAGCTGGCCGTTGAGTGCGAGAAGAAGGGCATTGAGATGATCGACGCCCCTGTCAGCGGCGGTCAGGAAGGCGCCACCAAGCAGACCCTGGCGGTCATGGTGGGCGGCAAGAAGGAGACCTTCGAGAAGGCCCGTCACATCCTGGAGACCCTGGGCGATCCCAAGAAGGTCACCTATGTGGGACCCAGCGGCGCCGGCGATGCCATGAAGTGCTGCAACAACTTCCTGTCCTGCACCAACCTTCTGGCCACAGCCGAGGCTCTGACCGTGGCGGCCAAGGCCGGCATCGATCCCAAGGTGGCCGTCCAGGTCATCGCTGGCAGCGGCGGACGTTCCCATGCTACTGAGTACAAGATGCCCAACCTGATCTTCACCGGCCAGGGCATGAACATGGCTGTCGACCTGATGATGAAGGACATCGGCCTCTACAACGGCCTGGCCAAGGACACCAAGGTGCCGCACTTCTACGGCAACCTGTCCTATGAGATGTTCAACCTGCGCTCCTCCGAGGGCCAGGGCATGGTGGATTTCAGCACCGTCGTCCGCCAGTTTGAGGACTGGACCGGCGTCAAGCTGTTCAATATCGACAGCGCCGAATAAGCACAGACAGACAGGCAGTGACCCTCCGCAGGCGGAATGACCGGCGGAGGGCACGGCTGTTCCCGAGAGGAGACATATCATGAGCAAACCTTTGGAAGGCATCCGTATCCTTGACTTCACCCAGTTTATGTCCGGCCCGATCTGCACCCTGATGCTGAGCGATTTCGGCGCTGAGGTCATCAAGCTGGAGAACCCGCCCATCGGCGACACCACCCGGACCGGCAACATCCTGGACCAGGGCGTTTCCAGCCATTACGCCACCCGCAACCGCGGCAAAAAGTCCGTGGCCATCAACATGAAGGATCCCGAGCAGAGGGACCTCTTCCTGGAGCTGGTCAAGACCGCCGACGCCGTGGTGGAGAACTTCAAGCCCGGCACCATGGAGAAGTTCGGGATCACCTACGAACTGCTTGAGTCTATCAATCCCAGGATCGTCTACACCTCCATCTCCGGCTACGGCCAGGAGGGCCCTTATGCCGGCAAGGCCGCCTATGATGCCACTGTGCAGGCGGAGTCCGGCATCATGTCCATCACCGGCGAGGAGGGCGGCCGGCCCACAAAGTGCGGCGGGTCTATCGCTGATTATTCCGGCGGCCTCGTGGGCTGCATCGGCACCCTGATCGGCATCGTGGATGCCCAGCGCACCGGCCACGGCCGCAGGATCGACGCCTCCATGATGGATGCCCTGCTCCTGTGCCAGGAGAACATGCTGAGCATGTACATGCGCAACGGCAAGCTTCCCAAGCCCAGCGGCAACCGCTATCCGGCAGCCAGCCCCATCGGCGACTTCATGTGCAAGGACGGCGTGCCGATCATGCTGAACATCTCCACCAATGCCCAGTGGAAGGCCTTCGCGGAGGCTTTTGACCAGCCCCAGTGGCTGGAGAACCCGGATTTCGACTCCATGAAGAACCGCGCGGACCACTTCCGCGAGGTGGAGGCCGAGGTCAACCGTGTCTTTGCCATGTATGACAGCGAAGAGGTCGTGCGCAGACTGGAGGAGAAGAAGTCCATCTTCGGCCGCATCAACAATTATGAGGCTATCAAGAACCATCCCCAGGTCAAGTTCAGGAAGAGCTTCGTGGAGGCGGAGTACGACAACGGCGTCAAGTTCACAGTCCCCGGCAATCCCCTCCGCATCAGCGGCGTGGAGCACGAGGATGTCTATCGGACGACCACCATGGGACAGAATACCATTGAGATCATGAGCGAGGTGGCAGGTGAGGCCGAGGCGCACAGGATCTTCGATCCGGTGATGGCCAGAGTGAAGGAAGCCTACGCCAATGTCCACTGACGGCACAGGCACATAGTTATTTAAAAACGGATATTGCGAGATCGGAGCGCCGCGGGAGTGACCGGGCGCTCCGATTTTGTGCCACACGGTGATGCAGGAGTGGCACAAATATTGTATAATTGAAATGATGATGTGCCCTCAGAGGGGAACACTAAGGACATACAGGAAATCAGCGGGACAGGAGTATGCCGATGAGTCTATTCAGTGAGCAGGGTACGGTCGGATCGATCGACGCCGGGATCCTTGAGGCAAACAGACGACACAATGAAGAGGTGCTTGAGAGATACCGCAGGGAGCAGGCCTCCCCTGCCGGGAGACCCTATGCCCTTCCCGTGGTTACGGAGGGCGAACTGATCAACCGGCGCAATCGCTTGCGGCAGGTCAGGGCGTATACAACGCATGTGTTCAGAAATATCAGCGCCCAGCTGCAGGAGATGGACTGCGCCTTTGCGCTTTTTGACACGGACGGGTGCATGCTGCAGCTCAAGTGTACGGACAGTGTCCGGACCCGTCTGGAGGAGATGGGGATCCGCCGGGGGACCCTGTGGAGACTGGAAGACGTCGGTATCAATGCCGTGACCGTCGGCCTGAAGGAGAAGACGCCCCTCCGCTCGGCGGGGGAGGAGAACGAAGCGCCTTTTCTCCGGGAGACGGCCATCTACTATGCACCGCTGTTGGTCAGAAACGGTGAAGAGGAGTACGGTGGGATCGCCTTCCTGGTGCCGGCGGGCAAGGCGGACGAGGCCTATATGATGACGGTCATCTCCATGGCGGTCAGTCTGGCTATCCGCATCAATATCGCCTGGGAGACCTGCGACATCTATGAGAGAGACGAGCGGGGCATCGTACAGCTGGACATCAATGAGAAGACCGGCCAGGTCTATATCAATCAGCATAACCGCCGCTTCTTCGACATGATCGGCGCGGAGAGAAGGTCCAGAAGGGCGGCGTATTTCATGCTCCTGTCCGACATCATCGGTCCGCCGCCGGAGAATGCCAAGTTCTGGGACATCGTGCTGAACATGCAGGAGGTAGAGGACCAGGAGATCACCTTCCACGTGGGCGGGCGCCGGTCCTCCTGTATCGTCACGACCAGAAACAATTCCTATGAGAACCTCAGGAACCACAGTCTGTTCGTGACGATGACCACGCGGAAACAGATCTCCAAGCAGGTTTCTGACAGGACAGGCAACAACGCGATCCTGAGCTTCGGGGATATCGTCGGCCAGAGCACGGTGATGAAAAGCGCCGTCCGCCGGGCCCGGATGCTGGCCAATACGGAGAGCAATATCATGCTCCTGGGCGAGTCGGGCGTCGGCAAGGATGTATTCGCCCAGGCGATCCACAACCAGAGCGCCAGAAGGAACGGGCCCTTCGTCTCCGTTAACTGCAGCGCCCTGCCGAGGGAGCTGATCGAGAGCGAGCTCTTCGGCTATGATCCCGGCGCCTTCACCGGTGCCAAGAAGAACGGCAATATCGGCAAGTTCGAACTGGCCAACGGCGGCACCCTCTTCCTGGACGAGATCGGCGAGATGCCGCTGAACCTCCAGGCGACTCTTCTGCGGGCGGTGGAGCAGAAGCAGTTCATGCGGCTGGGAAGTACGAGAACTGTACACGCGGACGTGAAGATTATCTCCGCCACCAACGTGGACCTGAACCAGAAGATCCAGGAGAAGAAATTCCGCGCGGACCTCTACTACCGGCTGAGCACCATGACCCTCCATATCCCGCCGCTGCGGGAGCGGGAGGACGATGTGCTGCTCCTCACAGAACACTTCCTGAGAAAATATGCTCCGGCCGGCAGTGACGCCGGTCCCAAGATCCTGACGTCCGAGGCCAGGGATTTCCTGCGGTCCTGCCGTTTTGACGGCAATGTCAGGGAGCTGCAGAACCTGTGTGAATGCCTGGCCCAGCTCTACAACGAGGAGCAGGTGACCCTGCAGATGATCCGGGAGAATATCAATCCGGCTTATTTTGCCGAGCCGGCGGGCTATGACACCGGCTATGGCCAGCCGGCGGGTGTCCGTGGAGGCTTCTCCATGGCCGGGCCGGGAAACGGCAGGCCCGATCCGGCTTCCTTCCGGCGGCGTCCGGAGGATGCCCTGCCCCCGGAGGAGTCCTTCTTCCTCACCAAGGAAGAGATCCTCGACGCCCTGGAGAGGTGCGGCGGCAACCGTCGGAGAGCGGCGGAATATCTGGGCGTTGGGAGACGGACCCTCTACCGCTATATTGATAAGTGGGATATTGGCAATAAATTCCCTAAATAAAAAGAGACGCTGAGCGGGTTGACATAATAGATTGCGTGCAATATAATTGCACTATCAAGAAGCAGCAGGCGCGGCGGACAGACGGACCGCAGGCGGTATCTGCCGGAGTGGACCCACACAGCGCCCCGGAGGCGCGGAAAGGAGCATCATGGGTTTCTACGATTATTCCATCACGAATCCCAAGGGGGAGGAGATCCCCATGGAGAATTACAGGGGCAAGGTGGTCCTGGTCGTGAACACGGCGACGGGCTGCGGTTTCACGCCTCACTATAAGGATCTGGAGGACATGTACGAGAAGTACCACGACAGGGGCCTGGAGATCATCGACGTTCCCTGCAACCAGTTTGCCGGCCAGA
>DGGX01000125.1 GCA_002392385.1 Lachnospiraceae bacterium UBA3863
CAGATCGTTTCAAAAAATCCGGTATTTTCGGTATCTGGTCACTATCCCTGCCGGATCGAGTTGTGACACGTCCCATTAATGTCTTCTGGCTCAGTAATAATCTGTTTCTTGCAGACGACGGCATTGTCTTCAGTTTGTGTTCCGGAAATTGGATCTCCTTCTTGCCTCTGCTGCTCTTTTTCTCTTCTATCTGCTCATTCAGATATCGAAGCTCCGCATCACACTGGGGGCAGGTTCCCGCACAAGGCCCGTTGTGATCGCAATGCTCCGGGACAAAGGGAATGTCGTTGGCTTCTGCGAAATCTATGCGCATCTGCCGCAGTTCTTCGCATAGTTTCTTGCCGTCTTCACGCGGCAGGCAGATGGAGATGTCATCCTCAGGCATCCTTGTTGTGGTTGAGGCCTTTCCCATAGTTCTGAATTGAAGCTTATTCTTATGTTTTCTTCTGGCAACTGGAGGCATTGCACTTTTCACCTCCAGATACTGATGCCTGGCTTGATCGTAGAAATACAGGCATGTGCTCTCGCGTATCTCGGAAATGCCTTTTATAACGTGAGGCAATTCTGTGGCGATTCTCTTCCAGATATAAGCCAGAGCCTCCGGAAGCGTTATGCTTCTGTCCATGATCTCCTGCAGCCATCGATCCATTTATGACAATGCGAAGGATTTGACTCCCTGCAGATCAGACAGAAGGTCGTCATAGGCTTCACATCTTCTTTTGCCCATGACGGACATGGGTTTCACTGCCCACAGATGAATGCGGCCGCGCATCTCACTGTTCTGCAGCGCCTTCAGGACGATCAATGCCTTCGGGTCAGGGCCGGCCAGTATCAGGACCTCCTCTGACAGAAGGTCCAGAAGACCGTCCAGCTGTCCCATCAATGAGCTATAGCGCATGCTTCGAATGCCGGCATACGAATCAAACCCAAGCCCAATATGTGCATATTTTACTGAAAAGACAGTATGTGGAAATGGGCATTCTTTCTCTATATGCGGCAGTGCTGCATCCCCGTCTAAATTGACAAGGATGATCTTCGCAGGGTCAGAGGTATCTTCCGCTGCCACCTGACTTAAAAGCTCCGCACGAACATCTATGGTATCGTAAGTGGTAAGAATGGTGAGATTGTCAGGTAAGTTGATCATGCTCTTGATTCTCCTGTCACAAGTCTCCCCTCAACTTCCGTAAATGGTCCGATAGGACCAGATGCCCATCCCGATGAGGAAGAGGATGAATCCAAGGACTTTCATGCCGGTGGTGGATGATTTCCTGAGCATCAGCCAGATGCCGAGGACCGGCATGAGGTAGATGAAGAAAATGATGTAGACGATGAGAATGCCGAGGGAACCTCCGCCGCCGCTGCTGCTGTGTCTGCTCATGATGCCTGCCTCCTGTGATGTTTATGCCGTTTCTCTACTGGTTCCTGCGCGGATCTGATGCTTCTGATCCGGCGTGATTATCCTTGCCTTGTTCCTTCTGCCGCGGCGAGGTCCCGGCCTCTGGGTTTCGAATCATCCAGCCGGCGGTAGAGGGCCCAGACCGCCCTGCACCGCCGTTCCGGCGCGCTGGTCCCCTCCTGGGGGATCCGCAGGCTGGAGGCCAGGTGCCTGAGGCCGAACTGCCGCTCCTCCGGCAGGCTGTTCTCCGCCATGATCCGGGTGTCGATCACCAGGTTGGAGAAGGGAAGGCCGAGAAGGAGGCCGTACATCTCCTCCAGGTATTGCCGCGGGGCGCCATCGATGGCGTGGCCCACCACGGGCAGGAGGCCGATGAAGTCGTAATAGTCTCTGAGAATGGCCCGCCGGCGCTCCTCCCTCTCCTCCTCTGGCGCCGACGCCACCTTCTGGGAGAAAATCCCCCGCTCCTCGCCGTTGATCACCTTGATCGCGAAGAGACTGCGCATTTTGCCCTCTTTGGTCATGGCGAGGTCCGTCACCGCGTAGGACCCGCAGCTGCCTGTCAGGGGAATCGTCGTCCTGTCCCCCGCTCCGGCCGTCTCCCGCATGAAGAGATCCACCGTGATGACCGCCTCCGAATGGCCGGGATCCTCCGGAACGATGCCGTAGAGGACCTTGCCCGCGTCCATGAGGGCGCTCAGGATCCGGTTGTCGCTCCGGGGAATATAGCCCAGCTTCCTCCCCTGCTCGTCCAGCGCCACGATCGCCAGGGGATCATAGACGTTGTCCGGCTCCCGGAGGAAGACGACCTGGCTCCCGGGCACCAGGTCCTCGACCAGGTCCCTGGCGCCCCCGCGGAAGCGCACGCCCACGATCTTCTGCTCGCCCAGGCCGATATCCCTGGCAAAAAGCGCCCCCAGCCCCTCTCCGCTGTGCAACAGGTCGAGGAGGGCTTTTGACCCCTCCCACAGGGAGAGCTGTGTGTCCAGTCCGGCCTCCCGCCGGTCATTATCCTGCGATGTCATTTATGGTCTCCTTTGCCGGCGGTCATTGGCGATGTTCTCTGCGGCCGGTCTGTGACTGCTGTTTCTCTGTCCTATGCCTGCCGTTTCTCTATCCTATGCCTGCCGTTTCTCTGTCCTATACCTGCCGTTTCTCGTTCTCCGCGGCAAGCTTGTTCTCCAGGGCCTCGATGGAGGCATCCAGCTGGCTGCTCAGGTGGCGCAGCTGGTCCGCCAGCTCTCTCAGCTCCTTCTGCCTCTCTGCCAGCCTGTCCGCGTCCTCCAGCAGCCCCTTCATGGTATAGGGGAAAGCGGCGCGGATCTCCCGAATCTCCTCCTTCAGGGCTTCGATGCGCTGCTTCAGGAGGGTGAGAAGCTCTCTCAGCCGCCGCAGTCCGGCCTCCGTATCGTCAAAGGTCTCCACAGGGATCTCCAGCTCCTCGATCTCGCCCCAGATCCCGCGCAGGGCCTCCAGGTCACCCGTCTGGAAGGCCTCGACGGCCCTGTTCAGAAGCTCCTTCTCATGGTCCGTCGCGTTTGGCCGCTCGTCCGGATGCAGGTACTTGACGATCTTCCGGTAGAGATGCTTCAGCTCCCGGATCGGGTCCTCCGGAATGTTCTCTTCCGGCTCTTCGTGCCCGCCTGCGTCCGGTCCGTCTGCCTCCGGTCCGTCTGCCTCCGCGTCATCGTCTGTGATGTTCTCCGGGCTGGGCTGGGAGGATGTTTCTCTTCTCTTTTGTTCGTAATGAGACCAGCGGGAATCCTCTTCCCAGCGCCTGCGGTAGTCCCTGGCCTCCTCCTCGTCACGGCGGATCTTGTCCCACCTCTCCCGGAACTCCGTCCGCGCCTGATCCCTGGCCGCCTCGACCGAGGGCTGCTCCCGCCTGTTAAGACGGGCGATCAGGAGCTCGATCACCCGCTCCTTCTCCAGCACCTCCGCCTGGATTGCCAGGACCTCCCTCTCCAGGACACCGATCTGCTCCTCATACCGCACCTTCAGCGCCGGACAGATATGGTGACGCAGATCGTCCCGCTGGGCCGTCAGCTCCGCGATGCGGGCGCGGCACTTCCGTATATCACTGACCAGCTTGTCATATGTCGACCGCTCTGTGAGGATGACTTCGTTCATCGATGTGCTCCCTGTGTGCGTTTTGCCCGAGATTTTCCTGAGTTTTTGCTGCGTTTTCCCGGATTTTCTCTGATTTTGATTATTCCGGGCGATCAGCCC
>DGGX01000252.1:0-21338 GCA_002392385.1 Lachnospiraceae bacterium UBA3863
AGGTCATTACATATTGTCTAAATGTAGCGGGAATCGCGGCGAAATGCAACGTGCGGCTATCGTTGATAAGCGCCTTCTGCTAGAATATACTACAGACAGACGCCAGTCGTCTGAAGCGGTCGCCTGGGAATCGGATGACCACAAAGTATTCATCAGCAAGTGATCGCAGTTTTCGGGCGGTCACTTGTATTCGCATTTCCAGAGGAAGCAGGCGGGCCTGCTTCCGGGTATCAAGGTAAGAGCAGAAAGACTTTAAGCATCGAGGTATGAGCAGAAAGATTTTAAAATGGCTGATCGTGGGGACGGTGGCCTATGCCGTCATCTGCATGCTGCATTGGCCCATCGGTTTTACCATGTTCACGCAGCTGTCCAACCTGTTTGTGGCCGTCGTGGCCGTCCTGCAGCTGGCGGCGGAGGGCGCGACGGACGGGCAGAGAGCATCCTGTGAGAGTCAGGCCGGGAAGGACAGCCAGGGCACGGCTGCGAAGGACGGGCGAGGGCTCTCGGAAGGGTACCTGAGGACCCTGCATTATCTGAAGTTCTCGGCGGTGGTCTCTATTACGGTGACGATGGTGGTCTACGCGGCGGTGATCGCGCCGCTGTCCTCGAGAGGGATCGTGGGCGCCTATCTGCAGGATCACGGGGCCAGTCTGTGCATGCATCTGCTGGTGCCGCTGCTGACGCTGGCGGATTTCTACCTGCACGATGTGAGGCAGCCCTATGAGAGAATATGTCTGCTCTGGAGTCTGCTGCCGCCCTTTCTGTGGCTGCTGATGATCGGATTTCTGGGGGCCTGCGGCCTGCGATGGCACGGCGGCATGGCGGCACCCTATCCTTTTCTCAACTATCTGGCTCCGGCCGGGTGGCTGGGCTGGGCGCCGGAAACGCTGGACCGGACGACGCTGGGCGTCGGCGTGGTCTACATGATCCTGGCCATGATGGTCCTGTTCTGCGGGATCGCGGGGGCTCACTATCGATGGGCCGGAAAATAGTAAAAGAGCGAAAACAGATCCACAGACAGAGGAGGGAGAACATGAGACAGCAGGTCTTTGACAGGAACTGGGCCGTCTGGATGGCGGACACAGTGATGGAGCGGTTCCCGGTGATGCGGAACAAGTGGTCCTACGACCAGAGTGTGGCCAGCAAGGGGCTGGAGATGGTCTTCGAAGTGACCGGAGACGAGCAGTACGCAGACTATATCAAGAGGAATATGGACAGGTTCGTGGAGGAGGACGGATCGATTCCACTCTATAACCGGGAGGAGTTCAACCTGGACCATATCAGCAACGGCAAGATCCTGCTCTTCCTCTGGCGGATGACGGGAGAGGACAAGTACAAGAAGGCGGCAGCCCTGGTGCGGAGTCAGCTGGACAGACATCCGCGGACTTCGGAGGGAGGCTTCTGGCACAAGCAGGTCTACCGTCACCAGATGTGGCTGGACGGTCTCTACATGGGGCAGCCCTTCTATGCTGAGTACACCAGGCTGTTCGGGGAGACGGGCGCCGCGCGGGACGCGGCCTGGGACGATATCGTCCGCCAGTTCCGTCTGATCGACACCCACCTGAAGGACCCGGTGACCCATCTCCTCTATCACGGCTGGGACGAGAGCCGGACCCAGCCCTGGGCGGACCCGGAGACGGGCCGGTCGGCGCATTTCTGGGGGCGGGCCATGGGCTGGTACTCCTGCGCCCTGGTGGACACCCTGGATCATCTGGAGAGGCCGGTCGACAGGGAGATCCTGATCGGAATGGTGCAGGATCTGGCCGCGGCGGTGGTCAGTGTCCAGTCCCAGCGGACGGGCGTCTGGTACCAGGTCCTGGACAGGGAGGACAGCTTCGGCAACTATCCCGAGGCCTCCTGCTCCTGCATGTTCACCTATTTTCTCCTCAAGGCGGTGAGAAAAGGCTATATCGACCCCTCTTACCGGGCGGCGGGGCAGAAGGCCTTCCGCAGCATCGTCAGGGAGTTCATCGAGGTGGGACCGGACAGCCTTCTGAACCTGCACGGCACGGTCTACGTGTCCGGCCTGGGCGGTGATACGGTGCGGGACGGCTCCTATGAGTACTATGTCAGTGAGCCGCGCCAGCTCAACCATATGCACGGACTCGGCGCCTTCATGATGGCGGCGGCGGAGATGGAGAGGCTGAAGGAGGCACCGCGGGGCTGAAAAAGGCCGGCGGCGGGCTGCCTCACTCCTCCAGGATCCGCAGGACCTCTTCGATATGGGGATCCCGGAGACCGGCGTCCTGCTGGGCCCGCAGGTCCAGGCGGATGGTCTCTTTCTGTCCGTCGCCCAGAGAGGCCAGCAGACGGAAGAGGCGGTCGCACTCCTCATAGCGGCCGCTGTAGAGGCAGGCATAGGCCAGATTCAGGTTGGCAAGGACATTGTCCGGCTGCAGGCTGCAGGCAGTGACGGCCTCGTCATAGGCGGCGTCGGCGTCCCGATCGTGGATCAGGGCGGCATAGGACCGCCACGCGTGGTACTGGGAGCGGTCATAGTCGCTCAGCTGCGCATAGATCTTTTCATACAGGGCAAGACCGCGGGCGAACAGCTCTCCGGAGCGTTCGAGGTCCCCGGCTTTAAAGGCATTCTCACCGGTGTTCAGAAGACTGACCGCACAGACGGCGGCGTCGGAAGGGGCACCGGTTCTCTCATATATGGCAGAATAGTGGTCGGAGGCCTCTTCATAGAGAGGGGCCGCCTCGTCGTAGAGGCCCCGGATATTGAAGCAGAGTCCGCGGTTGTTGCACAGGTCGGCCAGGATCCGCTGATAAGCGAGATTCTCCCCGTCCGCGGCCAGCCGGCGGGCGTAGACGATGGCCTGGGCGTAATAGGTGTCTGCCTCCTCCGGCAGTCCCTGGTCAGTCAGACAGGCAGCCAGGACAGAGGCGGCGTTGAGGTAGGCGCCCCGGTTCTGCAGGGAATCGGTGTCCTCAAGGAGCAGGCCGTAGAGGCGGAAGGCGTCCTCCAGGAGGGTCTGAGCCTGCCCGTAGCGGCCTGACCGGTAGAGCAGGATGCCGTAATCCAGAGAGGCCAGGGCGGAGGTCTCCCTGTCTGCGACATCTGTGCTGTCCCTGCTGCCAGGGAGGGACAGACAGGCGGAGAAAGCCTGCTCAGCCGCGGCCGTATCTCCGGCATCGACGGCATTGGCCCCGGTATTGCACCAGATCCTGGACAGGAGGGAGACGGGATCCTCCCCGGCCGTGCCCGGGGCGACGGCAGCAGCCTGGCCGGCAGCTTCCGTCAGCGGCTCCAGGAGGCCGATCGCCTCCCGGTAGGCCCCGTCCGCCTCCTCGTAGCGGCCGGCCCGGTGGAGAATACTGCCCCGGTTATTACAGGCGGAGGCACAGGAGAGAAGGCCCTCAGTACCGCCGCTCTCTGCCAGCCGGCGGAAGATCTCCAGGGCGGCGTCCTCGGACAGGAGGGCCTCCTCGTACATGCCCAGGACGCTGCGGGCGTTGGCCAGCTTTTCATAGTTGACGGCTGTCTCATACTCGGCGGCGGTCCGGTCCGGGGACAGCTTCAGGATGGCGTTCAGGTCCTCGGTATTCTGTTCCAGCAGGTCCGCTATGCGGGAGTAGGCGCCGGGGACATTGGTCAGGTGGTCCGGCAGGTCATAGGTGAGCTCCCGCAGGATCCTGAGAGAGGCCTCCGCGTGGAGGGCCGCGCTGTCCCGGTACCGGCGGGCCAGCTGCAGGAGACCGAAGGAAATGCCGGTGATCAGCGCCAGAACTGTCAGGGCGGCGGCCGTTGCCCGTGTCCGGAGGCGGCTGCGGCGGAATTCATGCTCACGGACCAGCACAGCCTCTTCGCAGCCCGCGACGTCCGCGATCACCCGCAGGATCTCTGTCCGGGCCTTGTTCATCATTCTGCGGATAAGGGCGCCGTTATAAGCCTGTGAGACAGGCCCCGGTCCTCCGGAAGCGCCGTCTTCACAGCGGATGTCCATGATCCTTTCCTCAATGTCGGGGACCATCTTGAGTGACGGGGGAAAAGAGGACGCCGGGTCGCCGTTGATCAGAAGGGGGTAGATGTGGGAAGCGCGTCCGCGCTCGATGAAGACGGCCACCTCCCTGTCCACCCAGGCCGAGGAGGGCGTGTCCGTCGAGCAGACCACCACGAGGCAGTCAGCGCTGTGAAGGGCCTGGTCGATGGTCTCCGTCAGTTCCCGGCTGACCTGCAGCTCCTCCGTGTCCCGGAAGGCACGCCGGATCTGCCGGCAGCCCGCCTCGCGCAGTGTCTGCGGCAGCCGGTAGCTCTCGACCAGATTGAATAGCTTCTGTGTGATCTGTGTGTCCAGAGGCCGGTGACGGTAGCTGAAGAACAGATCATATTCGAAATCACTGCTCTGCATCTCATTCACCGCTTTCTTCCCCGGACGTGTCCAGCAGGTCATCCAGGCCCAGCTCTGCCAGCGATGACCTGGCGGCGCTGACGGCCTCCTCTATGTAGGCCAGGGCCTGGTCTTCCCCGGCAAAACGTTCCGGCAGCTCGTACATGGTCCTCTCCGCCACACGCACCGCCTGCGCAGTCTGCTGCCGGGCTATGCTGCCTTCTCTGGCGGCGATCAGGCCCAGACGGGTGAAAAGGCCCGCAGCCGTCAGGCATACGGCTGCCGCGGCCGCCACTGTCAGCAGGGCCCTGCGCCGGGCCCTTGTCTGGTGCCGCTGTTCCAGCGCGTCCGGATGCAGGCCCAGGACCGAGGCGACGATGCGGGTCGTCTCGTAACGGAGGAGCCTGCGCCTTCTCCCCGGGGTGTCCGCGCGGAGATCGGCGGCCACCGGTTCGATCTGCTCGACGCGCTCGATCACGGTCATATCGGGGAGGATCTGCCGGACCAGCCTCTGTTCGATGAAGCCCTCCGGCATCACCTCTCCGGGCTCGCCCGACAGCAAAACGGCGATGATATGGTCACCGCCGTGCAAGGTGCGAAAATATGTCAGCTTCTCTGAGACAGGGCCGCTGGAGCGGGAGAGAGGAGAGCACAGGACCAGAAGCCAGCGGCTGCCGGCCAGGACGCCGCGGCTCTGCTCATTCAGAGATTCCCGGTCAGTTTCAATGACGATGCGGCGGTAGTCCGGAAGCTCGTTCTGCTTCAGACCGCCGGGGAGCCTGTAGGACGCCAGACTCCCTTCAAGCGTCCGCGCCTCCCCGCTGTCTCCGGAAGCGCAGAGAATGCAGATATCCGTCCCCATACCTTTATTCCTCCTCCAGCAGGCGGAGCAGGGCGGCAACGTCTTCCTGCTCTCTCAGGGCCGCGTAGAATTCTTCCGAGAAAGGTGTCCCGTCGAAGGGGAAGGAGATGACCACGAAGGATCCGGCAGCCAGATCGGTCTCAAAGCTGACCAGGCCCTCCGCGGGATCATAGACAGCCGCGCAGGCGGTCAGCCGGCCCTCCCTGTCGGCGAAAACAGCATAGAGATCCTCCGGCTGCGCCTCCCCGGCACCTGCCGGCTCCGCAGGCGGCGCCCAGGAGAAGACGACACTGACCAGACCGCCTCCCAGATCCGTCACCGGTCTGCCTCCGCGCAGGACGGACAGGATATAGACAGGGGGAAGGTCCGGGGTGCCGGAAAGGGCATCCCTGCCGTCGGTCTCTGTTTCCTCCCGCGGGGTCACAAGGACTGTCAGCTCATCCGCCGGAGAAACGGACGCCTGTACACCGCCGGTCCGGCTTCTGTCCTTCTTCCTGTCCTTGTCATCCGGGTCCGGGGAGGGATCAGGCGAAGGATCAGGATCAGGCGAAGGATCAGGATCAGGCGAAGGATCAGGATCAGGCGAGGGACCCGGATCGGGCTGCTTCGTGCCGGTGAAAACGACCGTTCCGCTGCCCGCGGAAAGGGAGCCGGCGCCGGAACCGCCCAGCACGCCGGACCCGGTGAAGCTGGTGTTGGTCGTGGTCAGGGCCGAACCGCCTACACCATCGGTGAAACTGGTGATACCCAGGATGCGGATCATGACGATCCCTTCATTAGGGATGCCTCCGTCCGACGGCTCCAGAAGGATACGGGAGAGTTCCCCCGCCTGATCGCAGAAGATCACCTCCACGTAAGGGATGATCTTCAGGTCCTCTGCCTGCACGCCGCAGGCCGTGAGAACAGTATTGAAATCGATCATGGAAGGCATCCCGGACATGTCCAGGTCCTCCAGAAGCTCAGCCTTATTGACCGTCCATGACCAGGACGTATCGAGGTGCTGTATCTGTGTGACCTTCATCAGGACGACAGGTGCCGTACCGCTGCTGATCCGGCGGGCGGTCTCTGTCGGCGTCAGGATCAGGGGATTGACGGAGGGGGAGGCATCTTCCTGTGTCGTATAGAGAAGAGCGGCGGAGCCGGCGGCTATAAGCGGCTGCGCCTGCGAAGCCGTTCCCCGCATGTCCATGCGGCCGGAAAGAAGATGAACACCCTCGCCGCTGACCGTGCCGGTGACAGTCAGCAGGCCGTCGTCCTTCATGCCATAGAGGCTCCGGATATCGACCTGGCTGCCCTCCTCCGCCGTGATATCACCGATCCCGGCAGTGTTTTCATAGTAGATACCGACATCTCCCGCTGCCGTAAGACTGCGGACAGAGCTGTCGGTCCCCTTGAGGTGCAGGGTGGAATCGCGCAGGGACAGCGTGACATCCCGGGCGTAGTCAATGGTCACCGTGGAATTGTCTGCGGACAGACCATCGGACAGGGAGACCCGGTCGCGGATCTCCGCGGTCGTATCCGACAGTGTGCCGCTGCCGGAGAGGACCGCGCCTGCCTGCAGTTCGACGATACCGCCCGTGATGGTGCCGCAGAGGTCCAGAATACCGCTCACTGTCAGGGCGGAAGTGTATTTATGTTGGTGGACCTGGGCCCTTTTAAGGACAAGGGAGGAGCCTTCCCGGACATGAAGGGCGGCACCTGCACCGACAGTCAGAACGCCGGCGGAACCGTTCAGATCGACATGTCCGTCCTCGTGGGCCGGTGTCATGACGTTCGTCGGTGCGGAACCTGTGTAACGGTCCGTATCTGTCTGTATGTCCCCGGTCTCCGGATCCGCGTAGGTCTCCTGACGGATGATCATGCATCCCAGCTCCAGAGAGGAGCCTTCCGGGACAACGAGCGTGACGTCGTCCAGCACATAGGATTCATCGAGAATACCGGGGATGGTCCCGTTGATCAGGAGGTAGGATCCGTCTTCCTGCCTGAGAAAAACAGCCGCGCTGCCCGTCTCGTAGAGGGAAGTGTCAGCAGAGAGAGACAGGGTATGGCCTTCCGTGATCTCCAGGCTGTCGATGAGGACGATGCCGGTCCCCACGATGTTGACGTCGCAGTCGCCGCCCAGCGTGCCGATCCGGTTAAGGCCGGCCACAGCCAGCTCCAGCTTCCCGCCGTCGGCCGAGATCTCAGCATCCGCACCGTCATAATCTACCATGGCCACATATTCGCCGCCGACATTTCTCCATCCGCTGCTTCCGGACCAGCCGCTGTCATCGTCGGTACCGCTGTCGATCTGTACGTTCCCGATCCGGATCCTGGTCCCACCGGTCTCCTCTGTCCCACCGGTCTCATCGACAGCCGGGGTCTTCTGGGAGAGCAGGGCAGGCGCCTGTGTCTCCATATCCGTGACGGGGTCTTCCACTGTTTCCGCCGGCGCGGGTGCGGGCTCCTCCGCAGCTTCTTCGGGAGCAGGCGCAGGTTCTTCCGCGGCTTCTTCGGACACGGGCGCAGGCTCCTCACTGGTTTCCGCCGGCGCCGGAGCGGATTCCGCTATGTTTTCTGCCGGCGCCGGAGCGGATTCCGCTATGTTTTCTGCCGGCGCCGGAGCGGGCTCTTCCACGGTTTTAACCGGCGCAGGCGCGGATAGCGCAACGTTTTCCGCCGGTGCCGGTTCCTCTGTGGTTTCTGTCGGGGGATCTTCATCGCATGACGCAGGCGCCTCTGCGGAGTAGGCAGAGACAGGGAGCGATATAGCCAGACACAATGAAAGTATCAGAACGACAAGGCGGTGGATAAGAACAGGCGCGAATGGCTTCATGGCGCACCTCCGTATTATAGGGAGAGAATCCGTATTGTCCTTACGCCGGGCAGGTGATTACACCGAAATGTAATATTAAGAAAGAAGAGATAACTACCCATATTGATTATACCACGAGGACCGCACAAAACAAAAGACCTGCGCGGTCCATGCGCCATGCATCGCGGTGTTCTCCTTTCTCAGAAAAAATGCTAGAATACTTAATAGTAATCTGACGCATGCCCTGCATAGGGGCAGGACAGCGTCGACAACGGCGGAGACGCCGCGGGCAGCTGACAGGTACAGGGAGGTAGGACCATGGTTCTTGCGATCGATGTGGGCAATTCGAATATCGTCATGGGATGCATCGGCGAGAAGGGATCTGTATCCAGGATCGTCCGTCTGCAGACCAATGCCGGCAAGACGGAGTTTGAGTATGCGGCGGATATCCGGCCCATTCTGGAGATGGCGGGGATCGATCTTGGGGAGATCGAGGGCATCGTCATGGCTTCCGTGGTGCCGACCCTGACCAGGACCCTGCAGAAGGCCCTGAAAATACTGACCGGGCTGGACACACTTGTGGTGGGCGCCGGTGTGAAAACAGGCCTGAACATCATGATCGACGATCCCGGCACCATCGCCGCGGACCTGGTGGCCTCCGCGGTGGGGGCCAGGCACCTGTTTCCCCTGCCCTGCGTGATCATCGACATGGGGACGGCCACTACCCTGACCGTGGTGGACAGAAAGGGCAATTATATCGGCGGCGCCATTCTGCCGGGGGTGGATATCTCCATGAAGGCGCTGACCAGGGGGACGTCCCTGCTGCCCACGGTGGAGATTGCGCCGCCTCAGAAGACCATTGCCTCCAACACGGCGGACAGTATGAAGGCGGGCGTCATTTACGGAAATGCCGGCGCGCTGGACGGCATCCTGGACAGGTTCATGGAGATCCTGGGGGAGGACACCAGTGTGGTGGCCACAGGCGGCCTGGCATCGACCATCTGCCCCCACTGCCGGCACCGGATCCGGATCGACGAGGATCTGCTGCTGCGGGGGCTGGGCATCATCTGGGACAAAAACCGCGGCAGACGATAAGACCGCCGCGGCGCAGTGACGGGGCTGTAATAAAAGAGCTGTAAATAATAAGGAATGTAATAAAAAGGCTGAAATCACAGAGTACAGGGGGTAGAGATCATGGGGATGATCGTTTCGGATCTCTGGACACAGCTGCTGCCGGAGGGCGGCGCGGCACTCTATGAGGCGGAGTATACGGGGGAGGAGCTTCTGGCCATGGCCGGCGGTGAGATGCAGGACCGCTGGGGGGACTGGGCCCTGGAGAACGGGCAGGGCGCCTATGTGCCCGGCCCCATTCTGATGGAACTGCTGGAGGACGATACCTTCTTCGCGGCCCTTCTGGATATCACGGATACCGGGGAGGAGCTCTTTGTGAGCGGCGCCCGTCTGGCCTGCACCAGGGATCATCTGGAGAGGATGGGTCTGTCGGACGCGGACGCCCAGGATCACATCCTGCAGAGTCTGGGCAAGGAGCAGGAGCTGACAGACAATGTCAGGTGGTGCCTGGCCGGCACGGAGAGAGTCAGCGGGCTCTACCTTTTTGCCAACGGCTGGCTGGGCGTGGAGACAGAATGTCCGACAGAAGAGGAAGAGGGCGGCATGGAGGTCATGGAGCCCTCCATGTCCTATCTCCTGTCGGAGGAGGGCGAGCTCATCGCGTCTCCGGATATCCGCGGCAGCGTCGAGGAATGGATGCGGTTCGTGGATGTTTTCTCCGCGGTCAATGATGAGGCCACGCCCTCGGACGCGGCCCTGACAAGGGGAGCTGCGGAGGAGCGGACCGGAAAAACGGAGGACAGCTACATCGTATGTTCCCCGGAGGTCGAGGAGGCCAGAAGAGCGGGCAGGCCCGTGGTGGTGATCGAGAGCGCCGCCACCTTCAGCGGCATGATGCATCCGGGGATCGCGGAATTCGCCCGCCGGATGGAGGAGACCGTGCGGGAGCACGGGGCCGTGCCGGCCTACGCGGCCATCGTCGGCGGCAAGGTCCATGTGGGACTCACGGAGGAGGAGACCCATTATCTGGAAGAGAGGCGCGGATCCCTCTTCAAGGCCTCTGCCCGGGATATTCCTGTCCTGCTGGCCATGGGGGCCGACGGCGTCATGACCATCTCGGCGGCCGTCCGGACAGCTTCCATGACGGGCCTGCACGTGGCCTGCGCCAGCGGCATCGGCGGCGCCCAGATCGGGGCGGCCCAGACCATGGACATCTCCACGGACCTGGAGCTCCTGGCCAGGGAGCCGGTCATGGTGGTCTGCAGCGGGCCCAAACCTGTCCTGGACCTGTCCCTGACCATGGAATATCTGGAGACCGTGGGCGTGCCGGTGATCGGCTACCGCACGGACCGCATGCCGGACTATCTGGTCCGGGGGACGGACCTGCGGCTCAATTACCGGATGGACCAGCCCGCGGAGCTGGGCAAGGTCATGTATATTAAGGAACAGATGCGCATACCGGGCGGCATCCTGGTGGTCAACCCTGTGCCCCTGGAGAACGCCCACGACGCGGAGAGAGTGCGCCAGGCCGTGGACAGGGCCGAGCAGGACATGCGCCGCAACAGCGTCCGCGGCCGGGCCGCCACCGGCTACATGATGGGCCGGCTCAAGGAGTACATGGGCGAGGAGAGCGTGGATTCCCAGAAGGCCTTCCTGCTCAGCAATGCCGCCCTGGCGGCGGAGATCGCCTCCTCCCTCCTCAAGATGGAAGAAAAGCCTGTATAATGGACCTGCATGGTTCCTGTATTGGATTCAAAGCTTGAAAACGGGGAAATATGTGTTACAATAAGCCGATAACATCGGATAGAAAAGAAGGCCCCCGGTCGGGGCCTGTGCCGGCGCCCATGGCGGCGGCATGTTCAGGAGGTTTCTTTTGAGTGTTCGTAAATCAAACGATACCGCACAGTCGACAGCTGCAGGGAAGAAAGCGCAGAAAGACGGGACAGCACACCCTGTACGCAGCGGACTGGCGGTATTTTTCGGCCTTTTTCTCCCCGTCGCCCTGGGGTGCTTTTTCTGGCTCCTGCAGAGATGGGTCTTCTCCCTCTGGGCGGAGCTGGACGTCAATGAGGTGATCTATCACCTGAACGCCCCTCTGGAGGGAACGGGCAACGGCATGATCGGCCAGTTCATCAGCCGCTGCCTGGTGCCTGCCCTTCTCATCGGCGCCGCGGTGACGGCCGGCATGTATTTCCTCCGCAGGCGCATGCAGGCGGGCGGAAAGCGCTGGTACAAGGTCCTGCGCACGGCGGTCCCGCTGGCGGGCCTGGCCCTGCTGGCTGTTTCGCTCCTGATCTTCGCCAAGAGGATGCATGTGAAGCAGTACATCGAGGACCAGCTGAACGTATCCACCTTTATTGAGGACAATTACACGGATCCGGGCAAGACGGAGATCACCTTCCCCGAGAAGAAGAGGAACCTGATCTTCATCTATCTGGAATCCATGGAGGTATCCTATGCCGACAAGGCGAGCGGCGGTGCCTTCGAACAGAATGTGATCCCTGAGCTGACACAGCTGGCTGAGGAGGCAGAGGACTTCTCCGGCAGCGACACCACCCTCAACGGCGGCCGGGTCCTGCCGGGCACGACCTTCACCATGGGCGGTATCTTCGGCACCACCTCGGGCCTGCCCCTGAAGATGGAGGTGGCCGGTTTTGACGAGAAGTTCGTCGAGGAAAACAATCTGTTCGGCAACAACGACATGTACACCCAGCAGCACTTCTTCGACTCTGTGGTGACCATGGGCGATATCCTCAAGGACGCCGGCTACAGGCAGTATTTCCTTCTGGGCTCCGATGTCACCTTCGGCGGCAGGAAGCTCTATTTCTCCAAGCACGGCGACTATACCTTCTATGATTATCCCTATGCCAAGGAAGTGGGCTGGATCCCGGAAGATTACGGCGTTTTCTGGGGCTACGAGGACCAGAAGCTGTTCGCCAACGCCAAGGAGGTGCTGACCGAGCTGGCTGCAAGCGACGAGCCCTTCAATTTCACCATGCTGACGGTGGATACCCACTTCGAGGACGGCTATGTCTGCGAGCTCTGCGGACACGAGTTCGGCGACGACCAGTACGCCAATGTCTTTGCCTGCTCCAGCCGCCAGATCACGGAGTTCGTCGACTGGTGCAAGCAGCAGGACTTCTATGAGAATACCACCATCGTCCTGACCGGCGATCACACGACCATGGACCACGATTTCTGCGCGGATGTGCCGGAAGACTATGTGCGCAGGACCTATACGGCCTACCTCAATTCCGCCGTGGAGACGGCGGAGCCCGACAGACGCAGGGATTTCTCCACGCTGGATATCTTCCCGACCACCCTGGCGTCCCTGGGCGCTGAGATCAGCGGCAACAGACTGGGTCTGGGAACCAACCTCTTCTCAGACACCGATACCCTGATCGAGGAGTTCGGCGCGGACACCGTCGTGACCGAGGTCGGGCGGCGCAGCGAGTTCATGCAGAAGCTGTCGGATATCGATCTCTTCAACGAGGTCTATGACAACAAGGGCATCATCCCCCAGGCGACGCTGGGCGTCCGTTCCATCAGCGAGGACGGCACCGTGGAGTTCGTGCTGGGAGAATTCGTGAACCTCACGGAATACATCGATCACGTGGATCTCAAGCTCTATCTGGGAGAGCGGACCCTGGAGAACGAGAAGGAAGTGCTCATCGAGAAGGAAGTCCTTCAGGAGGTCCCCATGACCGAGATCGGGGAGAACACCTACCAGGCAACCGTCAATATCGGCGACTACAAGCCGGAGGAGCTCTGCGCCTCCGCCACCGTGACCACCCGTTCCGGCGCCTCCTACAAGGTCAGGGACAAAATGGACCTGCGCAGCATGATCACGGACATGGATCTCTACCTGAAGATGGTCTCCGAAGCCCTGGCCACCGGCGACTATACCCTGGTGATCACCACCAAGGACGAGCCCACCTCCGGTCTGACCGATTCCGTGAAGGCTGGCCTCAAGGCCCTGGGACTGGAACAGGATCTCACGGATCAGTTCCGCTGCAGCTATCTGGCCGTCATCGGGCCGGACGGCGTCGTGACGGAGCAGTTCAGCCCCGACCAGCCTCTGGAATATGAAGGCGTATTCCCGGACGGCGTCAAGTTCTGGGTCGCCAGCGGCGGCGGCAACACCAAGTACAATATCGGAAGAGTCTGGGTGGGAACCTACCAGAAGACCTCCCTGGCCGCCGTCAACAAGCGGGGCTTCAACATGGTCCTCTATGATCACGCCAATTCCCGCGTGGCGGATTCCGTTGATTTTGACACCTTTGAGCTCAGAGAGGACGGCACCTACAGGGTCCTCCGCGAAGATTAAAAAATAATTTCTGGAACGATTTGGTTCTAAGTTTGCCTTAAGGTTCGCTCGATATACTGAGCCCGTCAGATGGAGATACACCATCCGGCGGGCTCTTCCCTTTGAGAAGAGGCGATCGTCCGGCAGGTCCTACCCGGGAAAGGACCGCGGCAGCCCTCCGCCCGGAGGCCCCCGGAGGATCACAGAAAGGAACGCGGGACGTTCCGGAAAGGCAGATAAAATGAAAAGAAGAACTTTAATGGCACTGGGACTGGCACTGAGCATCTCTCTTGCGGCTGTCGGATGCGGCAACGCCGCGGCCACCGGCACAGCGGCCACAGAGGCTTCCGCGGATACATCCGCCTATGCGGGCCAGACCGTTTACGGCGTCGTGGACAGCGTGGACGCGGAAGCAGGCACCGTCACCCTGACCCTGGGCGAGCTCGGGGAGGATGAGACCACCGTGACCGCCGGCGAGGAGAGCCTGACCGTCACCCTCACAGAGGACACCAAGATCTCCGGCTCCCGCGATAAGGGCGGCCGGTCCGGCAAGTCCGGTCAGGACACCGGCTCCGGCAAGGACAGCACTTCCGGCAAGACCGACAAAAAGAAGAAAGATAAGAGTGGAAACACCTCGTCGGGCGAGACCGCTGACAATGCCGAAAATGCAGACAGCGCCGGCACGGCCCAGCAGCCGCCTGCTCTTCCGGACGGAGAGGCACCGGCTATGAATGACGGCCAGCAGCCGCCTGCGCTCCCGGACGGAGAGACTCCGGCCGCGAATGAAGGTCAGCAGCCTCCGGCCATGCCGGACGGAGAGGCACCTGCCATGAATGACGGCCAGGCTCCCGCACAGGACGGCGGCCGGCAGAAAGCCGGAAAGGACCGTTCCGGCAAGAAGAACGATATCACTTCTCTGGCGGCCGGCGCGTCAGTCAGGATCACCTTCGATGAAGAAGGACAGGTCTCCAAGGTGAAGATCCTCTCCGCATCCACGGCTTCTGCTGAGGAAGCGGAGACCGCGGACAGCGGAGCGGATGCAGAGCTCGTGCAGACAGCCATGGACGGCGCAGCCCCGGAAGGAATGCCCGGTGGTGCTCCCGGCGGTGCTCCCGGCGGCAGCGCCGGCGCGCCGGCCTCCTATGACGCGGCTGTGGATTACAGCGCGGACGCCCAGGAGAGCGGGCAGACCATCACCTCCGACGGCACGGACGAGAATGCGGTCCTTGTGGAAAACGGCGCCTCCGTTACCCTCACGGATGCCAGGATCAGCAGGGTCTCCGCCGACAGCACGGGCGGAGACAGCGCCAGCTTCTACGGTGTCGGCGCCGCCGTCCTGGTCACGGACGGCACGGTGACCCTGGAGGACACCGCCATTGATACCGATGCGTCCGGCGGCGCGGGTGTTTTTGCCTACGGGGACGGGATCGCCCGCCTCAGCAATGTGGTGATCAGCACGGCTCAGGGAACTTCCGGCGGCATTCACGTGGCGGGCGGCGGTACCCTGTACGCTGAGAATGTCACGGCCACCACGGAGGGCGGCTCCAGCGCGGCCATCCGCAGCGACCGGGGCGGCGGTACCATCGTCGCCGACGGCGGCAGCTATACCTCCAAGGGCGTCGGCTCGCCGGCCATCTATTCCACTGCGGACATCACCGTGCACGACGCGGACCTGACAGCCACGGCTTCCGAGGCCATCTGCATCGAGGGCCTGAATTCCATCCGCCTCTATGACTGCGATCTCAGCGGCAATATGCCCGATGACGCCCAGAACGACTGCACCTGGAACGTGATCCTCTACCAGAGCATGTCCGGCGATTCCGTGGTAGGCAACAGCACCTTTGAAATGGTGGGCGGTACCCTGACGGCGGAGAACGGAGGCATGTTCTACACGACCAACACAGAATCCACCTTCATCCTGCAGGATGTGGACATCACCTATGCGGAGGAGAACGATTTCTTCCTCAAGGCCACGGCCAATGCCAACCAGAGAGGCTGGGGCAGCACAGGCGCCAACGGCGCGGACTGCCTGTTCACCGCCATCTCTCAGGAAATGGAAGGCGATGTGATCTGGGACAGCATCAGCCAGCTTGACATGTACCTGACCGACGGCAGCACCCTGACCGGCGCCGTGATCGACGACGAGACCAACGCCGGCAGCGGCGGAGACGGCTATTGCAGCCTCTACATCAGCAGTGACAGCACCTGGGTCGTCACCGGGGACAGCACCCTGACCACCCTGCAGTGCGCCGGCACCATCGTGGACGCCGACGGCAGGACCGTGACCGTCAAGGATGCGGACGGCAGCGTCCTGGTCCAGGGAACCGGCACCTATACCATCACCGTGGAGGAGTACAAGGACACCGCGGACCTGAGCGGTGCCTCCGCGGCCGGCAGCTGGGACAGCTATGAGGAGCTGCTGTGAGAGAAGTGAACCGTGGCTGAGGGGCCCGCTGGGACGAGCCCCATACTGTGGCTATCATCCCATTTTACTTTCTACAACTTCCTGGGTTGGCTTCACGGAAGTGAAGGTCAACCCGGGAAGCTTTCCTATGCCGTGTGGGTTGACTTTACAAGCTGATAATCATCCCAGAAATCTTTCTGCCCCCCAGGCGGGTTGACCTGCAGGGATATGATGTCATCCCAGAAATCTTTCTGCCCCCCAGGCGGGTTGACCTGCAGGGATATGATGTCATCCCAGAAATCTCTCTGCATCCGGACGGGTTGAGTCTACAGGCTGATTATCAACCCGGGAGGCTTATTACAGCCAGGTGGGTTGACTTTACAGGACTGATTATTATCCCAAGAAGCTTTCTACATCCGAGTGGGTTGAATTTTTAGGATATTATTTAACCCAAGGCAAGAAGCCTGATCTCTTTCAGGGATTGTCATTTCAGAAGCAATATGTATAATAAAATGGTCAAATTATGTGATGGATGCAGCACGCGCGGGAGAGCGCGCGGACCGGGAGTTTTATGGAAGAAAAGATGGAAAGAAAGAGTCTGCGGGAAGGAACGGCGCAGGAAGCAGGGCAGGGAACGGCGCAGGAAGCAGGGCGGGGAACGGCGCAGGAAGTCAGCCAGGCAGCGCCCCGGCAGGAGAACAAGATGGGCGTGATGCCCGTGAAGCAGCTGATCGTCTCAATGTCCCTGCCCATGATGGTCTCGATGCTGGTGCAGGCTCTTTATAATGTGGTGGACAGTATTTTCGTGGCCCAGCTGTCGGAGAACGCGCTGACGGCGGTCACGCTGGCTTTTCCCATGCAGAATCTGATGATCGCGGTGGGATCGGGCACGGGCGTCGGCGTGAACGCGCTGCTGTCCAAAGCCCTTGGAGAGAAAAGGTTCGACAGGTCGGACGGCGCGGCCAATATGGGGCTTCTGCTGACCTTCTTCAATTATGTGCTCTTTGTGGTGATGGGGCTTCTGCTGGCGGGGCCTTTTATCAGCACGCAGACGGCAGATCCGGAGATCGCGGCCTATTCGGTGACTTATCTGCGGATCGTGACCTGTCTGTCGGCCGGTGTTTTCTGTCAGATGATGTTTGAGAGGCTGCTGCAGGCGACGGGGCGGACCTTCCTGAGCATGATCTCCCAGGCGACGGGCGCCATCATCAATATTATTTTCGATCCCATCATGATCTTCGGTCTGTTCGGCTTCCCGAAGCTGGGGGTGGCCGGTGCGGCCTATGCCACGGTGCTGGGACAGTGCGTGGCGGCAGTGATCGGTCTTGTCCTCAACAGGGTCTACAATACGGACATCCGTCTGTCCCTCCGCGGGATCCTGCGGCCGGACAGGGAGATCATCTCCCGGATCTACGCGGTGGGCGTGCCGTCTATTCTGATGATGTCCATCGGGTCCATCATGACCTATGCCATGAACCGGATCCTGATCGTCTTCTCCACGACGGCGACGGCGGTCTTCGGTGTCTATTTCAAGCTGCAGAGCTTCTTCTTCATGCCCGTGTTCGGCATGAACAACGGACTGATCCCTGTGCTGGCCTTCAACTACGGAGCGAGAAACCGGAAGAGAATCGAAGAGGCACTGCGGTTCGCCATGATGCTGGCAGTGAGCATCATGCTGGTGGGAACGGTGGTCTTCGAGCTCTTCCCCGGCCAGCTCCTGAGCCTGTTCAATGCCTCGCCGGAGATGAAGGAAATCGGCATTCCGGCTCTCCGCATCATCTGCCTGTGCTTCCCCATCGCCGGGGTCTGCATCGCGCTGGGATCGGTCTTTCAGGCTTTTTCCAAGAGTGTGTACTCTCTGATCATTTCTGTGGGCAGGCAGCTGGGCGTGCTGATCCCCGCTGCGTGGATCCTGGCCAGGATCGGCGGCCTGCCGGCGATCTGGTGGTCCTTCGTTCTGGCGGAGGGCCTGTCCCTGGTGCTGTCGGTGATCCTGTTCCGCAAATTGTACCGGGACACCATTGAGACCCTGTAAGCAGAAAGGCGAGCATGAATTCACACTATACGAATGGACAGGATAATATTCGTGCCTGGCTCATAGCGGCCCTGCTGATGCTGGCCGGCGCCGCGGCAGGGACCCGGGTCGGGCCCGCCCTGCAGTGGCTGCAGACGGTCGTCATCCAGGGGGAAAATACCGCGGAAACAGAGCTGCGGGGAGAGCGGGTCCACAGGATCGCCGGTCTGACCGGCGGACAGGCCCAGGTCAGCAGCCGGGGCGTAGCGGACACCCTGCTGCAGGCGGCTGTCGGGGAGATCCGGAGGATCGAAGAGGAGACGGCCCGGAACGAGGAGCAGAAGCGGAGAGAGGCCATGGCGGCCGACTGGCGTCTGCTGCTGGTCAACAAGGAGCACCCGCTGCCGGAGGACTATGAGGTCCGGGTGACCTATACGGAGCTGGGCTACCAGATCGACGAGCGCTGCGTGGACGAGCTGGAGCAGATGCTGCAGGACTGCCGGAAGGCGGGGCACGATCCCAAGATCTGCAGCGCTTACCGGGACAGGCAGTACCAGATCAACCTTTTCAACAACAGCATATGGAATTACCAGAGCCGGGGCTACAGCTACGAGGAGGCCCGGGCCCTGACGGCGGAGGAGGTGGCCGTCCCGGGGACCAGCGAGCATGAGCTGGGCCTGGCGGTGGACCTGGTAAGCTACGCCAACCAGCGTCTGAACGAGGAACAGGAGAACACCGGCGCCCAGAAATGGCTCATGGAGAACAGCTGGAAATACGGGTGGATCCTCCGCTATCCCACGGCCAAAAAGGACATCACGGGCATCATCTACGAGCCCTGGCATTATCGCTATGTAGGCCGGGAATATGCCCGGGAGATATATGAGAAGGGTTTGTGTCTGGAGGAGTTCCTGGCCCAGTGAACCGGGGGACGGGGTGATCATGAATAATCAGACAGGGAACAGAGCGGACAGGCAGAGCAGACCGGACAGACAGATGCTGTTCAGCGACGGAACGGCGGGCTTTGTCAGGCCGCTTCAGCCTCGGCCGGGGGATAGGATGAGGATCCGTCTCCGGGCGAGAAGGCATGCGGCGGAAGAAGCTTCGCTGATCCTGTTCCCTGCGGGGAGCAGCACCTGGGAGAGGCTGCCTATGAGACGTCTCCGGGCAGCGGTCGGAGACGATTTTTTTGACTGGTATGAGGGAAGCCTTGAGGCGAAGGGACCCTTCGCTTACTGCTTCGAGGCGATCTCCGGGGGACGCCGGCTCTGGTACCTGCGCACGGGGATCGCGGACGCGCCCGACTGTCAGGAGCGGGAGGCGGAGGATCTGGACCTATGGCTGATCGTGCCCGGTTTCTATGTGCCCGACTGGGCCCGGGGGGCGGTCATGTACCAGATCTTCGTGGACCGTTTCCGCAACGGCGACCCCTCCAACGACACCCTTACCGGCGAGTATGTCTGCGATGGGCACCGGTCGGTCCGCGTCACCGACTGGAACAGCCTGCCGGAGCCGGACGATGTAGGACGGCATTACGGCGGTGACCTGCAGGGCGTCCTGGACAGCCTGGACTATCTGGAGAAGCTGGGCATCGAGGTGATCTACCTCAATCCCATCTTTCTGGCGCCCTCCAATCATAAATACGATACCCAGGATTATATGCACGTGGACCCTCATTTCGGCGTGATCGCCGAGGACGGCGGGGACCTGCTGCCGGAGGCCTGCAGCGACAACCGGCAGGCGGGCCGCTATCTGACCAGGGTCCGGTCCCGGAAGAACCTGGAGGCCTCGGATGCCCTCCTGGCCAGGCTGATCCGGGAGGCCCACAGGCGGGGGATCCGGGTGATCCTGGACGGTGTCTTCAATCACTGCGGGGCCTTCCATCCCTGGATGGACCGCGAAGGGATCTACGCGGATGACCCTGATCACGCGGCGCCCGGGGCCTATCAGGATCCCGACTCGCCCTACAGGGACTATTTCTGCTTCGGGGAGGACGACGGCTATGAGGCCTGGTGGGATTTCTCCTCTCTGCCCAAGCTGCACTACGAGGGCTCGGAGCAGCTGGTCACGGAGATCCTGCAGGCGGTCGTGAAATGGGTATCCCCGCCCTACAGGGCGGACGGCTGGCGTCTGGACGTGGCTGCGGACCTGGGCCACAGCCGGGAGTTCAACCACGCCTTCTGGAGGCGTTTCCGGGAGACCGTCCGCGGGGCGGCGCCCGGGGCCCTGATCGTGGCGGAGAATTACGCGGAATCGGAGCAGTGGCTCCGGGGCGGAGAGTGGGATACGGTCATGAATTACGAGGCTTTCATGGAGCCTATGGGGTGGTTTCTGACCGGCATGGAGAAGCACAACGATGCCTTCTGCCCGGAGAAGGTCGGGGATACGGACCTCTTCTGGGATGCCATGGACCTCAGAGGTCGGGGGCCGGTGACCACACAGCCGCGGATGACGGCCATGAACCAGCTGTCCAACCATGACCATGCCCGTTTTCTCACCCGGACATCGGGCCGGCCGGGCAGACTGGCGGAGCTGGGCAGCAAGGCCGCCTCGGAAGGGGTGGATCCCGCCGTCTTCCGCCAGGCGGTGGTCCTGCAGATGACCTGGCCGGGGGCGCCCGCTCTCTATTACGGGGACGAGGCCGGCGTCGGGGGCTTTACGGACCCGGACTGCCGCAGGACCTATCCCTGGGGCCGGGAGGACAGGAGATGCATGCGGATCTATAAGGAGGCCATCCGCCTGCGCAGGGAGAGTCAGGCCCTGCGGGAGGGTGCTCTGATCCGGCTGAAGGATATGCCCGGTGTGCTGGCCTATGCCCGCTTCGTGAAGGAGGAGGTCATCATCGTCCTGCTCAACCGCCGGGAGGAGCCTGTCCTCTACCGGGCAGACATCCTGGACGCGGGTCTGCGGCTGCGCCGGGGAGAGACCGCCGAGCTGGAGGTCCTCCTGCGGACAGGCGGCCACGGGATCTGGTCCGCGCCCCGGCAGGGCAGCCGGGGACAGCGCCTGGAGGCGCCGGAGGGGGTCCTGACCCTCCTCCTGCCGCGCCGGAGCGCCTTTGTACTGCGCAGAAGGCAGTAGTGTGATAGAATCATTTTGTAAGCTGCGGCAAGACGGCAGCGACAGAAGCGGAAGGGGGAGAGTATGTTTGAAGACAAGAAGTGGGAACCGGAATTCGCCGACAGGCTCGCCGTACACTATGACGAACTGAAATGGCTCTACTGCGAACTCTATCACAATGACCTGCATGCTTTTGACTACTTTTGTTCCATGCTTTATGAGAGCTATTCGCAGAGACCCGAGGAACTGAAGGCGCTGGACCGCAGGCGGGAGAAGGATCCCAGGTGGTACAGGGGGAGCGACATGCTGGGCATGCTCCTCTACCCGGGCCCCTATGCGGGTACTCTTAAGGGCGTCCAGGAGCACCTGGACTACCTGCAGGAGTGCGGCGTCAATTATCTGCACCTGATGCCTCTGCTGGAGAGCCCCAAAGGGCGGAGCGACGGCGGCTACGCTGTCGCGGATTTCCGCAAGGTCCAGCCGGAGCTGGGCACCA
>DGGX01000252.1:21388-49169 GCA_002392385.1 Lachnospiraceae bacterium UBA3863
GCTGGGCACCATGGAGGACCTGGCGGCCCTGACAGGGGACTGCCACAGCCGGAATATGTGCGTCTGCCTGGATTTTGTCATGAATCACACCAGTGAGGATCATGAATGGGCCAGACGGGCCAGGGCCGGCGAGAAGGAGTACCAGGACAGGTATTTCTTCTACGATGACTGGCGCATCCCGAATGAATTTGAGAGAACGGTCCCCCAGGTATTCCCCACCACGGCGCCGGGGAACTTCTCCTGGTGCGAGGAGGCGGGCAAGGTGGTCATGACCACCTTCTATCCCTATCAGTGGGACCTGAACTATGCCAATCCCACCGTCTTCAATGACATGACGGCGGACATGCTCTTCCTCTGCAATCAGGGCGTGGACATCGTCCGGCTGGACGCGACACCCTATATCTGGAAGGAACTGGGCACGGACTGCCGCAACCTCCCCCAGGTGCATACCCTGGTCCGGATGATGCACATGGCGGCGGATGTGGTCTGCCCCGGAACCCTCCTGCTGGGCGAGATCGTCATGGAGCCCTCCAAGGTCGTGCCTTATTTCGGCACCTTGGACAAGCCGGAATGTCAGATGCTCTACAACGTGACCACCATGGCCAGCACCTGGCACACCGTGGCCACGGGGGACGTGCGCCTGCTCAGGCACCAGATGGAGAGCGTCTTCTCTCTGCCCAGGCAGTACACCTTCCTGAATTATCTGCGCTGCCACGATGATATCGGCTGGGGACTGGATTATGACTTCCTGCGGCAGTTCGGGATGGAGCAGGTGCCCCACAAGAAGTATCTGAACGATTATCTCACCGGAAAGGGCTATAACAGCGACTGCCGGGGAGAGCTCTATAACGACGACCCGCGGCTGGGCGACGCCCGCCTGTGCGGGACCACCGCTTCCCTGTGCGGCATCGAGGCGGCGGAGTACGAGAGAGACGCCTACAAGCTGGACAGATATATCCGCCGGGACATCATGCTGCACGCCTTCCTGCTCACCCAGAGCGGGATCCCGGTCCTCTACGCGGGGGATGAGATCGGCCAGCTGAACGACTATACCTACCACGAGGATCCCCTGAAATGGGATGACAGCCGCTATCTGCACAGGGGCAACATGCTCTGGAACAACGCGGACAAGAGGACGGAAGAGGGGACCCGGGAGAATCGGATCTTCCATGCCCTGCGCAGACTGGAGACCCTGCGCGCCCGGTACGCGGTCTTCAACAACGACGCGGACACCTGGATCGTGGAGCCTTACAATGATCACATCCTGGGCATCGGACGCTATTATGACGGGGAGAAGCTGATCGCCCTCTTCAATTTCAGCGGCCAGGACCAGGTCGCCCGGATCGGGGCCGTGGAGGACTACATCGATCTGGTGACAGGGGAGCCCTGCAACGCGGAAGAGGTGACTATCCCGGCCTATGACTATGTCTGGATGCTCACGACCTTTGAAAAAAAGCCTGAAAAGAAGGCGCAGTAAATGGAGGAATGACAGAATGGCACTTGATTATCGCAAATGCGCCCAGGAGATCGCTGATCACGTCGGAGGCGGCGCGAATGTGGTCTCGGCGGAGCACTGCGCCACAAGACTCCGCCTGAGCCTGGCCGACAAGGACAAGGTCGACCGGGAGGGACTGGAGGCAGTGGAGGGCGTCCGGGGCACGTTTGAGTCCAAAGGTCAGCTGCAGCTGATCATAGGGACGGGCGTCGTCAACAAGGTCTTTGATGAGTTCATCAAGGTCACCGGCGCGGAGGCAGGCAGACAGGAGGACGGCAGACGGACCGGCCGGCCGGGCGTGAAGCTCGCCGCCAATCTTCTGATCTCCCTTCTGGCGGGCATCGTCGCGGCGGGCCTTATGTTCGGAGTGACGCAGGCCCTGGACAGAATGGCCGGAACAGCCATTGCCCAGAACAGCTGGTACAGCCTGCTGCTTCTGATCACCGGCGCCGTCGGCCTGGTGCTGGCCATGTTCCTGCGGACCAGGAAGAAACCGGCCCCCAGGGTGTCCTCCAGACCGGTCGCCCTGATCGCGCCGCCGACCGAAACGGTCATCCGCGCCGACGGCCGGGAGGTCCTGGCGCCGGCGGTCGGCAAGGTCATCGCCAGGGAGGAGATCCCGGATGAGACCTTCGCCTCCGGTGTCCTGGGCGAGGGCGTGGCCATCGAGCCGGAGGAGGGCGTGATCTTCGCTCCCTTTGACGGGGAGGTCGCCCTGGTGGCGGACACCAAACATGCCGTAGGCCTGACCAACGACGCCGGCTTCGAGCTCCTGATCCACGTGGGCATCGACACCGTGGCCATGAACGGCGACGGCTTCGAGGCCCAGGTCAGGGAGGGCCAGAAGGTCCGCAAGGGAGATGTCCTCCTGACCTTCGACCGCGAGAAGATCCGGAAGGCTAACCATCCCGACTGTGTCGTCATCCTGCTCAAGAACGCGGATGAATACAAGAACGTGCAGGTGGGAGCCCAGGCCTGACGGCGGGACCGTACCAGATATGTGAAAAAAGACCGGCCTTTGTCAATTATGGACAAAGGCCGGTCCTTTTTATCTGCTTTTCTCGTATTTTTTCCTAAGAATCTCTACGATTTCCATGGAAAAGGTGTATAATATGTATGGCTGACAGCACGTCTTGAGAGAGACTGTCTGTAGGGATCAATCGTGTTTTAGGAGGGGATACTGCTATGAAAGAGATTTATTTCACCGTGACAGAGCCGCTGGGGATCCATGCCCGTCCCGCCGGGATCCTGGTGAAGGAAGCCAAGAAATTCGCCAGCAGGATCACTGTCTTCAAGGGTGAGAAGAGCTGCGATATGAAGAAGCTTCTGGCCCTCATGAGTATGGCGGTCAAACAGGGGGAAGAGATCGTCGTGCAGTTCGACGGGCCGGATGAAGAGGAATGCGCAGCGGCCATCGAGAAATTCCTGCAGGAGAATTTCTGACCATTTCCGCAAGACAGGTCCCGGCTTTTATATGGAGCCGGGACCTTTTACGCAGACCGGGCCGCCGGGGCCCTGAGACAGACAGTCCGGAGGAAACAGGGAGGGTACTATGCTGGTTGCAGAAGGAAAGAGTATTCTGAAGAGGATCGGAATCGGCAGGATCAAGATCTACAGGACACCGGCCTATGACATCAGCGAGGAGGAGATCCGGGATCCGGCCGCGGAAGTAGAGCGCTTCAACGATGCCGTGCAGAAGGCTATTGAACAGCAGGGTGTCCTCTATGAGAAGGCGCTGGAGTCGGCGGGTGAGGAGAGTGCCGCCATTTTCGAGGCCCATCAGATGATGCTGGAGGACGATGACCTGCAGGACACGGCCCGTGAGATCATCACAGACCAGAAGAAGAGCGCGGAATACGCGACGCAGACGGCTTTTGACCAGTACGCGCAGATGTTCGCGGAGCTGGAGGATCCCTATATGCAGGCCAGAAGCGCCGACCTGATCGACGTGAAGATGGCCGTGCTGGACGTGCTCCTCGGCAACGACACCGAAAGCCTGCAGGGCACGGAGCCCTCGATCCTGGTCGCCGAGGATCTGGCGCCCTCGGAGACCGTCAAGCTGGACAAGTCCCTCCTGCTGGGCCTGATCACCCGGGAGGGCTCCGCGGGCAGCCACACGGCTATCCTGGCCCGCAGCATGAACCTGCCTTCCCTGATCCAGTGCAAGGACATCGACGACAGCTGGGACGGCAGGATGGCTATCCTGGACGGCTACAATGACCGCGTGATCATCGATCCGACGGAAGAAGAGCTTGCGGAGCTGACCGCCAGACGGGAGGAGGACCTGAAGAAGGATGCCCTGCTGCAGGATCTCAAGGGCAGACCCAGCGTGACCCTGGATGGCCGCAAGGTGCGGGTCTATGCCAATATCGGCGGACCGGAGGACCTGGCCGGCGTCAAGGAGAACGACGCCGAGGGCATCGGCCTCTTCCGTTCGGAATTCGTCTACCTCCACAGCAAGGAGGCGCCCTCGGAGGAGGTGCAGTTCGCTGCCTATAAACGGGTCGTGGAGGCCATGGCGCCCAGGACGGTCATCATCCGCACCTGCGACATCGGCGCGGACAAGACCATCGACTACATGCACCTGGACAAGGAGGCCAATCCGGCCCTGGGCTTCCGGGCCATCCGCATCTGCCTGACCAGGAAGGATTTCTTCAAGACCCAGCTGCGCGCCCTGCTGCGCGCCTCCGCCTACGGCAGCATGGGCATCATGTTCCCCATGATCGTCAGCCGCTGGGAGATCGTGGAGGCCAGGAAGATCCTGGAGGAGTGCAAGGCAGAGCTCCTGCAGGAGGGCCATAAGGTAGGCAAGTACGAACTGGGCATCATGGTGGAGACACCGGCCGCCGTCCTGTGCGCCGACGACCTGGCGGAGGAGGTGGACTTCTTCTCCCTGGGCACCAACGACCTGACCCAGTATACCTGCGCCATCGACCGCCAGAACGCCAATCTGGAGCGCTTCTCCGACACCCATCATCCGGCTGTCCTGAAGGCCATTCAGATGACCGTCGAGGCCGGTCACAGACACGGCATCTGGGTGGGCATCTGCGGAGAGCTGGGCGCAGATCCCAGCCTGACCGAGACCTTCCTCCGCATGGGGGTGGACGAGCTCTCCGTCAATGCCGGAAGCGTTCTGCCCCTCAGGAAGATCATCCGCGGCCTGGACCTGTCCGGGCAGGCGGAGAAGTAAACGATTCGAAAGGCATGAAAACTCCCCGGAGGCACGCTTGCTGTGCTCCGGGGAGTTTTTCTGTTTCTGTGTATGGTGCAACGGCCGGCGTTTCCGTCAGCCAGCCAGTTCGCGGATGAGGTTCATGATGATCTCAGAGGCGTGGCTGTCGGGGGCGTTGCACATGGCGGAGATGTAGGTGTCCCGATCGCCGTAGACATCCAGAATGGCCTGCACGAGCTGGTCTTCCATGTCCTCATCGCGGACGACGCGGGAGAAGCCTCTGCGCTCGAAGGAGGCAGCGTTGAGCAGCTGGTCGCCGCGGCTGCCGCCGGTGGGCAGGGGAACCAGCACATGGGGCTTGCGCAGGGCCAGGAGCTCGCAGATGGCGTTGGCGCCGGCCCGGGAGACCACGATGTCCGCCGCGGCCAGTATGTGGGGGAGCTGCTCGCTCACGTAGGCGAACTGGCGGTAGCCGGGGGTATCCTCCAGGGTCTGGTCGACCTTGCCCCGGCCGCAGAGGTGGACGATCTGGAAGTGTTCCAGCAGTTCCGGAAGGTGGGCCCGCAGGGCCAGGTTGACCGACTCGGCGCCAAGGCTCCCGCCCATGGCCAGGAGAACCGGCCGCTCATCGGTGAAGCCGCAGTACTTGCGCCCGGTCTCCCTGTCTCCGCGGAAGAGCTCTCCGCGGATGGGGGTCCCTGTGAGGACGGCCTTCTCCGCGGGCAGGTACTGCAGGGTCTCCGGAAAGTTGCAGCAGATCCGGTTGGCGCTGCGGAAACAGAGCTTGTTGGCCAGTCCGGGCGTGAGGTCGGATTCATGGAGGATGCAGGGGATCCTGAGGGCGGCCGCCGCCATAACGACGGGTACGCTGACGAATCCTCCCTTGGAGAAGATCACGTCCGGGCGGTTTTTCTTCAGGTAGGACCGGGCCTGGCCGAAGCCCTTGACGACCCGGAAGGGATCGGTGAAATTCTGCCAGTCATGGTAACGGCGGAGCTTCCCCGTGGCGATGCCGGTGTAGGGAATGCCGGCCTTCTCCACCAGCCCCCGCTCCATGCCTTTTTCCGAACCCACGTAGGAGACCTCGAAGCCGGCCTCCTGCAGCAGGGGGAGGAGGGCGAGGTTGGGGGTCACATGGCCGGCTGTGCCGCCGCCTGTGAGTACGATGCGTCTGGTCTTATGGTCTGCGTCAGGCATATTCTGGGTCCTTTCCTATTACATGGCGGCCAGCGCCTGCTTGAGGGCGATGGAGAGCTGGTCGGGGCAGGAGGTGGGACGGAAGCCGCAGCGGATGCCGGCTGTGCGCTCGATGACGTCCTCTGCCTTCATGCCCTGTACGAGATGGCTGATGCCCTGGAGGTTGCCGTTGCAGCCGCCGGTGAAGGAGACGCTCTTGATGGTGTGGTCAGGCGCCAGGTCCACCGTGATGGTCGTGGAACATGTGCCTCTGGTCTTGTAGATCATATCTATATCCTTTCTTTAGTTAAGTCCTGATTTCTGAGATCTCCCCTATCATACTCAATTTCCGCCCTTCTGAAAAGCCCCGGTTTCAGCGCTCGTTGCGCAGTTCGAGGAGGGCAGAGAAGAGGGACGGATTGTCCTGCACCAGCAGGCAGAGCCGTTCCCTGGTGCGGGTCAGCGCCTCGTAGAGAAGGGCGGTGGAGGTGTCCGCGGTATGGGCGGCGCACAGGTGATGCTCCGCGTCATAATAGAAGCGCTCATCCAGACGGATGAGAATGCTGTCATATTCAGAGCCCACCAGAGAGCCCGCGCCGGGAAGGATGTCCGTCTCTCCCTCCCCTGTGAGGTCCCTGTAGCCGGGGAGGGTCAGGCAGGTGTAGCCCCGGTCCCGGTAGAGGCTGGTTATGATCTCCGCCTCGCTCTCATCCGCCGCGCAGAGCACGTCGATGCAGGAGAAGTCCATATCCTGCGGGATAGACTGGTGCCGGTTGAACATGAGCCGGAGGTAGGTGTAGACGGGCCGGTTGATCCGGATGTTGCCGGAGAACTCGAAGCGCTGGGTCGCGTGGGTGTCGATCAGGAGCTCCGCCTGTTCCATTTCCGGATAGCCCCGGAGCAGCCTGTGGGGATCATGGGCCAGCACACAGGGGAGCCGCAGCCTGCGGGAGGCCTCGGCCAGCTGGCGGATCAGGGCCGGTTTGAGGCGGTTGGCCTCGTCGCACAGGATACAGGCATAGTCCCTCAGAGAATCTCCCTGCAGGAGCTCCGATATGTCCGCGTCCTCCGCGGATATAAAGCGCACATTGCGCAGGAGGGAGTCCATCCGCCGGTGTCCGTCCAGAAGCGGGCCGCCGTGCAGGAAGAGGACCTGCCGCTTCCGGGACAGTTCCATGCCCAGGTCCAGGAGGAGGAGGGTCTTGCCTGTGCCGGCGATCCCCATGAGACTCAGGAAAGGCGGGAGCGGTCCGCGGACGTAGGAGAGCAGGGACAGGATCTCCTGCCGGAACTGGGACTGCTGGTTGGTCAGGAAATATTCCCCCCTGAGAAAACGGTCAGGGTCAGCCACCGGGGAGATCAGGTAGTCGGACGCACGGAAATACTGCTCCAGCTCTCCGCTGATGCTGCCCGACAGGGCCGGGCGCTCCAGCTGCCGCAGGAGCTCCTCCATAGGCACCCTGGCAAAATACCCCCGGTCATTGAGCACATAGAGGGTGTCGGTCTCGGCGACATAGGAGTAGGAGAGGATCGAGCGGGAGATGTGGGACAGATAGTAGCGGTTCTGTTCCAGCTGGTGACGGATCCTTTCCTCCGGGATCTTCTCGCTCTTGAGTTCGATATTCAGGACCATGGAGCCGTCCGGCGCCAGCTTGATCAGATCGAATTCCTTGCTGATATGGTCGATGGTATAGGAGAAGCAGAAGCCCTCCAGAAGCGGGAGCAGGGTCCGGACATCACCCGCCGCCTCTTCCATGGCGTCTGTGAGCGCCCGCAGGGAGAGGATCTCGTGCAGATTGAAATGCTCCTGACAGCGGCGTCCGGAGAGGGTCTTCTCCAGGACAGAGAAGGAGAATTCATCGACAGTCCGTGTGAGTAGATAGAGATTCAGAGTGTGCATGCCGGATACCTGTGACCTGAATGAGCCCGAAATTCGGAGGGATCTGTTTGTGCTGTTCATATCCATTATATAGCATTCCCGGGCAAGCGCCACAGAAGAGACCGGGAAATTGTGTATGGTCATGTGTGCCGCACGCCCGTTATTGTGTGCCACAAAATGAGCGGAAAGTGTGCCATCCAATGTGTGCCAGAAAAAGGGCCGCCGGATCAGAACCGCAAACTCGCACGCGGGAACAAAAAATGACACAGATCATCGCCTATACATAAACTGGCACAGGAGTTGCTTAAACACAAAACAACTGATAATGCGGGACACAGAAATAAGAAGCCCCGCGCACGGTAAGGGAGGAGAGGAAAATGTCACAGTCCGTCATTGCTATTATCATTCTCGTGGCAGTCATCATCTTATATGCGACGGAGAAGATCCCGCTGGTGCTGACATCCATGCTGTCCATGCTGGCCATGTACTTCAGCGGCATACTGGAGTTCGGAGATGCCTTCGGCGGTTTTGCCAACAACGCCACCCACATGGTCATCGGCATGAGCATTTTCGGTGTGGCATTCTCATCCACCGGCCTGGCCGATCTCATCGGTGAGAAGCTGGGAGAATTCTTCTCCAAACATCAGATGTCCGAGAAGAAATTCCTCACGCTGGGCACCATTCTCAGCGCTGTTCTGAGCACGGTCATCTCACCGGTCCTGATCGTGGCCATCTTCATGAACATCATCGACGGCCTTGCCAGCCAGAAGGGCTCTGTGATCACCCGCAGACATACCGTCCTTCCCCTGTCTCAGGCGGCTACCGCCGGCGCATCCTCCACGATCATCAGCTCTACGACCGTCATCCTTTCCTCCGGCCTTCTGGCGGAGTCCGCCATGGGCCGCGGATTCACCTTCTTCGAGCCCGCCCTGATCGGCGGCACCTTCCTGCTGACCCATATCCTCTTCTACGCCACCATCGGCTACCCCCTGATGAAGAAGGTCTATAACTTTGAGGAAAAGCCCCTGGTCATCCACGAAAAGAACGAGGAGAAAAAGGAGAGATCCAAATATAAGTGCACCATGACCCTGGTCATCCTGGCCATCTGCGTCCTTTTCTTCATCTTCTCCGATTTCAAGCTGGGCGCCATGGCCATGGCGGGCGGCGCTGCCCTCATCCTGACCGGCTGCATCACCGCCGACGAGGCCTTCAACAAGATCAACTGGCCCATCGTTCTCCTGGTCGCCTGCTCCATCGGATTTGCCAAGGGTATTGACGTCAGCGGCGCCGGCGTCGCCATCGCCGAGTTCCTGATCAGACTGTGCGGCCCCCTGGCACAGACCGGTATCGGCCTCTGCATCATCGGCCTGATCGCCTCCTCCCTGCTCTCCAATGTGATGAGCAACTCCTCGACCGCCCTGATCCTGATCCCCATCCTCTTCGTCATGGCGGAGAAGATCGGCTGCCCCTACCTGCCTGTGGCCTTGTCTGCCGGCGTCGGCGCGGGCCTGGCCATGGCCACCCCCATCTGCACCACCAACATCACCCAGACGACCCCCGTCGGCTACCGCTTCAAGGATTACCTGATCGTCGGCGGCCTGCTGAACGTGTGCAGCATCATCACCTGCACTATCGTGCTGTATCTGGTGTTCTTCCTCGGAAAGTAAAGAAAACTGACATCCCGGCCTTCCGGGCAGGAATGATCTCACAGACATCCACATCCATAGTCATACTTACACAGAAGGACCGCAGGAGCCCCCACCTCCTGCGGTCCTGTGGAATAATCCTCTCCCCATATACGGTACTGAACGATACATAATTCAAAACGGAGGAGATCTATGGATCTGCGCTTACTGAAGTATTTTTTGATGACGGCACAGGAGATGAACATCACTTCTGCCGCAAAGATCCTCCACATCACACAGCCGACATTGTCCAAAGAACTCAAACACCTGGAGGACGAACTCGGCATCACATTGTTCGAACGGTCGGGGAGGAACATAGCCCTGACAGAAGACGGTACCTGGTTCCGGAAGAGGGCGAGAGAGATCATCCGCCTCTCCGATGATCTGGAGAAGGAATGCATCGCCATCAGCAATTCCGATATCCATGGAGATCTCAGCATTGGCGTAGGCGAAGCGGATTTCCTGAATACGATCGGAAAATGCGTGAATAACGTGCACACCAAATATCCGCACATCCGGTTCCATATGGTCGGCGGGAGCGGGGACAGATTCCTTGAGAAAATGGACGGCGGTGAACTGGACTTCATCGTGCTGATCGATTCCCCGGATATCAAACAATACAACTACGTCCGTCTGCCGGACCAGGAACTGCGCGGCCTGTATATGCTCAGGGATATGCCGCAGGTGGAAAAGGGATACGTCACGCCGGAGGACCTCCGCGAACTTCCGCTGATCCTACCGAAAAGGAAGGGCCTGCATTTCATCCTCAGGAACTGGGCCGGCATGGAGTATGATGATCTGAACGTAGTCGCCACCTATAATCTGATCTATGCAGTGAGGACACTGGCGGAGAACGGCGTGGGCTGCGTCATGTGCAACAGCGGGTGCATCCATTCTTCCAAGCTGGCGTTTGTGCCGCTGAAACCGGTCTATACAGATCAGTTTTACGTCCTGTATAAGCAGAAGAATCCCATGAAACCAAGTGCAAGGGTCTTTCTGGAGGAGTTGAGGAAACTGGTATAATAAAAACGAGAGTACAGGAAGCGCTGTCGGAGTTTCGACCGGGCAGCGCTTCTTTAAAAATAATAATGGTTATTCTCCATGCAGATCCATGCAGAATAACCATTTTACGGGCAGATTCTCTCTGCCTAAGATATGAAGTATAAATACGAAAAGATGCCTGCGGAGCAGGCCCGGAAAGGAGACCGATATGGAATATGCGAAATTTGCAGACGCAAGAGTGACCAGGATCACAGAAGGCCCTAAAGCAGGCACAGAAGTGAGACTGCTGTCCCACAACGAGGAGATGACGATCGTTCACAACGTGCGTCCAGCCGGCGCTGTCTTCCCGCCGCACGCACACCCTGCCGCACAGGTGTATATCATTGTGAAGGGCAAGGTCGAACTGACAGTAGGTGAAGAGACCAGGGTCCTCACAGACGGCGACACATGGTTCGTCCCCTCGGAGGTTCCCCATGGTGCCAGAGTCCTGGAGGATACGGTCGAGTACGAAGTCTTCGTTCCCGGGCGCGAAGATCTGGCCAAAACATACGGATGAGTTTCTGCGGATTCCCCTTTCTGCAGAAACAGAGGCGGACAGAGATGACCGCGGATGCGGTCTCTCTGTCCGCCTCTCTTTCTGTTTCAGCCGGTAAGCAGCTGAGAGATCCGGATCAGTTGAAGTACCGTCCCTTCTCGATGACCAGGTTCTGGCCGGTCATGCAGCGGCTCATGTCGCAGGCCAGGAAGAGAGCGCCGTAGGCCATGTCGCGGGCGGGGATCATGCCGTCGAAGGACTGGTTGATGTAGTGGTTGGCATACTTGCGCATGCTGTTGCCGCCGGCGGAGACGGCCTTGTCGGCCACGAAGGCGCGGGAGGCGGCGGACTCGGTGAGGCCGGGGCAGAGGGCGTTGACGCGGATGCCGGTGCCGGCGAAGCGGATGGCCATGTTCCGGGTCAGGGTGTTGAGGGCTCCCTTGGAGGAGGTGTAGGCCACGCCGTTGCCGGGCTTGAGGCCGTTGATGGAGGAGACGTTGACGATGACGCCCTCATTCTTGGGGATGAAATGCTGGGCAGCCTTGCGGCAGAGCATGAAGGGGCCGCGGAGATTGAGGTTGATCATGAAGTCCCACTGGTCATTGGTGGTGGTCTCGATGGCGCTGGTGTCGCCCGCGCCGGCGTTATTGACCAGGATGTCCACGTCGCCGAACTCCTTGATGGCGCGTTCGAAGGCTCTGTCGGCCAGGGTCTCGTCGGTGACGTCGCCCTGCATGGCGACAGCCCTTCCGGGAAGTCCCTTGGCATTGATCTCGTCGGCGGCCTTCTGCAGCACGTCGGCACGGCGGGAGATCATAAGGACATTGGCACCTTCTTCGACAAAAAGCTCGGAGATGGCGTATCCGATCCCCTCGCTGGCACCGGTGACGATGACGCTTTTGCCTTCCAGCAGCAGTCTGTTCATACTTACCTCCTTTTTGAGAAAACACGGAATATATTTCTGGTTATATTCAAGCAAATTGTGTGCCAGCAGTTGACGGCTTTCGCGGACGAAGGGCGCTCCGGACGGGCGCATGGATCGCTCACAGGGCAGAGGCCCTGTTTTTTTTGCCAGAGGAGGAATGAGTAGTTATAATAGGGCCAGAAGTGTGCAATGTCATGCCATGACGTGACAGAAGGCGCGTCATGAAGGCACGTCATGAAGGCGCGTCATGAAGGCCGGAAGCTGGCGGGGAGGAAGACCATATGGCGGAGAGAACGCAGGCGAGGGACCGCGGGTCCATGGAAAGGCCGGAGATCGAGAAGCATCTGGAACTCTATCTGCAGAGATTCTTCCGGATCGTTGAGGGGGACAGGAGTCTTGCGGACGCGGCCCTGCTTCTGGTGGATGAGGAGGGCAGGCAGCGGCTGCTTCTGGGCGCACAGACGCTCACAGAGGAGCTGGCGAGACGGCATTTTGTCCGGGACAGTGTCTGGAACGCGCGGACGGCAGGGGAATGCGCCGTGGTCAGGGGACTGCGGACGCGGACGGCCTGTGAGACGCGGGGCGCCGAGAACGGGGAGGACCTGAGCGGCCTGGCTGTCTGGTTTCATCCTATCCTGCTAACGCCCGAAGAGGCCCCGGCGTCCCTTGTCTGCTGTGGAGGCGTGGCCGTCCTGGCGCCGGTCGGGTCCTACTCGCCCGCCTATGGGGTGCTGGCGGCTTCCATAGCCCACGACCTGGTCATGAACCTGCATTTTCGCAGGACCAGCGACCGTCTCTTCGAGCGCAGCGGCGGCGGTGTGATCTCTGTGGACACACAGATGCGGGATGGGGAGATCATGATCGCCTCCTGCAATGACACCCTCTTCCGGATCCTGGATATTCCGGGGCAGCCGGCAGACTACATCGGCAGGCCCCTGTATGCGCTTCTGGACAGGACGGCTGTCAACCGCCGCTTTATTGAGGCAGTCAGGGGGACGGAGAAGATCGAGGACAGCCGCATGACGATCTCGGTCGGCGGCAGGAGGATCCACTGTATCGTCTCGGCCGACCGCTATGTCCAGACAGCCCTCAACGTGAGGGCCACGACCTTCTTCATCACCACGGACCAGCAGATCTCCGGCAACATCGCCCGCAGGACCATGAACAGCGCCCTGCTGACCTTCGGGGATATCGTGGGTGAATCCACGGTCATCCGCAACGCCATCCACCGGGCCAGGCAGATCGCCGCCACAGGCAGCAATGTCCTCCTGACCGGGGAGAGCGGCGTGGGCAAGGATGTATTCGCCCAGGCCATCCACAACGAGAGCAGCCGGTCCGCCGGACCTTTTGTCGCTGTCAACTGCGCGGCCCTGCCCAGGGAGCTCATCGCCAGCGAGCTCTTCGGCTACGACGAGGGCGCCTTCACGGGGGCCAAAAGGGGCGGCAACATCGGCAAGTTCGAGCTGGCCTCGGGCGGAACCATCTTCCTGGACGAGATCGGGGACCTGCCGCTGGATCTGCAGGGCATGCTGCTGCGGATCGTGGAGCAGAAGCAGTTCTCCAGGCTGGGGAGCAGCCGGTCCGTGCAGGCGGACACCCGGATCATCTCCGCCACCAATGCCGACCTCCTCGCGCTGGTGCGGGAGAAGCGGTTCCGGGAGGACCTTTATTATCGCCTCAGCACCATGCAGGTGTCCCTGCCGCCCCTGCGGGACCGGGAGGATGACGCCGTCATCCTGGCGGAGTATTTCCTGAGAAAAATCTGCGACAGGACCGGCCGTGAGGAGGCCATGGTCCTTACGGAGGAGTCCAGGGACCTGCTCAGGCGCCTGACCTTCCCGGGCAATATCCGGGAGCTGCAGAACCTCATGGAGAGCATCTCCCTCATGTACGATGACCCCTATTTGCGGCCGGAATATATCCTGAACACCCTGCCTGCCGGAGAGAGGCCGGAGACCGGGCCGGCCAGGATGCCGCTGCAGCAGGCGCCCGGGTACGGAGCGGCCGGGCCCTGGGACAGGCAGCATATCCGCCATGTGCGGCTGGACGCCCGGCAGATCGCGGAGGCCATCGAACTGTGCGGCAACAATAAGACCGCCGCCGCACACTATCTGGGCATCTCCATACGGACACTCTACCGGCGGATGGAACAGCTGGGAATGAAATGAGGCAGCGGAGCTGCCGGGAACAGAGAAAAGGGCGTCACATAGTGACCGCCCTTTTTTTTGTGCCTTTGTAAAGAGGTGACACGCTAAGGCATGCCTCCTGGCACACAGCTACAGTTTTCATATGGACAGAAGGAGAGTAAAAGCTGACCCATTCAAGGACCTGTTTCGTTTTTTGTTTTTACAGGGTCGGGCACACAATCTGGCATGCTGTTTGCTACATTTCTGTCAAAGACCAGTTTCATTCATTCCGAAGAGGAAAGGAGCTACGTATGAAAATCAGTGATATGATCACTCCCGCACAGGATCCCGCGGGCAAGCTGGCGGAATTCACAGCCAACCTGAAGTATGAGGACATCCCCGCGGAACAGGCGGACTACATCAAGAGAGACATCCTGGATGCCATGTCCTCCATGCTCGGCGGATCCACAGGTCCCGCTGTTGCGCAGACCATGAACTATGTCCGCAGCATGGCGGACAGCGGCAAGGCCAGAGTAGCCGTCTATGGCGACGCCCTGCCGCCCACCCTGGCAGCTTATGCCAATGGTGTGATCGCCAGAGCCGTGGACCTGGGTGACACCGGCGTCACCGGCGGGCATATCTGCGAGTGGATCGCCCCCACTCTGCTGGCCTATCTGTCCTACACCGACCAGAAGATCTCCGGCAAGGAGCTGATCACCGCTTTTGCGGCCGGTGCCGAGTGGGGCGCCAGGGAGCACACCTGCATGCGTCTTCAGTACAACACCACCACCTCCCCCGGCGAGTGCGGCGGCTCCCGCTACGCGACTATCTTCCTGGCCAAGCTGGCCGGTCTCAACAAGGATCAGATCTGGGACGCTGCCGGTATGTCCTTCCAGGCCCATGCCGCCACCACGCAGCAGAAATACAATGAGGGCACCCCCGATGTCCGTCTCCAGCACGGATATATCGCTTCCGACGCCATCACGGCGGTGGAACTGGTCAAGCAGGGCCTTCCCAGCGTGCATGGCATCTACATGGGCGTGGGCGGCATGATGAAGAACTGTTGCCATGACGACATCTATGATCCCGATTTCCTGACCGCGGACCTGGGCAAAAAGTGGGTCTGGAAGGACAACATCACCAACAAGCTCTACGGCGGATGCTACTATAACCACACCCCCATCTATGGCATCCTGAACCTGATGAAGGACCACGGCATCGCCAAGGAGGATATCGAGTCCATCCACATCACCACCAGCATGGGCTGCCGCTGCACCACCAATCCCATCGAGGAGAAGCAGTATCCCAGGACCCCGGAGGAGGCCCTTTTCTCCAACCCTTACGCCGCTACCTACGCCATCTTCACCGGCGACTGCTTCATCGACGCCTTCCACGAGGATAATTATGAGAAGATGATGGCCGATCCGGAGTTCGTGGACTTCATGAAGAAGTTCTCCTACACCGCCACACCGGAGATCACCACGGCTTTCGACAACTATCCGATCGAGATCACCCTCAAGGACGGCCGGAAGTTCTCCAAGGTCGAGGGCGACCTGCCCGGCAACCAGAAGAATCCCATGACCTGGGAGCAGGCTATCGCCAAGTTCGAGAAGGTCCAGAAATTCTCCGCCGTCGACCTCGGCAAGGCCAAGTACGACAAGGTCATCGAGATCTGCAGGAACCTCGAGAACGTGGATGACGTCCGCGTCCTCTTCGAGGCCATGGTACCGTAACCACCAGTGGGCGCCAGGGTCCGCACAGGGGACGGTTCTCTGTGCGGCCTGTGGTCACAGAAAGGACAGAAAATGAAAGACATCTTAAGTGATATCAAAGTAGTGGAGCTCTCCACCGCCGCAGCGGGACCCTTCTGCGGCGAGGTGCTGATCGAGTACGGCGCCGACGTGGTGCTGGTAGAGACCGTCAAGGGCGTGGAGACCCGCGGTACGCCGCAGTTCGCTTACATGAACAGCGGCAAAAAGCCCATCGCCATCAATTTGAAGACAGAGAGCGGCAAGGAGGCCATGTTCAAGCTGCTGGAGACGGCGGATGTATTTCTGAGCAATTACCGCTACCGCGCACTGGTCAAGTTGGGACTCTCCTATGAGGAACTGGAGAAGCGCTTCCCCAAGCTGATCTATGCCTATGTGACCGGCTACGGAGATACCGGCGCCATGAAGGACGATCCCGGTTTTGACAACACGGCCTTCTGGTGCAAGAGCGGCCTTCTGAACGATATGGCGGATTCCAGCTGCAATCCGGTCCTGCCGCCCACCTCCCCCAGCGGCGTCGGCGACATCATGTCCGGCACTGTCCTGGCCCTGGGCGTGATCGCGGCCATCCGCAGGAGGGACAAGACCGGCAAGGGCGGACGCGTCCGCACCTCCCTCCTGAACATGGGTCTCTACTGCAACTTCTCCCAGATGTTCCTGAGCCAGTACGGGACCAAATATCCCAAGACCCGCTATGTGCCCAACAGGGCGCTGTCCAACAGCTACGCGGCCAAAGACGGCTGGATCTACCTGATCACCCTGAACTTCCAGAGGGATTTCCCGAAGCTGATCACGGCGCTCGGCCGGCCTGACCTGGTGGGCGATCCCCGGTGGCAGAACATTCACGACACGGAAGGCCAGAACAACCCGGACGCGCAGGCACTCTGCCGGATCCTGGAGGAATGCTTCAGCAAGTTCACCATCGCGGAGCTGAAGAAGATCTTCGACGATATCCAGATGGCCCTGGGCATCTATTCCAGCACCGAGGATGCCCTCAAGGACCAGCAGGCCTGGGACAACGGCTTCCTCTACAGGATGACCAACTGGGACGGCAAGGAAGTGGTCGCGCCGGCCTATCCGGTGCTGATCGACGACGCAGTGCCCATGGTCAGGACAGATCCCGGCGCCCTGGGCAGCTATACCCGGGAGTGCATGCAGGGCCTGGGCTACAGCGACGCGGAGATCGAGGCGATGATGGCGGAAGGCGCCATCCGATAAGAGAAGGTATTTCAAATAAGAGAAGGAATTTCAAACTCAGCAGAGAGCCGTCCCCTGCGCTGCGCAGGCAGACAGGGGATTCACTCCCCGTAATTCAATTCACTCCCCGTAATTCGAAAAAGAGGAACACACCCCGATCATCTCCGACAGAAAGAGTTGAGCAGCCCGGCTCAGCTCTTTCTTTTTCTTCCAGAGGAGGACCTGGGAGCGATAGCGCTCCGGTCTCATCGGTATGAACCGGAAGGAGGAACCCTCCCCGGTGTAGGTCAGCCCGTCGATGGTGAGGGCGATCCCCACCCCGGAGCGGACAAAACAGGACACATTATAGATCAGATTCCCGTAACCGACGATGTTCGCCGCGTCCGAGGGCAGACCGAAAAGCCTGGACAGAGCATAGCGGTCCAGGGAACGCGGCGCCACCATGATCAGAGGGTAGGATGCCAGATCCTCCGCAGTCACGAATCCTTTCTCCGCCAGGGGGTGATCAGCTGTGGTCAGCACGCCCAGACGTTCCCTCGCAGGTATGCGCAGATGCCGGTAATTCTCCAGACTCACCGGCTCAAAGAGCAGGCCGAAATCCAGTTCATCGCTCTCCAGCCGGTCCAGAATGGAGGCGGAGTTGGCACTGTGGATCCGGAAGAGGACATCGGGATGCGTGTTCAGCAGATTCTTCATCGCAGTGCCGAGCAGATCGACGGTCCTGCTCTCGCCGGCGCCGATGGACACCTCCCCCGTGATCCTGCGGTCCTTGTTCCGGAACTCTGAGGCAGTCTCGTCCACCATGGCCAGGATCTCTGAAAACTTTTTATAGAGATGGCGCCCATCCTCGTTGAGCACGGTCCTGCGGTTCGTGCGCTCGAAGAGAAGGCAGCCGAGCTCCTTCTCCAGATCCGCGATCTGCCGCGACAGAGTGGGCTGGGTGACGTGCAGGACCTCCGCAGCTGTCGTCATGTTCTCTTCCTGGGCAACGATCATATAATAGCGCATCGTCCGGATGTCCATCCCTGCCTCCTTTGAAATACGTTTTTTTTATGGTTACATAAAAAATATAACAATTTCAGATTTCAGTAAAGAGCAGATATACTGGTCTTAGAAAGATTCAGTGATCTGCCGTTTCCAGTCAAGGAGGTCCATCATGCTCACGAGAGAAGAAAAAGAAAAACTCGCCGTTACGATCTTCCCCGGCTGCCTGGAAGGGAATTATCTGGTGCCTCAGCCGATGCCGGAATTCTACAACCAGTACTGGGAGGCCTGTACCAAAGAGAGCGTGGAGATCCCCACCTCTGCCGGAACGACACAGCTCAACATCATCCGCACGGCGGAGAGGCCGGCGGAACCGCAGCCGGTCATCCTACACTTCCCCGGCGGCGGTTTCCTGATCCCTCATATGGACAAGGAGATGTGGCTGTGCAGCCTGCTGGCCTGTGAAACAGGGGCTGTGGTCGTGGACGTCGTCTATCACACCTCTCTGTTCGTCAGTTACCCCATACCTGTGGAGGAGGCCTATGCAGCCTTCCGGTGGGTCATAGCCAATGCGGAGTCCCTGAATATCGATCCTTCCAGGATCGCCTGTGAGGGCAACAGCGCCGGCGGCAATCTCGCCATCGTGACTGCGCTCAAATCCAAAGGAGACGCGTATCGGCCGATCGCCCTGGCTCTGTCCTATCCCGTTACCGATCAGTGCACACCGCCCGATCAGAAAAAGGACGCCTATGACACCCTGATCCTTCCGCCCAAGATGAAGATCTACAATGATCTGTACGCGGATGACGAGGACAAGAAGAGTATTTACGTATCCCCTGCGCTGGCTGCCGCAGAGGACCTGGAGGGCTTCCCGGAGACCATGATCATGACGGCAGGTAAGGACAATATCCGTCATGAAGATGAGCAGTTCGCGGGCGTCCTGCATCAGGCAGGGATCCCGGTACATCTGCATTGCTACGTGGGTGAAGTCCACGGTTTCTCCATCGAGGGGATCGGCAGAGGGTATGAGGCGAATCTGGAGCTCGCCCATTTCCTGAAGTGGAAGTTTGAGAAGTGACACCTGCGAGCAAAGAAGGGGCACATCCGGCGAGCCTTTACCTGATCGTGAGCTGATCACACCGTCCGCATAATGCCCGTTTCAGCCCGTCAGGCTGAAACGGGCATTAAACTTGCTGTTTTAAGGGAAAAGATTATTTGCACACAGAAGCACAAAGGAGGCACAAAATGAAGGTAGAAGACATTCTCACACCGGAACAGGACCCCTCGGGCGTCATGGCGGAGTTCGCCGCCAATCTGAAATATGAAGATATCCCGGCCGATCTCGTGGATTACATCAAGCGGGACATCCTGGATGCCATGAGCTCCTTCCTGGGCGGCTCCACCGGTCCCAACATGGACACGGTCATGGAATCCGTGCGTTCCTACGGCGTGAACGGCTGCGGAGGCGGCAGGGTCCTGGTCTTCGGAGACCGCCTGCCGGAGACGCTGGCGGCTTTTGCCAACGGTACGATGGCCAGAGGCGTGGACCTGGGCGACACGGGCGTGACCGGCGGCCATGTCTGTGAGTGGGTCGTGCCGACCCTTCTGTCAGCCCTTAAGCGCGTGGGACGGCCCGTGAGCGGAAAGGAATTCATCACGGCCTTCCTGGCCGGCGCGGAGTGGGGGACCAGGGAGCACACCACGATCCGTCTGCAGCCCAACAACAAGCTGGTGCCCGGCGAGTGTGCCGGCAGCCGCTACGCCGTCGTCGCCCTGGGCAAAATGTACGGTTTTGACAAGGAGCAGATCTGGGACGCCGTAGGCGCCGCCTACAGCATCACGAGCATGACGACCCAGCAGAAGGCCATCGAGGGCAAGCCGGACGTGCGGCTGCAGCACGGGTATTTTGCCTCCAACGCGGTGCAGATGTGCGATCTGATCAGCCGGGGACTGCCCAGTGTGCACGGCATCTACATGGGCCAGTCCGGGCTGCTCAAGAGCATCTTCCACCACAACATCGAGAGCCCCGACGTGCTGACGCAGGACCTGGGGAAGAGGTGGCTCTTCCAGGAGAACATCACCAACAAGCTCTACGCGGGCTGCTACTACAACCACACGGCCATGTACGGTGTGCTGACCCTGATGAAGGAGAACGGCCTGAAGCGGGAGGATATCGCCGGGATCCACGTCGTCACATCCCCGGCTGGAGAGCTCACCTGGGTGCCCCGCGACATCAAGTATCGTCCCGCGACACCGGAGGGCGGCATGTTCTCGACGCCGTATTCCCTTGCAAGGGCGGTCTTCTACGGCGACTGCTTCCTGGATGCCTACGAGCCCGAACACTTCAGGCACAACATGGAGGATCCGGAGTTCCTGGCCTTCATGGACTGCATCACCCAGTCCATCGATCCCGCCATCAAGCCGGCCTTCGACGACTACTATGTGACTATCCGGACCAGGGACGGCAGGGAATTCACAAGACAGGTCTGCGATACGCCCGGCAACCAGAAGAATCCCATGACCTGGGACCAGGCCATCGACAAGTTCCGCAAGTGTCAGAAATACTCTGCTGTGGACCTGGGACAGGACAAGTACGAACAGGTTGTTGAGATCTGTAGAAATCTTGATACAATAAAGGATGTGTCGGTGCTCGTGGATGCCATGACGCCCGACGGGGAGTGAGAGAGTAACAGACCGCGCAGGGATCGATTCTCTGCGCGGCCTCAGCATTAACGATCACAGCAGGAAACCACGCAGAGAGCTGTCTCTGCGTGGTCTTGTGTGGTCCTGAGAGAGGCAGTTCATGCAGAAGTATTCGAAAACAGAGATATTTGAGACCGTGCCGGTACCGCGGGCGCTGGCGGTGCTGTCCGTTCCCACGGTGATCAGTCAGCTGATCAATCTGATCTACAATATGGTGGATGCCTTCTTTATCGGACGGACGGGCAACTCCTACATGATGGCGGCGACGACCCTGACGCTGACCCTCACCATGCTGAACGTGGCCTTCTCCAATCTGTTCGGTATCGGAGGAGGGAGTCTGGTGGCGCGGCTCATGGGGATGAAGAAGTCTGACGAGGCGCGGAGCGTCAGCGCCTTCAGCTGCTACGCCTGCCTGCTGCTGGCTCTTGTATGGTCTCTTATGATCGGGATCTTTCTGCACCCGGTCCTGTATTTTCTGGGAGCTTCGGAGGCGACTATCGGATACGCCGGGGACTATACCCGTCTCGTGATCGTGCTGGGCTCTGTGCCGAGCATTCTGTCGCTGACGCTGGGGCACATCCTGCGGAATGCCGGGTATGCCTCCCAGGCCAGTTTCGGCCTGAGCAGCGGCGGGATCCTGAACATCCTGCTGGACCCGCTCTTCATGTTCGTGCTCCTGCCTCCCGGACAGGAGGTCCGCGGCGCGGCCCTGGCGACACTTCTCTCCAATATTTTCTCCTGCCTCTACCTGCTGTACGCCTGCAGAAAGGCCTCCCTGACCGCGCCGCTGAGCCTGCGCTGGCGCGACGCCGTCCGGACGGACGCCTACAACAGGAAACAGATCTTCGTGGTCGGTATACCCTCCGCTATTCTGACCGGCCTCTTCGACCTGGCCAATATCTGTGTGAACATACTGGCCTCCGCCCACAGTGATCTTGTGCTGGCCGCCATGGGCATCGTGATGAAGGTGGAAAGGGTGCCCAACGCCATCAACGTCGGGATCTGCCAGGGCATGCTTCCCATCGTGGCGTATAACTACAGCGCCGGCAATCACGGACGCATGCAGGAGACGATCCGGACGGCCCGTCTGGCCGGACTGTCCATCGCGGGCCTGAGCATCGTGATGCTGGAGATCTTTGCGGGGCCTGCGGCCCGCCTCTTCCTGAGCGTCTCCTCCGCGGACGCGGAAGCCGCCCTGATGACCATCGGGTTCGCGACGGTCTTTCTCCGTATCCGCGCCCTTGCCTCTCCCTTCCAGTTCACAAACTATCACACATCCTACTGCATGCAGGCCATCGGAGACGGAAAGGCCACCATGCTCCATGCCTGCGTACGGGAACTGGCCGTCTATATTCCCGGCATGTTCCTGCTGGACAGACTCTTCGGCGAGACGGGCCTTGCCGCCGCCCTGCCCGTCAGCGAGGCGATCAGCGCCATGATCGCCCTGGCCCTGCTGAGACATGTGATTGACCGCGCAAGGTCACACAGGGGACGGTTCTCTGTGTGAGGTCTGCCACCACATAAAAAGGCGCACAGCGCAGAAAACTGCGCTGTGCGCTCTGTGTCTGACGATGAGAAACGCATGGCCCACGGGAGGTCAACCCGTCCGCCTGCCAGATATGCTTTGGGATGAGGGTTATCCCTGCAGATCAACCCAACTGTGTACAGGGAGTTTCCTGGGATGAAGTTTATCCCGGTAGGTTACCCCATCTGGCCGCAGGAAGTATATCTGGGATGATGTCCAGTCCCATTAAATAAACCCACCTGCCCGCAGGAGGCTTTCTGGGGTGACATCCGGCCCCGGTAAGTCAACCCACCTGTCCGCAGGAGGCTTTCTGGGGTGACATCCGGTCCCGGTAAGTCAACCCACCCGGCTGCAGGAGGCTTTCTGGGGTGACATCCGGTCCCGGTAAGTCAACCCACCCGGCTGCAGGAGGCTTTCTGGGGTGACATCCGGTCCCGGTAAGTCAACCCACCTGCCCGCAGGAGGCTTTCTGGGGTGACATCCGGTCCCGGTAAGTCAACCCACCCGGCTGCAGGGAGTTTTTCGGGATGTCATAAATTCTTGTGGATCAACCCGTCGGGGTACAGAAATCTTTCTGGGATGACTGACACTGTGTTCAGTCATCCCAGGTGTGTTTCCGAGGAATGTGTGTGTACCTCGTTTTATTTCAAGGCCTGTTTCTCAAATTCAACCGCATTGAACGGTGTGCTCACAGGAACTGCGCGTTGTCGCAGACGATGACCTGGCCGGAGATGGCGCGGGACATGTCGGAGCCCAGGAAGAGGGCGAGCATGGCCTGGTCGATGGGGAAGGTGGGCATGTTGCGGATGGTGCGGTTGTGGATGATCGGGATCATGTCGGAGCCTTCGGGTGCCAGACCGCCGCTCTTGGTGTCCTCCTGGCGCAGGGACAGGGGAGTTACGGTGAAGGCGGGGCACAGGGCGTTGCAGTGGATGTTGGTGCCCGCGCAGCGGATCGCGATGTTCTTGGTGAGGGTGATCAGGCCGCCCTTGGAGGAGCAGTAGGCGGGACCGCACATGGGACGGACGCCGTTGACGCTGGCCACGTTGACGATGTTGCCGTAGTTCTGCTTCAGCATGATCTTCATGGCTTCGCGGCAGTAGTACATGGGGCCCTTGAGGTTGGTGTCGATCATCTGGTCGATGATCTCATCCGGCACATATTCGATGCGCCACTGATCGCCGACGCCGGCGTTGTTGACGATGGTGTCCAGACGGCCGTATTTCTCCGTGATGAGGGCCATGACCCTGGAGGCGTCCTCGCTGCTGGCGGCGTCAGCCACCACGGGCGTGACTTCCGTGCCCGGGAAATCGTCGCGGATCTGCTGGGCAGCCTTCTCCAGCACGTTCTCCCTTCTGGCGGTGATGATGAGTTTCGCGCCGTGCTGGGCATAGAGATGAGCGATCTCATAGCCGATGCCCTCGGAGGCGCCGGTCACGAGGCAGACCTTGCCGTCGAGAAGCCTGGCAAAATTGATGTCGATGCGGTTCTGCTCGGGCAGCGCGGCGGCGTACTCTTTGGGACCCGGCTGCCAGCTCTGGTTGATGAGGTTCTCGTCCAGTCTTGTAAACGGTTCGTGATTCATACAGCTGTCTCCTTTCTGTGGTGATACGTATAAACTCTGTCTGTATATCATTTTAAAAAGTGGCTTGTCAGAGAACAAATTGGAATAACGCATATGTAATCATGCAGAACGTCTATTTTTCAATCTTCCGCTCCCAGGTCCTGGTCTGGAAGAAAAGAAAAGAGCTGAGCAGGGCGGCTCAGCTCTTTCTGGAAGAAATGATCAGTGTCTGTTCTACGACGACCGCCTATGGTGAGTGATTTACAGATCCAGCAGCGACACAGGATTCTTCCTGGCCATCCAGTCGATCTCTTCCGCCGTGCAGCCGTACTGGAGCAGGAGGGCGATGAAGAAACGCGTGCCCTCGGAGGGGCTGATATCGACGGCCTGGGCCAGATCGGTGCCGAGGATGCAGCGCTCCGCGCCCATCTTGTGGATGAGGTCGACGTAGTCGGCGGGATCCGTGGAGCCGAGCCGGGGCATCAGGCTGTTGAAGACGAACTCGGTGTAGGCGCCGAGTTCAGCGAGCCGCTTGTTCTGCTCGAGCGTGAAGAGCTTCCAGGTGTCGGACAGTGGGTGGGTGTTGACCAGCTTCTCGATCCCCATATCCTTGGCTGCCATGAACAGGGCCTCGGTCTCTTCGAAGGTCATGTGGCCCTTGCAGACGACCAGGCCGTACTGTTTGCAGATCTCCAGGACGTCCAGAGCCTCTTTTTTCAGGTTCCCATTCTCGTCCAGGATGCAGATCCCGCGGTCCTTGCCCCACATGAGCTTGTAGCAGGTCGCCGCGTCGCCCGCGGGGAACCAGATCACCTTGCAGCCCATCTTGGCATGCTGCTCGATGACGTCAGGGGCGCCTTCGAGGCCGCCGGTGGAGGAGTAGCCGATGGTGATGGAAGGAATGGCCACATTCGCTTCCAGAGCCTTGTTGACGATGAGGCACTCAGTGGTGGTGGGATAGTAGTAGCTCTTGGCGACAAAAGCGCGCATGCCGCTCTCCTGGACCAGGCGGCCGCACTCCAGGGTGTCGAACCTTCTGGGCCAGGCCGGATCCGGCGCTACGTGCAGGTGCATATCGATGGAACCCTTGAAGACCTCATCGATCATCTCGTTGGTGATACCGCCTTTGGCTCTGTAACGTGACATAAGACTGTCTCCTTTCCATGATGAATATCACATTCACTGAGTCATTCGTACTTGAGGATGCCGTTGCCGATCAGGACCTTGCCCTCCTGGCTCAGGAGCTTCCAATTGACAACACCGGGCTCCACGACCCAGCCCTGGGCGGTGACGTTCTGGCCCGGGAAGCAGAGGGAGCGGACCTGGGCGTAGACATACTTGATGCGCTCGGGCTCGTACGGGATCAGCTGGTGGGCGATCATGCGCATGCCGTAGGCGTAGGTGCACATGCCCATGTTGAAAGGCGCTTTATAACCGTGCTCCGCGCAGTAGTCGAAGTCGACGTGGACGCGGTAGGTGTCGCCGACCAGGCGGAAGAAAGCCGCGATCTCGGGGATCATGTATTCGGTCTCGTTCACATCGGGCTCTCTGTCCGGGAACTCGCACTTGGGTGCCTTGAAGGCGGGACCGCCGAAACCGCCGAAAGCGTCGTTGTAATGGTAGCTGTGCAGGGTGGTCATATGACGGCCGGCCTGATCATAGACGTCCATGCCGCAGTCAGCCACGGTGCCCTTGCCCTCACCGCGGTCGAAGATGCCGTTCAGATGGTCTCTCACCACGAAGGTCCCCGCGTAGGGATCGATGGGGGTGTGGAAGGTCATCTCCATGGCCATGTGCAGGCCGTTGGGCATGTAACCCAGCAGGCGCTCGAGATACTCGCGGTAGATCTCATTGGTGCCGTCCGGCTCCGGTGTGATGGTCCGCATCGTGATGTTGTTCAGATACGGAATGGAGGAGAAGGTGGGGAATGCATGAAGCCCTCTGGGGTCGCGCTCAAAGAAATACGGGGTATCCGCTCTTTTGCAGCCGATGGACAGCGCATAGAGGGAGATGTCGCGCCAGTTGTAGTCCATATTCCGGACACCGGTGGAGGCACCCTTGAGGTGATCGAACATGGTGGGGGTCATAGGTACGCCTTTGTAATCTGCCATGGCTTAAATCCTTTCTTTAAGTGTGTGGATAATTGTTGTTGCCCGTCAATAGAGCTCTTTCTGATTCCTTTTTAAGCAAAGAGCGTGCCAACATGCCTTCAGAGCATATTTGTGGGGCAGAAATCGTGTTTTCTGCATGTTATCAGGCAGAAGAGGACAGATCCCGGCGGAACAGGTCTGCCAAAGTGTGTCTGCCACAGAATGACAGGCACAGAAAATGTGCATTCAAAAAGTGTGCCAAAACGGTGGAATGGCACACTAAAAGCGGGATCCGCAGGGTGATCCGGAAAAAACAAAAAAAGAATAAAAAAATACAGTTCACAAATTCATGGCAATTATAAAGGAAACGCATAGAGATTGATGCCGAAAGCGAATGAGACACGGTTTTCTGGCACGGTGGTTGCTCTATTATCGGGCAAGATACTTGGAAGGTGCCCTCGCGGCACAATACTGGAAAGGAGTATATCCATGGTTAACGAGAGACTCTTGAGACTGGACGAAAAGTACATCAACCAGAGCTGGCAGCCCACGTCGGATGACTACAGGGCCATCGCACCGAAGGAAGATGAGATGAACTACACGTTCAACTACTCCCGTATGGTGGACGGCAAGATCGCCCTGATCACCGGCGCTTCGGACGGCATGGGCTTCAAGATGGCAGAAGTGTATGCCCAGCACGGCGCCAAGGTCATCATGATCGCCCGCCGCGCAGCGAAACTGGAAGCAGCTGCACAGAAGATCCGTGATCGTTTCGATTATGCGGAGGTCTGCACATTCCCGATGGATGTCACAGACACCGAGAAGATCAAGGAACTCTTCGCATGGATCAAGGAGAAGTTCGGCCGTCTGGATATCCTGGTCAACAACGCCGGCGCAGGCGATCCCTACATCGCTGAGACCCCGCCGGATGAGGATGTCGACTGGTACATCGACCTCAACCTGAAGGCTCCTGTCCGCTTCACCCGCGAAGCCCTCAAGATCATGCTGCCGCAGAACTACGGCCACATCGTCAACATCTCCTCCATCAACGGCACCCGTCCCCTCTGCGGCGCGGTCTACTCCGGCGCCAAGGGCGGCCTCAACAACTGGACCAAGGCTGTCGCCATCCGCTGCGTCGGCACCAACATCAACTGCAACGTCGTGGGCCCCGGCTTCACCGTGACTCCTCTGGCGCTGGGTCAGGAAGACAACAACTACGGCCTGGACAAGGATCCCAATGCCAAACCCAAGACCGTTGACTACCTGCCCATCCTTCATAAGAAGTCCGTCAGAAACGTGCCCACCTTCTGCGTAGACCAGGCACACCTGGCCCTCTTCCTCGGTTCCGACCTCGCCCGCTGCATCACCGGCCAGATCGTGAACTGCGATAATGGACAATATCTGTAAAAAACAGCACCAGGGACAGCCGCGGGAGAGCGGTCGGAAAGCTCGCTTTCCGGACCGCGAATCCGCGGGTGGACCGGGCGGACAAGGCGCGAAGCACCTCTGTCCGCCGAGAGTCTCAGAATGCGCAGCATTCTGAGACGGGTGCTGTGAAGTGCCCCAAAGAATGCGGAGCATTCTGAGACGGGGCGCTGGTTTTGTTCAAGTCCCTGCGTGACTTTTCCGCCACGCCACGCGAAGCGGGGCGGAGGCGGCGTCAGCCGCCGGGTGCGAATAAGGCGGGCGCGCATGGACGAGGAGAGGCACATCAAGCCTTTGTCCGGCACTTATCGATTATTATTTCAGAAAGGGGTAGCTATCATGAGCAAACTCACCAACTGGGGAGTTGTATGGATCCACATCATCATCTGGATCCTGGCCTTCGCGCCGTCCTTCATCCCCGCACTCAACACTCTTGAACCCCATATCCTGGGGCTTCCTTTCGTGGTATTCTGGGAGATTCTTGTATGGGCACTGCAGGTAGCCATGCTGTTCATCACAGCCAAGTATG
>DGGX01000228.1 GCA_002392385.1 Lachnospiraceae bacterium UBA3863
CTCACCGAGAACATCACGCAGGCAGTGGCGCGGGACTGTCTCGCTGTCGTTATGACAAGACTTCACGACGACAGGCAGAAGCCGGTATTCCATGTCCACGACGAGTGCATCTGCGAGGTGCCCGCCGGATCTCCAGACGACATCCTCAACCCCTATTTCGACGAGCCCATTGAATGGGCCCCCGGCCTCCCGCTCAAGGGCGCCGGCTATATCACAGATTATTACAAAAAAGACTGATATATGGATAGAATCTGCGGCTATTGCCACCATTACATCATGCACCAAGCCAACGGACCGTGGTGTACGCTCAAGAGACGCGAGGTCTCCTTCCTCCAATCGCCTTGCGACAACTTCGCCGAGACGGGGTCCATACAGGACGACGTCCAGACAAAGATCTGCAAGAGATGTGGACGGGCACTGCCCCTCACCGCCTTCGGCCGACACTCCAGGACGAAGGACGGTTACCAGCCCTTGTGCAACGAGTGCCTCTCCGAGCAGAACAAGGGCCACCGCCCGAGACATGCCTGGAAGAAAGCCGAGAGCGCCCTGGAGGGCGGGAAGCCCAAGAGACGGGGCTGCGTGTCCGCCCATCCGGACTACATTGACGAGGAGACCGGGCAGGAGATGCACTGGTGCGGCAAGTGCAAGCAATACAAGCAGACTGGCCAGTTCAACCGGAACAGGGCGAACGCGAGCGGCCTGGAGTCCTACTGCAAGGAGTGCTCCGTAGCCCATGAGCGTGAGCGTCGGGCCCGTAAGAGGGAGGAACGGAAGGCTGCACTCATCGCAAAGGAAGAGGCGGCGCCCGAAAAGAAGCCGGTGCCGAAAATTCGGATCGGCACGGACCTCGTTCCAAAGGAAGTACCTGTCGTGAATGAGCTCATGGAAAAACCCTCCCCCGCGCCCGTCTTTCTTGCCAACGCGACCGATAAAGAACTTGTCAACGAACTGAGGAGCCGCGGCTATATCGGGAACCTTGTCAAGAAGAAATCATTCGTCCTGTAGATAGCCATGGAACAATATGTCATATCTGTCGCGCCGTCACGCACCTCCCCGGAGTGGCCTAACAAGGCCACCTCGTGGGAGAAGCTGACCACGCGGCTTGCCAAATGCAAGCACACCCGCGAGTCCGCGGCCGAGTACAGGGCCATGTCGAAGACGGCTCAGGGCAAGGTAAAGGACATCGGAGGCTTCGTCGGAGGCACCGTCCGCGACGGGGGCCGGCGCAAGGCCGACGCCATCACCGCCCGATCCCTCGTCACCCTCGACATCGACTTCGGCACAGCCGCCACCGTCGAGACCGTCAGGGAGATGCTGGGCGGCACCGCCTGGTGCCTCTATTCCACCCACAGCCACACGCCAAGCAAACCGCGCTACCGTATCGTCGTACCACTCTCCAGGGAGGTGTCGCCCGACGAATACGTCCCCATCGCCCGGAGGCTCGCCGACGACATCGGCATCGACCTCTTCGACGACTCCACCTACGAGCCGTCCCGACTCATGTACTGGCCCTCGGCACCGGCCGACGTGGACTTCGTCTACGAGACCGGGCAGGGCGGACCCGCCGACGCGGACAGGATCCTGGACTCCTACACCGACTGGCACAACCCGCTCGAGTGGCCCGTCAGCAAAAGGGTGACGAAGGCCATCACCAGGAAGGCCGGCGCCCGGCAGGAGGATCCCGTCGAGAAGGGCGGCGTCATCGGCGCCTTCTGCCGGTCCTACTCCATCACTGAAGCCATAGAGGCCTTCCTGAGCGACGTATACGTCCCGACCGGACATCCGGACCGCTGGACCTTCGCGGCGGGCTCCACAGCCGGCGGACTGGTCATCTACGAGGACAAATGGGCCTACTCCCATCACGGCACCGACCCCTGCTGCGAGAAGCTCGTGAACGCCTTCGATATGGTGCGCCTGCACCTCTTCGGGGATGCGGACAAGGATGCCGACATCAACACGCCTGTGAACCGCCTGCCCTCGTTCCTGGAAATGGAGAAGATGGCCCGCGCCGACAAGGCTGTCTCCCAGCTGCTCGCGAAGGAGAAGATACGCTCCCTCCAGGAAGACTTCGCCGGCATCGAGATCCCCGAGGAGGAGACCGACGATGACGCCTGGATGGCCGACCTGAAGATGGATGCCAAGGGCAAGGCATTCCTTCCCTCGCCGTATAACTTCGGGCTGATATGCCGCAATGACAAGGGTCTGAAGGGCGCCGCAGCGAGCGACCTCTTCCAGGGACGTATCGTGCTCCGCCGGGATCTCCCGTGGAGGAAGATGAGCATCGACCCGTACTGGAACAATACCGACGACGCCGGTCTCATCGAGTACGTCTCGCAGCACTATGACCTCTCGTCGAAGACCACCCTGCTCGACGCCAATGACATCGCCGTATCGCAGAACTGCTTCCACCCAGTCAGGGACTACCTCAACAGCCTGCAATGGGACGGGGTGGAGCGCCTTGACACGCTGATCATCGACTACCTGGGAGCGGAGGACACGCCACTCACCCGCGCAATGACGCGCAAGCACTTCACCGCCGCCGTGGCCCGCGTGATGCTTCCTGGCATCAAGTACGACTACGTCCTCACCCTCATCGGCCCGGAGGGCACCGGCAAGTCCACCCTGATCCGGAAGATGGCCAAGGATACCTGGTTCACAGACTCCCTCACGAGCATAGAGGGCAGGGAGGCGATGGAGCAGCTGAGGGGGAAATGGCTGGCCGAGATGGGAGAGCTCACCAACTACAAGCGCTCAACCTCCGAGGCATACAAGGCCTTCCTCTCCAAGCAAGACGATTCGTACCGCCCCGCGTATGGGCGCAAGACTGAGACCTATCGCCGCCAGTGCGTTTTCTTCGCCACCACCAACGAGAATACCTTCCTGAAAGGGGACACCGGCAACCGCCGCTTCTGGGTGATCGAGTGTGGCGCGGACCTTCCAGGAAAGAACGTCTTCGAGGATCTCGAGGGAGAAGTCGACCAGCTGTGGGCGGAGGCCGTCGTGCGTTTCAAGGCCCACGAGACCCTCTACCTCGATCCGGCGATGGAGGCTGAGGCCAGGGCCCGTCAGGAGGAACACAACGAGATCACCTCAGACGAGAGGGCGGGCATCATCGCAGAGTTTGTCCACAAGGCCCTGCCGGCTACGTGGAGCAGCCTCACGATGGACCAGCGCCGCGCCTGGTTCCAGACCAGCTCGGAGACGGCAAGCGAGGAGCCGCGCATCAGGCGTGAGACGATCTGCGCCGTGGAGATCCTCGTCGAGTGCTTCGGGCAGAAGATGGACGAGAAGACGCGGTACCGGACCAAAGAGATCAACCAGATCCTGCGGAAGCTGGACTGCCTGGAATATGCGGGCCACTCCCGTGATGACGTATACGGCCTCCAAAGGAGATTTACAATACTGAATGAACCTGAATAATGATTGCTATGCCTGACCTGCCTACACTTTGGGATATCGTACACGGGCTGAAGTCCGTCTACGACTTTGACACGACGATGACGGCTGCGGAGCTGCGGGAATCTCTCCTTGAGATCATCGCGCTCGAGGCCAACAAACGACAAAACGATAAACGACAAAACTGATGATGACAACTGCAATTCCCTTCCAAAAACAGCCGGATGTGACTGCCGTGACTGCTGATTTCCGGGCCTACCTGGAACACTCCCTGAGAGATCCCTTCACCCTCAATCTGAAGGACTGCTCGCTGATGGAGGTGATCCGGGCATGCGTCAAGTCGAAGTCACGCCTCCACCCGGGGTACCGGGCCTCCATCGGATGCCTCGTGTACAACCTTCAGATCCTCGAGCAGGAATACCGTGTTGAGCTCAAGCCCGTCCAGGTGACCGACGTCTTCTGGGGCTACTTCATCGCGTTCTGCCAGGGCAGGGGCCTCCGCGCCTCGACCATCACCACGATGTGCTCACAGCTGCGGTCCATACTTAACTGGGCCGTGAAGTACAACGCTACCGTCGCTCCGACCTACTGCGATTTCCAGGTACCCCACATCCAAAGCCAGAAGATTGCGCTGACCGCCGATGAGGTGTCGCGGGTGGCCTACTTCGACATCGACCTCTTCTATGCCGACAGGCGCTCCGACTTCCGGGACACAATGCACCGGGTGTGCGATATGTTCGTGCTGTCCTGCAACCTCTACCAGCGCTATTCCGATATGGTGAGGATCGACGCTTCCTGCTTTAACCGTAACATCTTCCGGATCACCCAGCAGAAGACCGGCAACCTCGCCGTTGTGAACATCGACCGCTATGCAGTGGACGCCAAGACAACGTACAGGATTCTGGAGCGCTACAACTATGAAGCGCCATACAAGGCAACCATTGGCAATTACAACTTCTATCTTCATCAACTGATGAAGGATATCGGCTTCGATGATCCTATCCGGATCGAAGAGCGCAGGGAGGGAAAACTCGTGGTGGAGAGCATTCCCAAGTGGCGGCTGATCTCCTCCCACACAGCCCGCCGCACGGCCATCACCATAAACGTCCTCAGAGGCCAGAACGTTCACGCCATCAAGCGCTGCTCAGGACACACCGACCTCAGAATCTTCGATAACTATGTAAGAGACGAATAATCCAAAAACCAATATTATCGCGATGAAAACGTATAAGGCATTCAACAAAGACATGACCTGCCGAGACTTTCAGTATGATGAGGGGCAGGAGTACGAAATGGAAGGACCTATCAAGGCCTGCGAACGCGGCTTCCACGCCTGTGAGCGGGCGGTGGATGTCCTGGACTATTACCCTGCTGGCAACTGCGTAGTACACGAAGTGGAGCAGGACGGTATCCTGGACCGTGATGGCGAAGGAACGAAGATAGCTTCGTCAAAAATCAAGATCGGTGCCCGGCTGGATGTAGCCGGTATTGTTAGGGCGACATTCGAGTACAACAAGGAACACTGTACTGAGGAGCACACCAATCCTAAGCAAGCCTCCGCAGGTGAGAGCGGTGCAGCCTCCGCAGGTGATCGCGGTGCAGCCTCCGCAGGTTATCGCGGTGCAGCCTCCGCAGGTTATCGCGGTGCAGCCTCCGCAGGTTCATACGGTGCAGCCTCCGCAGGTGAGAGCGGTGCAGCCTCCGCAGGTTCATACGGTGCAGCCGTCAGCCGTGGATCGGCAGAAGTCGGAAAGGAAGGCATCGCAGCTGCCCGAGGAAACGGCGTGAAGGTAAAAGGTGGGCTCGGCGCCATCCTCGTACTGGCTGAAGAAAACAAGAGCGATTTCGGCATCGCAGCCTGGAAGGCTTTTGTCATAGACGGCGAGACCTATAAGGCCGACACCTGGTACCGCCTGAAGGGTGGCGAGGTCGTAGAAGTAAAGGAAGATGATCAGTGAAAACGGCCTGTTACAATAACTGTTACAATGAATTTTCAGCTATTGTAACAAGTGTTACAACAATTCTATTGTAACAGGTATTGTAACAAGTATTGTAACAGGCATAAAATATTGATATTCAGCGCGTACGACCAAAAGTGTTACAATGTTACAATAAAAACAGGTAAAAACATAAAAATGTCAATTAGGATGAATAGTAAAGATACAGACCTGCCTAATCGCACCTCCACGCATTTTCTCGCGCGCGCGAGTAACATTGTAACAGAGTCCGAGAAGACCCTGGAAAGAAAGCTCCGGAAAGAGGTCGAGAAACGAGGCGGGCAGGCACTGAAACTGATGAGCCAACTTCACCGCGGATTGCCCGACCGTCTCATCCTTATGCCGGGAGGTCGGATGTATTTCGCGGAGATCAAGACGACCGGGAAGAAGCCCACCGAGTTGCAGCGTCATTGCCACGGGCAGCTGCGCTCCCTCGGCTTCGACGTGTTCATCATCGACTCCACCCCGACATTGCTGGAAGCCCTCGACGTAATAGGCTATGATATGATACTCGAGAAATGAGATACGTTCCACACGCATACCAGGAGCGGGCCGTCCGCTTCATAATCGACCATCCGAACTGCGCCCTGTTCCTGGAAATGGGCCTCGGCAAGTCCGTCATCACACTGACCGCCATTCAGCAGCTGATGGAGGATTACCTGGAGGTCAACAAGGTCCTGATTGTGGCGCCGAAGTCCGTTGCCCGGAACACCTGGCCGGCGGAGGTCCAGAAGTGGGACCATCTGAAGGACCTGCGGCTCTCAGTTGTGATGGGCACGGCGGCGCAGAGGAAGAGAGCCCTGGACGCCGATGCCGACATCTACGTGGTGAACAGGGAGAACCTTGCCTGGCTGGTGAACTACTGCGACCTCGAGTTGGTGAGGTGGCCTTTCAACTGTGTGGTCCTGGATGAGTCCTCTTCGTTCAAGAATCCCCAGAGCCGGAGGTACAAGGCGATCCGCCGGATGCGGTGGAAGATCTACAGGATGATCGAGCTTACCGGCACACCTTCGCCCAACGGCCTGATGGACCTGTGGTCCCAGATCGAGCTGCTTGACCGCGGCGAGCGCCTTGGCCGGACCCTCACCACGTATCGCTCCAGGTACTTCAAGCCCGGACGTCACAACGGTCACGTTGTCTACGAGTGGAAGCCGAAGGTCGGAGCCAGGGAACAGATCACCGACGCGATCAGCGACATTTGCCTGTCGATGAAAGCCGATGACTACCTGGAGATGCCTGACCTCATCACCGCCGGCACCGACATCGTCCTGACGCCGGGCGAGCTCAGGGGATACAAGGAGTTCGAGCGTCAGCAGCTGCTGGAGATCGACGAGACGGAGATTGAGGCTGTGACCGCAGCGGCACTCACCAACAAGCTCCTTCAGTATGGCGGAGGCGCCGTGTACGACAATGACCACGACTGGCACGAGGTCGGGCGCTCCAAGCTCGAAGCCCTGGAGGATCTTGTCGAGGCAGCAGGTGAACCGGTATTGGTGTTCTACGCCTACCAGCACGAACAGACCAGGATCCTCGAGACTCTGAAGGACTATGAGCCTGTGACCTTCAAGGGAGAGCCGGAGATCCTGAAGTCCTGGAATGCCGGCGAGATCCGGGTGCTTCTGTGCCATCCGGCGTCAGTGGCCTTCGGACTCAATATGCAGCAGGGCGGCAGGATCATCGTGTGGTACACGCCTACCTGGAACCTGGAGCTGTACCAGCAGGCTAATGCCAGACTCTACAGACAGGGTCAGGGCAAGCCGGTGCTGTTGTATCATCTCGTTGCCTTGGGCACGATGGACGAGCGGGTGATGGAAGCCCTGTCAGGGAAGAGCAGCACCCAGGAATATCTGATGCGACGGATAAAGGAGTTGAAGGATGAAGCTGCGATGGGATAGCCCTGACAGGGTGGACAGTCACGATGGACGGTACCATCGGGATAGGTCTGCGGATCCTTATCACACATCGAGGTGGACGAGGATCAGCAAGACCTGGAGGATGAGTCATCCGCTGTGCGCCGAGTGCCGGCGAAAGGGAATCATCAAGCCGGCTGACGTCGTGGATCATATCATCCCCTGGCCGGTGTGCCAGGACTTCTATGACACCAGCAATCTGCAGTCCCTCTGCGAGGATTGCAACCACGAGAAGGGACAGAGAGACAAGAGTATAATTGCCGCCTGGCGGCGTAAACATAATGAGCAATGAACAAGATCGAAGAAATCCGTGTAGCCCTGGAATGCAGGGCGAAGATAGTAGAAACTGTATTATTGAGCGGTCCTCTCACCGATGCCGATCGCAGCTATTACAAGGGGAAGCTGGAAGGATATAACCAGGCTATTGACCTGCTTAACTCGACACGTGAATCAATTCAGGTTGAACTGCGCTAAATGATTATGAGCAATGAGCAAAAGAGTGAGATTTATTCGCTGCAGCTATATCGTTGGCTGGGAGCCTAAGGATGATGGCCTGCTACTGATGTATTCAGACGGCTCAAGGGAACTGATCCCGATGAGTGCAAAGGATGCTGATGAGAATGCAGACTTCTTTATCGATGAACTATTTAACGGCAGAGACATTATAGGCATAGCCTGGGATGATGACGGGGTAGGGGGCCAAAATCTCTTGTGACGTCATCGCTCAAGACCACGCCCCCAGTTTTGATCTCGACAAAAGTGAAATCTTGAAACCTTTTTGACATGAATACTGATTTGATAACCCATCACAGCCAGATCCGGATCAGCGGATATAAGGAGCTGACCGTACGCGGCAAGGCTCTGTATCGTGAAAAATGCAATGAACTGATCCGTGATGGCGAGCTCCGCAAGAGCCACCTGCAGACTCTGCTGCTGTGGGCTGACCACTACGACCGCTATTGGCGCCTCCGGAAGGAAGTGGAGGAAGAGGGTGAGACGTATGAGGCTCATAACCGTCAGGGGGAACTGATGAAGAAGGCTAATCCTAAGGTCGAGATGCGTGACCGTGCCGAGGCGAAGGCGACGAAGCTGCTCAACGAGTTCGGCGCCACGCTCCGCCAGTCCAGGAAACTC
>DGGX01000169.1 GCA_002392385.1 Lachnospiraceae bacterium UBA3863
GGCCCAGCGTGCATTCTCTGAGATGTTGCGGCTTTCCTCCTGCGCAAACTCTTTGTCATTCAGGAGTCAACCATTTATCATTTTGGCGTTCTGATGTCCAATGTGCACATGTCATGGATGCGTGCCGTTGCCGGTCGTCTAAAGAGCAATTACAGCTACTCCAACACGATCGTCTACAACAACTTCCCCTGGCCCACCCCCACGGAAGACCAGAAGCAGAAGATCGAGCAGACCGCCCAGGGGATCCTGGATGCCCGTGCCCTCTACCCGGACAGCAGCCTGGCGGATCTCTACGACCCTCTGACTATGCCGCCGGAACTGCGGAAGGCCCACCAGTTGAACGACAAGGCGGTCATGCAGGCATACGGCATGCCGATTAAAGAGACGGACGAAGCTGCCTGTGTTGCCTGGCTGATGCGCCTGTATCAGGGGATGACAAAAGAAAAATAAAAAGGAAGAGAAAAGAAAAGCGAAAACCCCGGGGAAGTAACTCCCCGGGGCTATTTTTATGCCCTCAAGTCCTCCAGATGTCCCCATGCGCGGAGCAGGAGGATGGCCGGCGTCCTGGTCACGGCCGCCGCCTTACAGAGGATGGACCGTTTGTCCACTCCCAGGGCGGCACTGCTCTCATACAGCGTCCCGTATGCCTCGACGGCCGCGGTCTCCATGATCTTGTCTGCCGCGCCCTGCGCATGTAAATCTGCGAAGATCTCGTTTACAGTACCCATTTCTTTACCCCACCTTTCTGATGTTAATCTCGAAATCGTCGTCCGTATATATCACCGCCCCCATGCGTTCGATGAAGAACGGATAGATCTTGTCCGGATCCAGGATCCCGGATTTTCGGGCGGAAAAGCCCCCGCCGGGGAGAAATACAGACATATATCCGTGACTCATAAATCACATTGTCACGGAGGCATGACTATGGAAGAAAGATACAGGTAGAGATCAAAGACATGATCCTGCTGACCATCGCGGAGGCATCGGCGCTGTCCGGCATCGGGACAACACGGCTCCACGAAATGGCACGGGACCCGCGCTGTCCCTTTGTCGTCTACAACGGCACCAAGAAGATGATCAAACGCAGGAAACTGGAGGCTTATCTGGAGAACGCAACAGCGATCTGAAGGGTACACAATCGGGGGCGGGTTGTGGTATCATAAGATCGCATCCACGCTCCCGGGAACTGGAGGCAAGCTCAAATGGGAACAGACATCAAAGGAAAGGATCTCGGAAAAGGCATCCATCAGAAGCCATCCGGGGCCTACATCGTCCGCTTCGTCACGCGGGCAGGGGGGCGCAAGTCAAAGACTTTTGCGAAACTCCCCGACGCCAGACGCTGGCTGGCAGAGCAGCGGGAGGCGGACGAGAATGGGGGCTATAAGCCCGACATGACCGTCGACGAATGGCACGCAGTTTGGCTCAGGGATATCTGCGCGGGACTGTCCCCCAACTCGCCGCGCAATTACCGGGAGCGGTACATCCGCGACGCGAAGCCCATCATCGGGCACCTGAAGCTGACGGACGTCAAGCCGATCCACTGCCGCCGGATCCTGAACGCCATGGAAGAGACCGGCTACGCCGGCAGCACGATCAAGCAGACCTATATCTGCCTGGGCAGCATGTTTAAGCAGGCTATGCGGAACGGCCTGCTCCGTACTCACCCTATGGACGGCGTGAATTTCACCTCGCCTCTCCGGGCCGTCGATGACATCCGCACGATGACCGTCGAGGAAGAGGCCGCCTTTCGGGCAGCGGCGCTACACACGCACAATAGGCCGGTCTACGAGCTGCTCCTGAAGCTCCCGTACCTGGACAGGCGGAGCGGAGAGAAGCGGATCCTGGACATGGCGGATCTGGTCTTTTTAAACTGGAGGACGGGGCTGCCCACGAAGAACAGCAGCTACGACACCCACCTCTACAAGATCTGCGACGGAGCCGGCATAAAGCATATCAGCATGCACGACCTGCGGCACACGTACGCGACACGGGCGGCAGAAGCAGGGGTGCCCCCGAAAGTCCTCCAGGCACTGCTGGGGCATGCGTCGATCACGATGACCATGGACAGGTACGTACATGCCACAAAGGACGCGATAGAGGACGGAGTTAAGGTCTTCGCAAGCCGGAAAACGACTGTGGATAATGTGGATAACTCACCGGATGGCACCGAAATGGCACCGGCCGCCGAAGAAATGCAGTAAAATCAAGGAGAAATAGACATTATGAAACTCGGTATCGTGGGACTTCCCAATGTAGGCAAAAGTACTCTTTTCAATTCCCTGACCAAGGCCGGGGCGCAGGCGGAGAACTATCCTTTCTGCACCATCGACCCCAACGTGGGCATCGTCCCGGTGCCGGATGAGCGCATCCGCCAGCTGGGCGAGCTGTATCACACCAAGAAAGTGACGCCTGCCGTGATCGAGTTCGTGGACATCGCGGGCCTCGTCAAGGGCGCCTCCAAGGGTGAGGGCCTCGGCAATCAGTTCCTGGCCAATATCCGCGAGGTGGACGCCATCGTCCACGTCGTCCGCTGCTTCGAGGATGACAACGTCGTCCACGTGGACGGCAGCGTGGATCCTGTCCGCGACATCGAGACCATCGAGATGGAACTCATTTTCGCCGACCTCGAAGTCCTCGAGCGCCGCATCTCCAAGGTGAACCGCACCGCCCGCATGGACAAGACCGCCGGCAAGGAGCTGGCCCTCCTCGAGAAGATCAAAGCCCATCTGGAGGACGGCAAGCTCGCCCGCACCATGATCGCCGACGGCCTCGTGGACGGAGAGGATGACCGCAAGCTCTTCGACAGCTACAACCTCCTCACCGCCAAGCCCGTCATCTACGCCGCCAACGTCTCCGAGGACGACCTGGCCGACGACGGCGCCTCCAACGCCCAGGTGGCCCAGGTCCGCGAATACGCGGCGAAGAACGGCAGCGAAGTATTCGTCATCTGCGCCAAGATCGAAGCCGAGATCTCCGAACTCGACGACGAGGAGAAGGCCATGTTCCTCGAGGACCTCGGCCTCTCCGAATCCGGCCTCGAGAAACTCGTCCGCGCCAGCTACCACACCCTCGGCCTCATGAGCTTCCTCACCGCCGGTGAGGACGAATGCCGCGCCTGGACCATCAAGATCGGCACCAAGGCCCCCCAGGCCGCC
>DGGX01000229.1 GCA_002392385.1 Lachnospiraceae bacterium UBA3863
ATCGTCGGCAAGGGCGGCATGAAGGAGAACACGGAGAGGGCCTGCAGGGATTTCGGCGCGATCCACTGTGTTTTCCCGGCGGGCAACGCGGTCGTCGCAGCCACCGAGGTCGAGGAGATCGTCGAGGCCCAGTGGAAGGACCTGGGCATGCCCGAGACCCTCTGGCACAGCCACGTCAAGGAGTTCGGTCCCCTGATCGTTTCCATCGATTCCTACGGAAGAAACTATTTCGAAGAGAAGAAGGTGGAGTATAATAAGAAAAAAGATGAGCAGGTCGCGCTGATCAGCAGCCAGGTCGGGTTCATCAAGTAAGAGAGACAGGATCTACAGCTTCCATAGCTACTGACGGTCAGACCCGCTGCGGCGGGCCTGGCCGCCTGGGCATTTCAGACAGCACTGCAAAAAGGAGGGGAACATGGAGACTTACAGGATAGCAGTCGTAGCAGGGGACGGCATCGGCCCGGAGGTCATGGCGGAGTGCGTGAAGGTGCTGAAGGCGGCCGCGGAACTGGACGGCAGCTTCCGGTTTGATTTCACGGAATTTCCCTGGGGCTGCGAGTACTACCTGAAGACCGGGAAGATGATGCCGGACGACGGCATCGAGACGCTCGGCAAGTTCGACGCGATCCTGCTGGGCGCCGTGGGCTACCCGGGCGTGCCGGACAACATCTCGCTGCGGGACCTGCTGCTGCGGATCCGGCACGATTTTGACCAGTATGTGAACCTCCGTCCCGTGCGGCTCCTGAAGGGTGCCCCCTGCCCGCTGAAGGACGTCGCGCAGGAAGACATCAACATGACCTTCGTCCGCGAGAACACGGAGGGCGAGTATTCCGGCTCCGGCGCCTGGCTCTACAAGGGGCAGCCGAATGAGGTGGTCATTCAGAACGGCGTTTTCTCCCGCAAGGGGACGGAGCGCGTGATCCGCTACGCCTACGAGCTCGCGAGAAAAGAGCACAAGACCCTCACCAGCATCAGCAAGGCCAACGCCCTGAACTACTCCATGGTCTTCTGGGACAGCATCTTCAAGGAGGTCGGCGAGGAGTATCCGGACGTCGAGACCCACTCCTACCTCGTGGACGCGGCCTCCATGTTCATGGTCAAGGACCCGAAGCGGTTCCAGATCGTGGTCACCTCCAACCTGTTCGGAGACATCCTGACAGACCTCGGCGCGGCGATCGCGGGCGGCATGGGCCTCGCCGCCGGCGCCAACCTGAACCCTGAGAGAAAGTACCCGTCCATGTTCGAGCCCATCCACGGCTCGGCGCCGGACATCGCGGGCCGGCAGATCGCCAACCCGCTGGCGGCTATCTGGTCCGCCTCCCAGCTCCTCGACTTCTTCGGCCACGAGGACTGGGGCGCGAAGATCCTCGACGTCATGGAGGACATGCTCGTCAACCACCGCGAGGCCCTCACCCCCGACCAGGGCGGCAACGCCACCACGTCGGCGTGCGGGGATATGTTCGTGGAGCTGATGCGCTCACACAGGGGACGGTTCTCTGTGTGAGTACACCCGAAAGGGTAAGAAAAAGGGATGGGCACACACGCTGCTATACCCGAAAGGGTACAATAAAAACACAATCTCGTGGATTTGCACCCGATAAGGTATAAAACCACACGAAACACTTGAGTTTACACCCGAAAGGGTGTAAATTCTTTTTATGAGCACTTTGGGATCCTATATTCGTGAAGAGAGAAGAAAAGCAGGACTGACGCAGGAGGAATTTGCAGTCCGGTCGGGGCTCGGACTGCGCTTTGTCAGAGAACTGGAACAGGGCAAGGAGACTGTTCGCATGGACAAGGTCAACCAGGCGCTGCGGATGTTCGGCATGGAGGCGGTTCCCGGCAGGATCTGCCGGCAGCCGGAGAAGGAATCATGAGCGAGACTAACAGAAAAGCAGCCGTCTATATCCAGAATGTCCCCGCGGGACGGATCGAGGAGACAGAAGAGGGATATCTTTTCTCCTATGACAGTGCCTACCTGGAACGCACAGACGCTGTGGCTGCCAGCATAACGCTTCCGCTGAGGAAGGAGCCTTATTTCAGTGAAGTGCTGTTTCCTTTTTTTGACGGCCTGATTCCGGAGGGGTGGCTGTTGCAGGTGATCCGGGACACATGGAAGCTGGACAGGCGTGACCGGTTTGGCGCGCTGCTTGCCGCCTGCAGGGATTGTATCGGGGACGTCAGCATACGGAGAGAAGAATGAACGTCCGTACCGATGTATAGAACGTTCAATCTGGGGTAACTAAGGATTCATGACAGGAAGGAGGGACGCAGATGCGCTGTCTGTGCTGCGGCCGGGAAATCGCGGAGAATGCTCCCGCAGAGGAAAAGAACAGCCAATGGCATAGGCGGTGCGTCAGAAAGTTCTTCGGAACAGCGCATCTGCCCGTGCTGGATCTGTCAGAGAAGACGCTGCTCCGCCTGGCGCAGGAGACAGCGGATATGGGTCTTACCGTTCCCGGCGTACAGAAGAAGCTTTCCTTACATCTGTCCAAAGAGCCGGAGTATCGCCTGACGATCGTCGACTATCCTGCGGGCTTTATTCTGAAGCCGCAGACAGAAGAATATGCCTGTTTGCCGGAATATGAGGACGCGGTCATGAGAATGGCGGATGCGGCAGGGATCCGCACAGTGCCGCATGCGCTGGTGAGAACAGAGGCAGGCTGCGCCTATATCACACGCAGGGTCGACAGGGAGAGCGCCGGGGACCACATGCAAATGTTTGCGATGGAGGACTTTTGCCAGCTGTCCGGCCGGCTGACCGAGGATAAATATAAGGGGTCGTACGAGAGGTGCACGCAGATCATCGATCGCTATTCCCTGCATACGGGACTGGATCTGGCGGAGTTCTATCAGCGTATACTGTTCTGCTTTCTCACCGGGAATTCCGACATGCACCTGAAGAACTTCTCCCTCAGGGAGATGACACCGGGAGGCAGAGACTTCGTCCTGTCGGAAGCTTATGACCTGCTGCCGGTAAACGTCATCCTTCCCGCGGACAAGGAGGAGACGGCTCTCACGTTACATGGCAAGAAGAGAAATATTCGGAGAAAAGACCTGCTCATCCTGGCGTCACACTGCGATCTCTCCGCACAGACCGCAGAACGCATGATCAGGCGCCTTCTGGCACATGAAGAGCAGTTCCGGAACATACTGGAAGCCTCCTGCCTGCCGGAGGACAGGAAGGAGGCTCTGTGGACTCTGATGGAGCATAGAATGGAGCGTTTGCAGGTTACAGGTTCGCCTTGATCTTCTCGATCAGCTGCGGCGTCCGCCTGCGCAGAAATGCCTGCCCGGTCTCCGAACTCCTTCCCTTGCACGGCACGAGATCCTCAGATATACCACACCGGCAGTTCCAGTACATTCTCCCTGAGCATGCCAGGGGCAGGGCACATGCTGATGACGGCACCCATGCCCCGCTTTTTGTCCGGGACCTTGTCCAGGACCTGGAAGGCAGCTGCGGCATAGGCTTTTTCAGAGGTGTTCTTTTTGACTTCGATGGGGTAAAGTATGCCATTCTCCTCGATGATAAAATCGATCTCACCTTCCACTTCCGTCGAGATTCCGTTATGACGGATCTTCTTTTTGTCCTTTCCTCTGTAGTAGGAGACGCAGTAACGGTAGTCGATCCCCTGGTTGGAGTAGGACTTGAGGATTTCAGAGATCACGAAGGTCTCGAACATATTTCCGGCCATGGCGCCGTATGCCAGCGTTTCCGGGGTGAGCCAACGCGTCAGGTAGGACGCCAGACCAGTGTCGCGGAAATAGACCTTGGGCGTCTTGATCGCCCGCTTCAGGACCGAAGGTGTATATGGCTCCAGGAGGTAGATGATACCGGAGGCTTCCAGAATGGACATCCAGTTTTTTATGGTCGCAGAGTCTCTGCCGACCTCATCAGCAATGTTGGCGTAATTGACCATCTGGCCGGTGCGGGCGGCGACAGCGGCCATAAACCGGCGGAAAACATCGAGGTCGTGCACGACAGACAGTTCGCGGACGTCCCGTTCCAGATAGGTCTTAATATAACTGGCATAGAATTGCTGCCAGTCCAGGTCGGGGTTCCGATAGAGTTCAGGATAGCTGCCTCTGTGAATGATATGCCAGATGTTTTCTGGTTTTCCGGCCGTCTTCTGCCGCGCTGAAACATACTCCATGGTGGGAATGAACGGCCTGAAGGATGCAATCGACTAATCCGGAATTTAATTCCGGATTAGTCGATTTTTGCTCATGACCTCACACGGGGGCGTCACACAAGGGGCCTCTCACAGGCTCTCACAGGCTCTCACAGGGGACGGTTCTCTGTGTGAGGGCAAGGCAAAAAAGGGAAAAAAGCCAGCATTTCTGCGGCTCGCACAGAGAACCGTCCCCTGTGCGGGACCCTGCCCTGTGCGGGACCCTGTGCGGTCTATTTAACTTGACAAGCGAACGTCCTCATTTTATAATTCGCATAAGCGAAAATCCCACCATAAAGAACTGAATACAGGAAAGCTGAGAAAGGGGTAGAGTATGATCATCAGTGAAAGAATATTCAAGCTGATGCAGGCACAGGGGATGTCCCAGAAGGAATTCTCCCAGAAGACGGGGATCGCGCAGAGCAGTATCAGCGACTGGAAGCGCAAGAAGACCAACCCTTCATCCGACAAGATCATGGCCATCTGTGAGACCCTCAAGGTCTCTCCCTATGATATCCTGGGCGATGATCCGGACAGGGAGATGGGCGGAGATTATCTGATCGTCAACAAGGGAACGGACGAGTACATGCTGCTCATGCGCTACAATGATCTGAGCCGCAGAAGCAGGGACAGGCTGATCGGATATCTGCAGGCGCTGTCGGAATAAGGAAGCGTGCCGGTATTCAGGGAAGAATACAGGAATAAGGAGAAGGTGCGTTGAGGGAAGAGAACAGAAGAAACAGCCGGGGCAGAGGCACCTGTTTTTTACTGTTTGTGATCGGCATTGCCGTGTCGCTGGCCATGGCCGCGGCGGTCACGGCGTTTGTATTTGTGCGTATCCGTGAGGCCTCCCAGGAAGCGGAGGCGGTGAACGGCGGCGATTATGAGATCATCGTTCCGGGCGAGGACGCGGAGGAAGAGGCAGACAGCGGAGAAGGGAAGGAGTCGGCAGATACGGACGGACTGTCCGGCGGTCCGGCCCTGCCGGAGGATGCCCGCCGGGCCTTTGAAGCCCTGAAGGCGGGGGACGCGCGCTCTTCCGCGTCAGATGAGAAGGGCGGACCGGTCGCGCAGGATGCTTCTGTGAGAGACCAGTATGCCATCGATCTGGTGGTCCACGCGCCTACGGAGGAGGAGACCGATGAGGGCTGCAGCATGCAGCAGCTCCGCCAGGTCATGACCTTCCGCAATGACTCCGGCGATACCTGGGACAGGATCTGCCTGCGGGACTATGCCCAGATGCATCTGGCGGCCTCCCGGGGCAGCAGAAAGGGCTATGGCTGGGATTCCCGGTACGCGGACATGAAGGATATGCGGACGGGCAGTGCGCTGTCGCCCTACAGGGACGATGCGGACGACAGCGTGGTGTGGGTCGATCTGGACCAGCCGCTGGCGCCGGGAGAGACCATGCAGCTCTCCTTCGACTATGTCTTCCCGATCCTCTCCGACGTGGAGGCCGGGGGCAGGGCGACCTTCGGATATTCGGACAATTCCGGCTGGTTTGAGCAGGACGGCAGCAAGCCCGTGCTGGCGCTGGGCAACTTCTATCCCATTCTGGCGGCCTATCTGGAGGACGGCTGGAACACGGTGCCCGATATTGCGGAGGGCGGAGAGTGCTTCTGCTCGGACACGGCGGACTATCGTCTGACGGTGGCGGCGCCCGCGGACTGGATCGTGGCGGCGACCGGCATGGAGCAGAAGGCGGAAGAGGGCCTGACGGAGACCTACGCGGTGTGGCAGTCCTCGGAGGACCAGGTGAGGGATATCGCCGTGGTCGCCGGCGAGGGCCTGGCCCAGAAGGTGAAGACCCTGGACAAGGAAGGCGTGACCGTGGTCGCCACCTATTATGCCCGGCATGAGGAGATGGGCGATCTCTTCCTGGACAGCGGTGTCGCATCGGTGGAGGCCTTCACCCAGGCCTACGGACACTTCCCCTATAAGTCCATCGACGTGACGGAGTGCGCCCTTTTTGCCGGGGGCATGGAGTATCCGGAACTGGTACTGATCTCTGACCAGCTCTTCTGGTATTATGAAGGGTATGAGGACGGCTATGTGAAGCCCCTGAGCTCCCAGCTGGCCGTGGTCACGGCCCATGAGGTGGGGCACAACTGGTTCTACGGCGCCGTGGGCAACGACGAGTACAGGGAGGCCTGGCTGGATGAATCTTTTGCCAGCTTCAGCGAGCACGTCTACAGGAAGTATGTCTATGACCAGGGTCTGGGCGACGAGTATGACTGGTCCATGGGCGAGGAGGAGACCTGGAACCAGTCTGAGGGACACGACCCCTTCATCGACCTGCCCGCCAATGAGATGCGCAGCTATCAGACCACGGTCTACCCTTACGGCTGTTATTTCCTGCTGCGCCTGCGCAGGAGCATGGGCGACGAGCAGTTTACGCAGATGATGCATACGTATTATGATACCTATAAACTGAAAACAGCCACCACCGAGGGCTTTCTGACGGTGCTCAAGCCCTACATTCTGCAGAATCCGGAAGCGGGACGGCTGTGTCAGGTCTTTCTGTCTTCGTACAGAGGAAAGTAAAGAGGGAAGGATATGCGCACACAGCTGCAGAACAAGGAGATCCGGGAAGCCATCGATGCCTGCAACGAGGCCCTCGAATATCTGGACAGGGCCCAGAGCAGTCTGGGCAGCGCCGGCATCTGGGGCCTGGTGGATCTTTTCGGCGGAAAGTTCTTTTCGACCTTTCTGAAGCATAATCGTATGCACGAAGCCCAGGCCAATATCGAGCGGGCCAAAAGGGCCATGCGCAGGCTTAAGAAGGAGCTGTCCGATGTGCGGCAGTTCGAGGACCTGCACGTGGAGATGGGAGACATTATCAGCATGGCGGATTATTTCTTCGACGGAGCCATCGCTGACTGGCTGGTGCAGTCCCGGATCGGGAGCGCCAGGGAACAGGTGCGGAGGGCCCAGGAACAGGTCTGGGACATCCGCGAGGAGCTGTACAGACTGGAGGGAAGGAAATGATACAAGTATTGGAGTACAGGGGACATATCCGGAACTGGCGGGCCCTCTGTGAGGAGCTGGGAGTCAGTGCCGGTCTCGGCAGAGAGGAGAGAGAGCCGGCCATCCTCGCGGCTGCCTATGAGCGGTGGGGGACCGACATGGGGAACCATCTGCACGGGATGTTCGCCTGTGCGCTGCAGGACGGGGATACGATCTTCTGTCTGCGGGATCCCTTCGGGACCAAACCCTTCTACTACACCCTCACGGAAGACGGACAGTTCCTGTACGGCACCTCTCTCAGGAAGATCCTGGAGACGCCCGGTTTCCGCAGAGAGCTGAACGAGCGCATGCTGCAGATCTATCTGACCCTGACCTACGCGGCGGGCGAGGAGACCTTCTTCAAGGGGATCCGCAAGCTCATGCCCGGTCACTGGCTGATCTTCAAGGACGGACAGATCCGGACGGGCCGCTATTTCGCCCCCGTGTTCAGGCCGGATGAGGGCCCCACCGAGGAGGAATGGGCGGAGGAGATCCACAGCACCCTGGCGGCCATCATGAAGGAAGTCAAGGAAGAGGGCGAGACGGCGGAGTCCTTCCTGTCCGGCGGCGTGGATTCTTCCTATGTGCTGGCCATGTCGGACGCGCAGGTGTCGGATTCCTGCGGCTACGACGATCCCCGTTTCGACGAGTCGCCCCTGGCGGCCCGGACGGCTGCCTGGCTGGGCAGGGAGAACAGGCGCTGCAGGATCACGCCGGAGATGTATTTCGACGCCGTCCCCTACGTGATGGAAGGCATGGAGCAGCCCCTGGCGGATGCCTCGGCCATCGTTTTTGCCATCGCCTGCCGGGAGACGGCCGCGCACACGAAGCTCTGCTATTCGGGAGAGGGCGCGGACGAGTTCTTCGGCGGCTACAACATGTACCGCAACGCAGAGCGCTACGGCGACAACCTCCCCACCTTCTATGTGGGCAACACCAACATCATGAAGGAGGAAGACAAGGAGAAGCTCCTGCTGCATTATGATCCCTCCTACCGCCCCATCGACCTGGTGCAGGACATTTACCGGGAGAACGCGGGACAGGATCCGCTGACAAGGATGAGCGACATCGACATCCGGATCTGGCTGGAGGGAGATATCTACCTGAACGTGGACAGGATGAGCGAGGCCGCCGGCCTGGAGATCCGCATGCCGCTGACGGACCGTCGTATTTTCGATATCGCTTCCCGCATGCCCGCCCGCTTCAAGGTGAACGCGGAGCAGAACAAGGTGGCTTTCCGCCGGGCGGCCGCCAAGGTCCTGCCGGAGGAGGTCGCCTACAGGAAGAAGCTGGGCTTCATCGTGCCCATCCGCCACTGGATGGCGGACGCCCGCTACAACGGCGACGTGCTGCGCCGCCTGCGGGGAGAGGACGCGGCGAGATTCTTCCGCAGGGAAGCCGTGGAGAACATCCTGCAGGCCTATCTGGGCGGGAATTCGGATCTCTGGAGACAGGTATGGACCATCTACACCTTCCTGGTGTGGTATGACATTTATTTTGGGAAACATTAAGCATTTCTACCGGGGAGGTACCAGGAGATGAAAGCAAACAAAGAAGCGGCCAACATTGCCATGATGATGGATCTCTATGAGCTCACCATGGCCAACGGATATTTCCTGCAGGAAAACAAGGACACCAAGGTGGCCTTCGATGTTTTCTACCGGAAGAATCCGGACGGGGGCGGTTTCGCGGTGTTCGCGGGTCTGGAGCAGATCGTGGATTATATCGTGAACCTGCACTTTGACGAGGAGGACATCGAGTACCTGAGAGGGCTCAATCTGTTTGAGGAGGCCTTTCTGCAGTATCTGGCGGATTTCCGTTTCCACGGCGACGTCTATGCCTTCCCGGAGGGCACCGTCATGTATCCCGGCGAGCCGGTGATCACGGTGGTGGCCGGCCTGGTGGAGGCCCAGATCATCGAGACGGAGATCCTGGCCCAGATCAACCACCAGAGCCTGATCGCCTCCAAGGCCCGCAGGATCGTCCGCGCGGCGGGCGGCAGGGCCGTGTCCGATTTCGGTGCCCGGCGCGCCCACAACAACGACGCGGCGGTCTACGGGGCCAGAGCCTGCTACATCGGCGGAGTGAACGGCACGGCGACCGTGCTGGCCGGCCAGAAATTCGGTATCCCGGTGGGCGGCACTATGGCCCACAGCTGGGTCATGTTCTACGAGGACGAGCTGACTGCCTTCCGCAAATTCGCGGAGATCTATCCCGACAACTGCGTGCTGCTGGTGGACACCTACGATGTCCTGGATGAGGGCATTCCCCACGCCATCCAGGTCTTCCAGGAGATGAGGGACAAGGGCATCCAGTCCAAGTATTACGGCATCCGCATCGACAGCGGCGACCTTGCCTATCTGACCAAAAAGTCGAGAAAACTCCTGGACGATGCCGGATTCCCCGACGCGAAGATCGTCATCTCCAACAGCCTGGACGAGTTTACCATCACCTCCATCCTGACCCAGGGCGGCGAGGTCAACTCCTTCGGTGTCGGCGAGCGCATGATCACCTCCCGGTCAGAGCCGGTCTTCGGGGCCGTCTACAAGCTCTGCGCCGTGGAGAAGGACGGCGTCATGGAGCCCAGGATCAAGATCTCCGAGACAGTCGAGAAGATCACCAATCCCGGCCTCAAGGATGTGTACCGCATCTATGACGAAAACGGACAAGCCATCGCCGACCTCATCGCCAAGGCCGGTGAGCAGGTGGACGTCACGAAGCGCATGCGCTTCGTGGATCCCGAGAGACCCTGGAAGGTGCGCCACTTTGAGAACTGCACCCAGAAGAAACTCCAGGAGAAGGTCATCGAGGGCGGTAAGCGCGTCATGCCCTACCGCGAGGTGACAGAGATCGCGGCCTATGTGAAACAGCAGCTGGCCACCGAGATCTGGCAGGAGGAACAGCGTTTCGAGAACCCCCACAAGCACTACCTCGACATGACACCCAAGTACTACGAGATGAAGATGCAGATGATCGACGACATCAGGTAATACCAGGGGACCAAGGTCCATGACTCGTTGTGCTCGCACAAAACGAGTCATGACTTTGGGACCCGCCCCGACCTGAGCAAGAAGCGATCTGCCTCGTTACGAGGCAGATCAGCGGATTGCGAAGGGCGGGAGGATTGCGGGAGCTGCGAAGCAGCGAAGCAATCCGTGTATTACCGTAAATCACTGGAAATGCAATTTATCGGAAGGTTAGAGAAAGGGGTATCAGGAATGGCGGAATACACTTTCAACGCGGCGGCAGCAAGGGACACCCTGATCGCGAATCTGAAGTCCTATGCCGCGGAGCAGCATTTTGACAAGGTGGTGCTGGGCATTTCCGGCGGCAAGGACAGCACGGTGTGCGCGGCGCTCTGCGCCAGGGCCTTCGGGGCGGACAACGTATACGGCGTGATGCTGCCGGACGGCGTGCAGAAGGATATCGCGGACAGCCGCAGGGTATGTGAGGCCCTGGGGATCCGTCAGCGGGTGGTCAATATCGGCGCCATGCACACGGCCCTGCACGCGGCGGTGATGGAGGCTGACGAGGGATTCGACGTGGCCTTCTCCACAGAGAGCGATATCAACGTGGGACCGCGCCTGCGCATGACGACCCTGCGCTACATCACCCAGGCCATCGGCGCCCGGCTGGTGGGCACCGGCAACAAGAGCGAGGCCACGGTGGGCTACTGCACCAAGGACGGCGATACGTCCTGTGATTTTGCCCTGCTGGCGACCCTGACCAGCGTCGAGGTGGTCCAGGTCGGCCTGACCATGGAGGAGCTGCCCAGAGAACTGGTGGAGAAACCGCCGACGGACGGCCTTTCGGGCAAGACCGACGAGGAGAAGCTGGGACTTCTCTACAGTGATATTCATAAATACATCCGCATGGGAAGCTGCGGTGATCCGGCCATCGATGAGAAGATCGCCGCCAAGGAGCGGGGCAGCGCCCACAAGAGGAGCATGCCGCACGTGATCGCCAGCGGTTATTGAGTAAGAGACCCGCGGCAGCGGGCTGTGAGCGGGAGAGGCGCAGGAAATGAGAGCTGTTCAGGATATGCCGGCATTGACCAGAAGAATGAAGAAACTCCCCCCGGAGGATATCCGGGGAGAGGGGATTAAGCTGCGCTATATTCCCCTGGGAGTGATCCTGGCCCTGTGCGGGCTGGTGTCTCTGGACATCTGGCGCAGCGGGGACCGCCGGACGGCGGTGATCCTCCTCCTGCCCGGAGCGGCCCTTTTTGCCCTGCTCCTGGTCCTGAGCATTCTGAAGGATATACGGCGCCTGCGCAGACTGCGCAGGTCCTGGGCGGTCCTGTCCCCCTCCGAGAAGATCCGGATCGAGGACGACGCCCCCGGCGCGCGGGCCCTGCACTGCCTGCTCTTCACCCGGGACGCCGTGATCGCCCGTATGGGAGAGGGCCTTCTGGCCATTCCCATGCGCGACATCGTCTGGGTCAATCCCGCACCCAACGGCAAGAAGGTGCAGATCGTCACCCGCTATGAGGATACCGTGACCCTGCGGTCCCCCGGCTTCAGGAAGAAATGGCGGGAGGCGGAGCTCCGGGAGGCCCTGGAACCCTTCACCACCGGCGTGGTTTACGGCAACAAGAGCCAGCGCTATTCCCTCATGGCCGCGGAGGAATTCTTCACCCTGATCCGCGAGGCGGAGAAAAAAGGCGCCTTCAACGAGCCCAGAGAGACCCTGTCCAAAGAGGAGCGGGAGCTGGCCAAGGCCGGCCTGGAGATCGTGGGCGGCAAGCTGGCACAGGCGGCAGATCATCAGGAGACCCGCCTGGAGGCGCAGCAGAAGCGGGAAGCGGCGGCGAGAGAGAAGGGAGACATGCCCGGACTGCGCCGGCGCATGCTGAAGATCCATTCCTACCACCCCAACTGGTGGTCGGTGACCCTCCTGCATGTCCTGGGACTGGGCCTGGCCTGGGCCGGGCGCGACGGCATCCGCTACATGATCGATCACCGCATCGTCCAGTCGCCTCTGGTGAGGGAGGAACTGTCCTGGCTCTTCCTGCTCATCCCCGTGCTCTTCTTCTGGCTGCCCATGATCGGCGCCAGGATCCGCTGCGCCGCCTCCATGCGTCAGTTCACGCCGGAGGAGAGACGCCGGATCGACCGGGATGCTTCCCGGGCGCACGAGTATTACTACCTCCTGTTCACACGGGACGCCGTCCTGGCCAAGCTGTACGGCGGCGTGCTGGCCATTCCCCTGCGGGAGGTGGTCTGGGTCCACACCACCGATGCCAAGACCCTGTGTTTTGTCACCAGGAAGAAACGTGTCAGCACCTTCCGCCACGCGGGCGGCGGCCGGGCACGCTGGTTCCCCGAGTACATCGAGGCCTACACGGGAAGCGGCCGGCACGGGATCCTCTTCGGACGGGGCGAGGACGGCCTCTACAACAGCCTCTGGCGGAGCAACTTCAAGAAGCTGTGTGAGCTGGCGGATGCCGCGCGCACAGAGGGACCCGGCAGGGAAGAGACCGCGAAGGAGCAGGATGGACAGGGAGAGAATACAGGCGCGCCTGCAGTACCTGCAGGACCGGATGACGGACATACTGGTGGAGATGGAACTGCGCCACTCGCGTGATGACCGCGAGGACTTCGACGCCTGGTGGGACGGCCAGGGGCGCGTTCAATATTACGGATTCAAGGCAGAAGCGGAGCGGCTCGAGCAGCAGCTCCGCTTTGCGGAGTTGTACGGGGATGTGGAGACAGAGGCCCTGCCGGCCATCCGGCCGCGGACCGGAGGACATAAAAAGAACACAGATCCGACATGAAAAAATCACAGTTTGAGGCCCCGGCCGGTTTGACATCATTGTGACGGGAAGCCATAATGAATGAGTATGATAAGGACCGGTACCGGTTTAACGGGAAGGAGCAGAGGATGGCAGATAACGGACAGTTCCAGGGCAAGGTCCCCGACATCAGCAAAACAGAATTTGATTACGCGCAGGACGTGATCCGCAAGCTGGCGGGTTATTTTCAGACAAGGGTCGTGGGACAGCAGATGCTGAAGCTGTCGCTCATCGCCGGTATTCTGGCGGACGGGCATATCCTCCTGGAATCTGTGCCCGGCCTGGCCAAAACGACCGCCGCCAAGGCGATCTCGGACGCCGTGGACGGCAAGTTCTCCCGGATCCAGTGCACACCGGACCTGCTGCCCAGCGATATCATCGGTACCCAGATCTATCACCAGGAGACGGGCGGGTTCGAGACCATCTTCGGACCGGTTTTTGCCAATTTCGTGCTTCTGGACGAGGTCAACAGGTCCAGTGCCAAGACCCAGAGCGCCATGCTGGAGGCCATGCAGGAGCGGCAGGTGACCATCGGCGGTGTCTCCTACCGGATGCCGGAGGACATCTTCATCGTCATCGCGACCCAGAACCCCATCGAGCAGGAGGGCACCTATCCCCTGTCCGAGGCGCAGACGGACCGCTTCATGATCAAGGAGAAGATCACCTATCCTTCACCCGAGGAGGAGACGGAGATCCTGACCCGCATGGAGCAGGGCTCCCTGGGCAAACAGCCCCCGGTGCTGACCATCCAGGACGTGGACAAGGTACAGGAGATCGTAGGCAAGGTCTATGCCGACGCCGCGATCAAGAAATATATCGCCGACATCGTGAACGCCACCAGGCACGCGGATGAGGTGCTGCCGGAGAATATGCGCGGCTATGTGCGCATCGGCGCCAGCCCCCGCGCCTCCATCGCCTTCCTGAGCATCGCCAAGGCCGTGGCCCTCATGCAGGGCAGGACCTATGTGATCCCGGACGACGTGAAGCGGATGCGCCACCAGGTCCTGCGGCACAGAGTGAACCTGAGCTACGCGGCCGTTGCCGACGGCGTGGAGCCGGAGATGGTCATCGATCAGCTTGTAGGGAGCGTGAGAACACCGTGAATTATGATTATCTGGACCGCATACGCAGTGCCATATCGCTGTATACGCGCCGCCGGACGTCCAATATTCTGGAGGGCTCCTTCCGCTCGGTCTACCGCGGCAGGAGCATGGAATTCGATGACCTGAAGGAGTACGTGCCCGGAGACGACGTGCACGACATCGACTGGAAGAGCTCCTCCCGGACCGGCAAGGTCCTGATCCGCCGCTACATGGCGGAGAGGCGCCACAATGTCCTCTTCCTGCCGGACAGCAGCCGGGGCATGCTGGCCCATATGCCCTCCGGAGAGGTCAAGTGGGAGGTCGCCCTGATGGCGGCCGGCGTCATCGCCTACCTCATGGACGGACAGGGGGCGGACTATGCCTTTCTGTTCGGCGGTGCCAGGGGCATGCAGTTCAGCGGCTTCCGCACCGGCAATATCCACCTGGAGACCCTCCTGCACACCTATCGCAATGTCATGCAGGACGGTCAGGAGCACACGCCCTTTGCAGAGGTCCTGGACCGCGCCGCGGAGATCGATCTGCGCAAGAAGATCATCGTGGTGCTGACCGACAGGAAGGGACTCACCTGCCTGGATGACCGCCGCCTGAAGAAGCTGTCCGTGAACAACGACCTGCTGGTCCTGTGCATGGAAGACGTCATGCTGACCGGAACGGCACAGACCGCAAGACGGGTGAAGGCACGGCAGGCCGAGAAGGAGAAGAAGGAACGGAAGCTGCCCGCGGGCAGGCTGACGGCGGCCGGGGCCGGAAACCGTATCCGGGCTATTTTCAGACGTTATCTCACGCCGGACAGGACCTATGACCTGGAGGCGGGACATTATGAGGATCTCTTCGTGATCTCCGGCAGAGCCCTGCAGGAGGCGGAGCGCAGAGAGAGAGAAGAGGGCCTGGCGGCGGCCAGGGCACGGCTGCGCCGCAGCCGGGGCGGCCTGGCAGTCATCGAGAGCGAGGCGGACATTCTGGACCGGACCCTGGAACTGTTTGAGAGGTACAGGCATGAATATTACGGTTGAACTTCAGCCGCCCATGTATTATATGACTCGCTACACCGTGATCGCCCTGGTGGCGGCCGCCGCTGCGGCCGCGCTGTGGTTTTTCTTCATCCGGGGGATCCTGCGGGAACCTAAGAAGGTGCAGGAGCCGGTGCACGACGCAGCCTGGCGGGAGCGCAAACGGCAGGAATATGCCGCCAGGCTCAGCACCCTGGAGACGCGTCTGGAAGCCGGTCAGGTGGACATGCGCGGCGCCTTCCAGGAGATGAGCGCTGTGCTGCGGCTTTTTGTCCATGAGATGACGGGGATCCATGTCCATGAATTCACCCTGACGGAGATCCGGAAGGTGGGGATCCCCAGACTGACGCAGCTTGTCAGCAGCTACTATACGCCGGAGTTCGCCCTGCGGTCCCGTGCGGATGCCCGCAAGGCGCTGAAGAAGACGAGGGAAGTGATTCTGACCTGGCAGTAAAGGGCCGGCCCGAGGTAGACCACATATGACACTCAAGCATCCCATCATTCTGACGGCAGGGATCCTCCTGCTGGTCATCGCCGCAGGCGTGGCGGCCTTCCTGCGGCGGCGCAGGGGCAGCACCTACCGCGGCGGCGTCCTGGCGGCGGGCACGGAAGCGGTGCGCCGTCTGCCGGAGTATATCCGGCGCAGGAACCTGTTCCGCTTTCTGTCGGTCCTGCTGGCGCTGAGCCTGGCAGGCGCGGCCGTCTGCACCCTTTTGCTCATCGCCCGGCCCTACAAGACCGAGACCGTGACCAGCGGCGTCAAGAAGAGAGACATCTTCCTCTGCCTGGACGTCTCCTATTCCATCTATGAACTGAACTACCAGCTGGTGGACAGCCTGGAAGAGGTGGTGGCCGGCCTGGAGGGAGACCGTTTCGGTATCTCCATCTTCAACACCTCCACCGTCCTTTTCTGCCCCATGACGGACGACTATGATTTTGTCATCTCGCGGCTGGAGGAGCTCAAGGAATACTTCCGCCTGCAGGAAGAATATATGAAACTGTTCGGGGACTACGAATATCTCTATGAGATCCCCGACGCGGATATGGAACGCTACTACGAACTGGAGCAGCTTCTGAACGACACCGAGGCGGGGACCCTCATCAACAACCACCGGCGCGGCAGCTCCCTGATCGGCGAAGGCCTGGCGGCCTGCCTCTACAGCTTCCCCGGCCTGGACGAGGACATGGAACGCACCCGCTGCATCATCATGTCCACCGACAACAGCCAGCAGGCCCTGAGCAAGCCCCTGGTGGAGCTGAAAGAGGCCTCGCAGATCTGCGCCAAGAACGACGTGACGGTCTACGGCGTTTTTCCCGAGATGCAGGTCTTCGATTCCATGGACGACGGCATGGACTATGACACCTGCCTGCGGGAATTCAAGCAGTGCGTGGAGCTCACGGGCGGCACCTTCTACCTGGCCGGCGAGAAGACCTCGGTCAGCGATATCGTGGCCGGCATCCAGAGAAAAGAAGCCCTGGCTGTCGCGGAAGTAACTGTGACCAAAGAGACCGACCAGCCGGCAGTGCCCTATATCCTGCTCCTGGTCATGCTGATCACCGCGGGGATCACCGGCGTGATCCTGCGAAGGTAAGAGGGGGAATGACTATGCATTATGAACCGATCCTTCCCCCGGTCTTTCTGTGGGGACTGGCCATCCTCAGCATGGTCGTATTCGGCCTGCTGGCTGCCCGCCGCGGGGCGGACCTTTTCGAGAAGATCGCCGGTCTGGTCCGCACGGCTGCCATCGCCGGCCTGGTCCTGATCATCGGCCTGCGTCCCATGACGGAGCGCAGCAGCATGGACGTGGAGACCAAAAACCTGGACGTCCTTTTTGTCGTGGATGACACCCTGAGCATGTGGGCCCTGGACTACAACGGACGCAACACCCGCATGAGCGGCGTGAGAAAAGACTGCGCCTACATCATGGAGCGCCTGCAGGGGGCGAATTTCGGCCTCATCCGCTATGAGAACACCGCCAGGATCCTGGCCCCCTTCACCCAGGACCGCGACAATGTCCAGGATGCCCTCCGGACCATCGACATGCCGGACAGCTACTACGCCCGGGGCAGCTCCCTCGACGTGCCCTACGACGCCATGGAACAGCTCCTGGTCTCCTCCTCCAAAAAAGACGGCCGACAGACCATCCTCTTCTTCTTCACCGACGGAGAAGTGACCGAAGAAGACTCCGTCTTCTCCTACAAGGACCTCTCCCAGTACGTGGACGGCGGTGCGGTCCTGGGCTACGGCACGGAAAAAGGCGGCCGCATGCGCGACACCTACGGCACCGAGATCTACGATTACCAGTCCCACGAGACCGCCGTCTCCAAGATCGACGAGATGAACCTCAAGCTCCTGGCGGACGACCTGGGCATCGACTACATCCACATGGAGCAGTCCGAAAACGTCCGTTACCTGACAGATGCCATCCTGGCCGGCTCATCCACCGCCACCGGCAGCAAGCGCACCGTGGTCTACGAGGACGTCTATTATTACTACGCCTGGCCGGTCCTCATCGTTCTGGCCCTGGAGATCATTCTGCTCATCCGCAGAGGGAGACTGCTGTAACACAGCAGGAACTGCGCCACCCTTTCCGACCGGCGGCCGGAGAGCAGAGACATGCGCCATCCCTTCCGGCCGCCGGCCGGAAGAGCGAAACAATCCTGAAGTAAGCCTGTGAGGAAGCCTATGAACGTACATGATGACAACAGCCGCGCCATCCGCCGGATCCTGATGGCTGCCGGCGCCGTGGTCCTGACCCTGACGGCCTTCTTTCTGGCCGCGAGGATCCTGATCAACACCGTGTTCGCCCGGCAGCTGGAGAACGGCACCCCCGCGCCAGCGGCGGAAGAAGCCCTGACCATCCTCAACGTGCCGGAAGGCTATGTGCCCTTCTACAACGCGGGCAACGCCTACTATAAAAGAGAGCAGTATGACCTGGCCATCGACCGCTACCAGCGCGCTCTCGACTGCCATCCCTCGGACGGCAGAGAGTGCCCCATCCGCGTGAACCTGGCCCTGGCCATGATCCACAAGATCGACTTCGAGAACCTCAATTCCGACAAAAAGATCGACCAGGCCATTCAGCAGCTGCGCAGTGCCCGCCTTGTCCTGACCGAGGAAGGCTGCGCCGCCCCGGAAGGTCCGGACGGCCACGACCCCGAGGCCCAGAAGCTCCGCGAAGAGATCGATGAGCTCATCAAACAGCTCGAGCAGATGAAGCAGAACCAGGACCAGAATCAGGACGAGGAAGAGCAGCAGCAGGAAGAACAGCAGCAGAACCAGGAACAGAGCGACCGCAGCAAGACCTCCCGCGAGCGCGAGATCGAACGGGAGCTCAAAGAACAGAAACAACAATCCATGCAGGAGCAGCAGGACGCCCAGCGCGAGAAGGACCGCCGCGAAGCCGGCGAGGGCGACGGCTACGAGTATGGAGACAGGAACTGGTAAGCGGGGGCTGCGTTTGGGATAATAAGTTCGGATATTCAAAGTTTTTTAGGGTTTCCCAAAGTTTTTTAGGGTCTGGTTTTAGGGTCTGGACCGATATGAGGTATACGTTTTTTAGGGTCTGTCGTTAGGGTC
>DGGX01000017.1:0-19619 GCA_002392385.1 Lachnospiraceae bacterium UBA3863
ACTTAACGTCATTGGGACGGTTCTCTGTGTGAGCTATTTGCATACCTGTCACACAGGGAACTGTCCCCTGTGTGAGCTTATGTGTGTCTTCGTATATAATCTGACTTCCACACATCCTTTCCGCTTTGAAAGGATTGAAGCAAGTTCATTTTTAGCTCGTATAATCTCTGCAGCTCCGGTTCCCTGATCCGCCTCTCAAATACGTCCTGTTTATAAATGGAAAAATCCATAACTGCTTTATCAAGGTCGACGGCCTTACGATCCTGTACATACTGCAGAAGTCTGATTTCTCTTTCTATGAAAGAATGCGTTTTGATCTCCCGGATGTTCAAATGCTTTAATCCTTCATAGGAGATGTTGTAAAACATGGAATTTCCGGAATCGTAGATCGGCGCAAATCCCTTGAGTTCCAATGTATCGGGATCTCTCATCACTGCTACATTATTCATATGCCGGTCCGTATTGGTGATCAGAAAATCTGTCATGATCTGATAATCCATAAAGGAGGAGAACGCAGATTCCTTCATCCCCATGGAAAGGCAAACCTCTTTCAATGGATAGAAGTACGATTCATTTTTCTTTATTTTCACTGTTTGGAGAAGCTCCCACGCGGAGATACACTCAGCCCCCGTACTGCAGAAATCATAGCACAGGCAGCCCAGCCCTTCCTGATCCCCGTCTATGCGTACGTCCGCCAGTGTATATTCCGCATAATTCGGGAATCCCTGCTGCCTGTGCAGATTTGAGGCAAATACCTCATTCAGACTCTGCTGATAGGATTGACCATAATTACCTTTGATCATGTATCTGCGCCCATCAGCGGCGATGCACCATTTCTTCTGCAGTTCCCCCTGAGAAGCCGCACAGTCGAACCGGGTCTCCTTCCTCAGATCGACCCTGTAGTCCTGATTGATGGTGATCTCTCCGAAAGCGTCCACAAAGTCATTTGTAAACAGATTGACCTCTTCCCAGGACAGATCGGCGCCTCTGGGCATGATCCAGTAACAGTCTGAGAGGCTGAGAGCAAGATTATTGACCAGTGCACTCCCGGTAGATGGATATCCCAGTTTCTGAAGAGCTGTCCCGGCACCATGCCTGGTCCTGGGAATTGCGCGGTCTCTCCACCACTCGTGGAACTTCGTGCTGTTCATCTGTCCGCCCAGCGGAATATGTTCCTTCTCCGCCTGATTGATCCTGATCCGTGCAATCCGCCCTTCATCATCGATCTCCATCAGGCACACCCGCACATTTTTGTGCATGAGATAATATTCTCTTCCTGCCATATTCCTCCTTCAGATCTTATTCCGCCCAGAGGATCCCCTCTTCCCTGTCCATCCGGCAGTCACGGTCAAAGGATGCCTGCAGTTCATAAAATCCATGAAACAGATCGTCCAGATAAATTGCCAGATTCTGCGCCTTTACCTGGTCCAGGTCCTCTGTAACCATGATTTCATTACCCTGCGCATCGGCAACTTTCCCAGCCTCTCTGTTATAATATAATACCTTCCCGTTTCTGCCGCTCAGTCTACGAAGCTTCTCATCGGCCGCCGGAAGAGCCTTCGCGAGAAGTGTGATCACATAGGCAGGCGGCGTGGATTCCCCCTGTTCCCACTTTCTCAGAGTACTGACAGGTATCCCGAAATGTGCGGCAAAAGCCTGCTGCGTCATACCTGTTGCTGTCCTCAAGTCTCTGATCAACATCTCTTACAAACTCCTTTTTGTATCCAATTTGGGTATTATATAAATAATACTATCCAAATCGGTTACATCTGTCAAGATACGCCACAAGGTCACACAGGGGACGGTTCTCTGTGTGAGCCTGCTTAGAATAGCAGTCACACAGAGAACCGCCCCCTTGTGCAGCAATTCCCTTCCTGTTTATTTCTTCATTCACACAGAGAACCGTCCCCTGTGTGACCTGATCACGCCTTTACAAACCTGGCCGGTCCCACGCCGGGGGTCGGCTCCATGGTGACGTCGATCCCGCAGGCCTTTCCGTCCTGGGTGATCAGCTGGGCCGGGACGGCCTGTCCCAACACGGGCAGCATGAGGTCGAAGGTGTCGTCCTGGTAGTGCTGCAGGAGGGCCGGGAGGCCGTTCCAGGTGCCGGCCAGGCCCTGGTCGGTCATGGCAAGGGTCATCTCGCCGAAGCCGGGATGGCAGTAGGTGCCCGCGATGTCTTCCATGGGCGCCGAAGGTGTGGTGTCGGGCTTCCTGGCCTCCGCCTTGGCCTGCATACCGGCCATCATGCCCGCCATCATGTTGTTGAAGATCTCCTGGAATCTGGCGGACCAGTCCGGGATCTCCTCCACGCCCAGCGCCTCATCGGCAAAGACATGGCCGAGCGCGTTCACGGAGAAGGAGGACGTCGCGTTGGAGAGGGCGACGATGGCGGCCTTTTCGCCGGGCAGCAGGGTCATCTGCGCGGAGAAACCGTTGGTGTTGCCGCCGTGATTGATCATCTTCACGCCGCGGTAGATGTCGGTGAACCAGCCCAGGCCGTACTCGGCGCGCTGGATCTCCGGGAAGTCCCAGAAATAAGGGCTGCCGATGACCTGCGGGCTGTGCATCTCGTTCAGCTGCGCCTCGCTGATCAGGCGCTCGCCCTCCCAGGTGCCGTCGCCCAGCTGGAAGAGGGCAAATCTGGCCATGTCCTCCGCGGTGGACACGATCGCGCCGGACGGGGCAAAAGCGCCCAGATGCATATAGGGCGGCTCGATATAGGTACCATTCGCGAAAACATACCCCTTGGAGGTATTGTCATAGCCGGCCAGGGACTCGATCTCGAAGTCGGTGCGCGCCATGCCCAGGGGCTGCAGGATCCGCTCCTTCACGAAGTCCTTCCAGGTCTTCCCGGACAGGATCTCCACCAGGTACCCGGCCAGGGAGACCATCTGGTTGGAGTACTGGAGCCTGGTGCGGAAGGGCAGGCTGGGCTCCAGGTACTGGAGGGTCGGCACCATCTCCGCCGGATCCTCTTTCACGCAGTAGATCGCCTGCAGGTCATAGCGCGGGACGCCGGTGCGGTGGCACATGAGGTCCCTCGCCGTCACATTTTCCGTCATCAGGGGCGTGTGCAGCTTCAGTGTGGGAAGGTATTCGATGACCGGGCGGTCCCAGTCCAGCTTCCCCTCGTCCGCCAGCATGCCCAGCGCCAGAGACGTAAAGGTCTTGGTGACAGAGCCGATGGGCAGGACCGTCTCCGCGGTCATGGGGAGCCCCTGCTCCACGTTCCGCAGACCGTACCCCTCGGTGCTCACGATCTTCCCGTCCCGGATGACGGCCACGCTCATGCCGGCGACGTTGTAATCGGCCATCAGTTTCTCGATCCACTGCTTCAGATCCATAAATACCTCCTTGAATGTGTGCCGACGGCCTGTCGTCGCAGGCCGTTCCGGCAGGCTCAATGTGCCGCACTGACTGCCTCAATGTGCCTCACTGGCTGCCGCATCTGCCGGTTCCCGCACGCTGCAGCCGATTCCCGGCGTCTCCCACAGAACTGCTCTCCCGCCGCGGTGATCGTAGCCGCCGTAGACTTCCTCCTGCTTCAGGATGTAGACGGCGTCCAGGTCCACCTCCTGAATGACGTCCAGCGCCGCCGCCAGATGCATACCGGCGAGGTTCCCCAGCGTGCTCTCGCCCATGCAGCCGATCATGCATCGGAGGCCGGCCGCCTCACAGACCGCCGCGATCTTCAGGGCTCCGTAGATGCCGCTGCTCTTCATCAGCTTGATGTTGATGACATCCACGGCACGCATCGAGGCGAGACGCATGGCGTCATGCATATCGTGGCAGCTCTCGTCCGCCGCGATGAGGAGCCCCGAGCGCTCACGGATCTCCCGCAGGCCGTCGAAGTCCCAGTGCGGCACCGGCTGCTCCACCAGGTCCACACCCCAGCGGTCCAGCTCCGGGCAGATCCGCAGCGTCTCCTTCACGGTCCAACCCTGGTTGGCGTCGATGCGCAGCCGCACGCTCCCGCCCACGGCTTCCCGAATAGCCCGGATCCTCTCCGCGTCCGTCCGGATGTCCTCGCCCAGCTTCACCTTCAGGATCTCGAAGTCCTTCGCGACCCATTCCTTCGCTTTCTCCGCCATCCGCTCCGGCGTGTCGATGCCGATCGTGACATCCGAATGCACATGCGGATCGTCGCCGCCCAGGTGGCGGTAGAGCGGCGCGCCGGCTGCCCGCGCCGCGATGTCATAGCAGGCGATGTCGATCCCGGCCTTGATGGCGGTGTTGCCGTGGTAGAGGCCGTCCATCACCCGGTGGATAGTCCCGATGGCCCGGGGATCCAGTCCCAGCAGCGCCTGCCGCAGCTCCGCGCCCACCGAGAGCACCGTCTCCAGGTTATCGCCGGTCACGAAGGCTAGCGGCGCCGCCTCCCCGTACCCGGTGATCCCCTCGTCCGTGTCGATCTTCACAATGCACACCGGCATATCTGTGATCGTGGCAAAAGCCACCTTCATCGGCTCCTCGAACCGGAAACGCCGCACCTCCAGCCCTATGTCTGTGATCCGCATACGCTCTGCTCCTCTTCTGTCCTTTCCTGTTGCGCTGTGCATGTTTCTGCCGCAATGCAAATATGACTTTAGTCATATTTTAACCTTTTTCATTATATTTGACCGTATGGTATGTGACAAGTACAATATATAATCACCAGCACACCTGAAGCGGCTGGCAAACCGCTTTGAAAACTTGTTTTCATAAGCGGTTTGCTCGTTGTTTCAGGTGCGGACAAGCGGCGCAGCCGCTCTGGACGCCCATATGAAGCAGGCGCGCAGCGCCTGCGAATGTGGTGTGCTGTACAACTACCGAGTATAGGAGAGATGCTCATGATCCACCCTACTTTCCACAGACTTCCCGACGAAAAAAAAGAACGGATCCTGCGCGCCGCGCGCACAGAATTCGTTCAGTTTCCCTATGAGAAGACAAGCATCAACCGGATCCTCGCCGAGGCTGGCGTCCCCAAGGGGAGCTTCTATCAGTATTTCGACGACAAATCGGACCTCTTCGGCGTGTGCATCACCGATGTCTACAGCCGCCTGATCAAAGAGCGGCAGAAGCATGGCGAGCCGCTCCTGGAATCCGGCATGCTGCGCATGAAAAGGCTGGGCTTTGAGGAGGGCTACCGGCAGTTTTCCGACGACCTCTCCCGCTATCTGTCCCCGGAGGACTTCCGGCTCTTTGAGCGGATGCTCACCGCCCCCCGCCACATCCGGAGCTATGTGCAGACAGAGGCTGCCACGAAACTGATCGCACCGATCTTTAAGGAAGAACTGCAGGCAGATCCTGCCATACGCGCGGATATCGACTGCGACTACTACGCCTATCTCCTCTCCCTCACGGAGGTCATTCCGGTGGACTATGCCGTTTCCGCCGGCAAAAGCATGGAAGATGTCTTCTATCTCAGCTACCAATACATGCGGTCGATCTACGACGGGATCCTCCGGCCGGAGCAGCCCGGCGCTCACAGTGTCAGCCCGTAAGGCCTTCCCAGCGCGATGAGCTCCTCATACACCTGGTCCGGCAGGGTGATGCCGCTGCGTCTGTTCTGTGCGGCCTGTTTCATGCTCCTCTCTCCGGGAAGCAGGATCTCCTGCACACCTTCCGCCTTTCGGAGGCCTTTGATCTGCGCAGCCATCGCGGAGACACCCTCCTGAAAGGTCTCCAGAGACAGGAAATGCCTCACATCGATCGCTCCCATGAAGTGCCCCACGCCCTGAGGCGCGTCAAATTCATAGAGATCATGCAGGTGAGGCGCACAGCCCGCGCCGCTCAGAATGCCGCTGAGGATCTCGACCATGATGGCCATGCCGCTCCCCTTGGGACCGCCGATGGGAATCAGGGAACCTTTTCTCCCTTCCGCCGGGTCGGTGGTGGGATTTCCGTCCTTGTCCAGCGCCCAGCCGAGGGGGATCGACTGTCCCAGCTTCTGAGCCAGGATCAGCTTGCCGAGCGCCACGACGCTGGGCGTCATATCCAGCACCACGGGCCACCCCTTCGAAGGCACCGCCACGGAAATGGGATCGGTGCCCATGAAGGGCTCCGCGCTGCCGTAAGGCGCGATCTTCCCAGTAAGATTGGTGCAGGCAAAACCGATCATTCCTCTGTCCGCCGCCATTCTTGTATAGAAGGCCGCCGTGCCGAAATGGTTCGAGTGCTTCACGGTGGCGAAACAGCACCCGGTCTCCGCTGCTTTCCTTATGCAGGTCTCCATGGCGAATTGCGCGCTTGGCGCGCCAAGGGAGTTCCCCGCGTCGATCACCACCGCGGAAGGGCTCTCCTGCACGATCCGGATGTTCCATGTCTTGGAGACCAGTCCCCTCTCCATCCGCTCCATATAGATGGCCAGGCGGCTCACGCCGTGGGAACTGACCCCGGTGAGTTCAGCGTCAAGCAGGGCTGAGGCGACCGCCTGCGCGCAGTTCTCCTCCACGCCGGATGCCGTCATAATGTTCTTACAATAGGCTGCCAGTTCCTCCGGTCTGAATGTCCTCATTCGCATGTACCCCGCATTTCAAGATTATCGCATTCTCCCATGCGACGGGCCTTTTCTTCTGTTTCCGGATCCTGCCGGTTCTCATTTCTGTTCTTCCCTCTGCGCATATCCGCAGACGCTGACCTCCTGTATCTCTCCTCCCCGCACCAACATCTCGGCTTCCAAATAGGAAGGTCTTCCCATGGCCTGTCCCTGATAGACGTGCAGGCAATTTCTTCCTTCCCGCACCGGCATCAGGCCGTGGCGGATCCAGTAAGCACCCAGGGCTGACGCGGCGATGCCGGTGGCAGGATCCTCCGGATAGCCGCTGCGGCAGGGGAACTGACGGGCATAGCACACATCTGGCCTCTCCGGATCCCGGGCATAGACATAGAAACCGCTGCAGCCGCAGTCGTCGCAGAGGTTCCAGAGCTTCTCAGAATCCGGCTGCAGGCTGTCCAGAGTCTCTCTGTCCCGGACCGGCACCATCAGCTTGGGACGGGAGGTGGAGACGCACTCTGCGGGCATGTCCGAAGAGACCGCCAGCTGATCCATGCCGATCCCCAGCGCCTCCGCGAGTGCCGCATTTTCCGGCGCACTCGTCCCGAACACCGGCGCGAACTGTGCCACCCGCACGAGAATTCCCTTACCGTCCACGGACCAGCTGACCCGGACAGGACCGGCTTCCGTCTCGATCACCGCCTCTTCTCCTGCCAACAGTCCTTCCTCGACCAGCACCGTCACCGCGCCGATGGTGTCATGCGCGCAGATGCTCAGTTCATGATCCGGCACGAAATAGCGCATGCGGACGGCGCAGTCACCGCGCCGCGGCAACAGAACAAATACAGCCTCCTCGCCGAGACGGGCGGCCGCTTCCTGCATGTCCCGGTCTGTCATGACGTCCGCATAGAGAAAGACGGGGGCCGGATTGCCCCCGCCGGGGCCGTCTGAGAAGACCACTGTCCTGATCATGGTGGGCATGTCTTTATTCATCTGCTCGTTCACCTTTTCACTGTCCCTTCACGTTCTCTCTGTTCCCTCACCTTCTCACGCCTCCCGGATCTTCCTGCTGAGCATGTTGAGGACGCCCTTTTTGTCCGTGCTCCAGAGTGGGGCGACGAGCAGGCGTCTGGGGCCGTCCCCGGTGAGACGGTGCACGATGGTTTCGGGCGGCAGCAGGCGCAGGCAGTCCACGACCAGGTCGCAGTACTCCTCCTGCGTGAAGAGGGGAAAAGGCTCCCGCGCATACTCCTCCGCCATCTGCGTTCCCTCCAGGATGTGCAGGAGCTGAAGCTTGATGCCGTCGAGGGCGGGATCCAGGCCGGCCAGATACCGGATGGTCTCCAGCATGTCCTCCCGGCTCTCCCCCGGCAGGCCCAGGATGACGTGGACGATGACCTCGAGGCCGGTGTAGCCGGTCCCCGGCTCCCCGAGCCTGCCGGGCCTTCCGTACCTTCCGAATCTTTCGTCACTTCCCTCTCTTCCGTCTCTCCCGTATCCCCGGCTGGTCTCCTTCAGCCGCCGGTAAGCGTCCTCAAAGACCGTCAGGCTGTAGCCGCGGTGAATGCGGCAGGCGGTCGCCTCGTGGATGGTCTGGAGGCCGAGCTCGATCCAGATGGGCTTGTCATAGGTCTGCCCCAGGTCCGTCAGCATCCGGATCATCTCCGGGGGCAGGCAGTCCGACCGGGTGCCCAGGTCGAGCGCGGCGATCTGCGGCTGGGCCAGGGTCTCTGCGTAGAGGGCGCGGAGCTCTTCCGGGTCGCCGTAGGTGTTGGTATAGGATTGAAAATAGGCGATATAACGCCGGTCCTCCGCAGGGATGGAGGCCGGGATCTTGGGGTCGACACGCCGTCTGGCCGCAGCGATCTGGTCCGCGACCGGCGCGGGGGACGCCGCGAACTCGCCGGATCCGCCCTCCGAGCAGAAGGTGCAGCCGCCGGTCCCGATCGTCCCGTCCCGGTTGGGGCAGGTGCAGCCGCTCTGCAGGGCCAGCCGGTAGACCTTGGTCCCGAAGCGGCGGCGCATGGCGTCGTTGAAGCTGCGATATTCCATGCCTCAGTACCCGAAGACTTCTTCCGCGCGACGCATGTTGTCGCGGATGGCCACGCCGAAGGGACATCTTGTCTCGCAGGCGCCGCACTGGATGCACTCGCCGGCGTGGTGGTCCAGGACCTTGTAGTGCTCGCGGACGGTCTCGGGAATGTTCTTCCCGTCATCTGTCAGGTTCAGGAATTTGGTCACCGAGGCGATGTCGATCCTGGCGACGCAGGGCTCACAGTGGCTGCAGTACATGCACTGGCCGACCCAGCTCACGCGGGGGAAGGAAGCCAGCGCTGCTGCATAGTCTTTTTCCTCCGCCGGGGCATCGCTGTAGGCCGCGCTCTGCCGCAGCTGGTCCACGCTGTGGGCGCCGGCCAGGATCGTCGCCACCGCGGGCCGGGACAGGGCGTAGGCGATGCACTGGTTGACGGTGAGGGAGACGCCCGCGATCTTGTTCTCCGTCAAGAGCTCCCCGCCGGCAAAAGCTTTCATCACCGTGATGCCGACGCCGCGCTTCTGACATTCCTCGTAGAGGCGCTGGCGGTCAGGGTCCATGTTGGTGAGCTGGCCCTCGTAGTTGCGGTCCGCCCAGATCTCCTCCACGTCCTCATCCGCCGGCTGCAGGTCGTAGCAGGGGTTGACGCTGAACATGAGGACCTCGATGTCCCCCGTCTCCACGGCCTTCAGCGCGACCAGCGGGTTATGGGAGCTGAGACCGATGTGCCGGATCCGCCCCTGCGCCTTCAGTTCTTTCGCGTAGTCCAGGATCCCGTTCGCGACGATGGTGTCCCAGTCCCGCTCCGCGTCGCAGTAGTGGAGCATGCCCACGTCCAGATAGTCGGTCTGCAACAGGGACATCATCTCCTCGAAGCCGGCCTTCACCTCGTCAAGCTTCCGGGTCCGCAGATACTGCCCGTCCTTCCAGACGCTGCAGATGTGCGACTGGATCAGGAACTTGTCCCTTCTCCCCTTCAGGGCCTCGCCGACGGCCGCCCGCACCTCCGGATCCGAGGCATAGAGGTCGAAATAATTGATGCCCAGCTCCTCCGCCGCGTCGAACAGCTCCTTCGCCATGGCATAGTTGTCTTCGGAGAAGCCTTCGCAGCCCATGCCGACTTCGCTGACCTGCAGGCCGGTGTTTCCCAGTGGTCTGTACTTCATTCTGTGATCCTCCCTTGCTGTCTGTGCCTGTCAGAAACAGGCGATATTGCTGTCTGTCCGCGGCTCCGTGCCTGTCAGAAACAGGCGATATTGCTGTCTGTCCGCGGCTCCGTGCCGCCCACCAGGACGCCGTTGTCCAGGCGGACGATCATCTGTCCGCGGCCGAAGGCGCCGGTGTCTCTGCTGAAACTGATGTCATGCCCTCTGTCGCGCAGCGCCTCTGCCGTCTCCCGGTCGAAGCCCTCTTCCACGATGACGCGGCCGTCCCGCAGCCACTGCCAGCGGGGCGCGTCCAGGGCCTGCTGCGGATTCCTGTGAAAATCGATATACTGGGACATCACCTGCAGGTGTCCCTGGGGCTGCATGTAGCCGCCCATCACGCCGAAAGGCCCGACGGGCCCGCCGTCTTTCATCAGGAATCCGGGAATGATGGTGTGGTAGCTGCGTTTGCCCGGCTGCAGGCAGTTGATGTGTGCCGGATCCAGGGAAAAATCTGCTCCCCGGTTCTGCAGGGCTATGCCGGTCCCCCGGACGACGATCCCCGATCCGAAGCCCTGATAATTGGACTGGATGTAGGAGACCATGTTGCCCTCGCCGTCTGCGCAGCAGAGATAGACCGTCCCGCTCCTGGGCGGCAGCTGGTCTGTCCAGACCTGCGCTCGGTCCGTCATCTGCGCCGCCCGCGCCGCGCCGTACTCCGGCCGCAGGAGTCGGGCCGGTTCGATCTGCATATGCGCGGGATCCGTGACATACCTGAAGGCATCGGCAAAAGCCATCTTCATGGCCTCGATCTGCCGGTGGACTGTCTCCGGGCTGTCCGGCTCCTTCAGCTCGAACTCCTTGAGGATGTTGAGGGCCATGAGCGCCGCGATCCCCTGCCCGTTGGGCGGGATCTCGCAGACCTCGTATCCCCGGTAACCGACCCGCAGCGGCTCCACCCAGTCCGCAGTGTGCGTGGCCAGGTCCTCGTAGCGCAGGTATCCGCCGTACTTTCTGCTCTCCTCGTCGATCCTCCGGGCGAGCTCCCCGGTGTAGAAGGATGCTCCGCCTGTTCTGCCGATCTCCTCCAGCGTCCGGGCGTGGTCCGGCAGGACGACCATCTCGCCCGCTTCCGGTGCCCGCCCCCGGATTGCAAAAGTCTCAAACCAGGCGTCGTAACAGGACCCCTGCAGGCTATCTCTGTATCTTTCACAGGCTCTGCGCCAGTTGACGGCCAAATTCGCCGCGCAAGGATAGCCATCCGCCGCATAGCGCACGGCCGGTTCCAACTCTCTGTCCAGTGACAGCTTCCCGAACCGCCGGCTGATCTCCGCCCAGGCCTTCACCGCGCCCGGCACCGTCACCGGCGCCCAGCCGTGCCGAGGCATCTGATTCCCGCAGCCGGCCTGTCCATTGTCATGACTGTGGTCCCGGCCGTTACCCTGTTTGCTGTCCCGGCCGTTTTCCTGTCCATAGTCATCCCGGACCCGCTCGATGGTCGCCAGCATCGGCGCCCGGCCGCTGGAATTCAGGCCGTAGAGCTTCCTGTCTCGTTCCGACCAGATCAGAGCAAAAGCATCCGAACCCAGTCCATTAGACGTGGGCTCCACGACGGTCAGCGCAGCAGCCGCTGCAACGGCCGCATCCATGGCATTGCCGCCCCTCCTGAGTACCTCCAGGCCAGCGGCTGCTGCCTGCGGGCTGGAGCAGTTGACCATCCCGTTTCGTGCATAGAGAGGGATCCGGCGGGAGGGGTAGGTATGTACCATCGGGTCAAATGCAGGATACTTTTCCATGATGCCTCCTCCTGTCAGGCCGTGACCAGATGTGTGATCAGAAGCCAAAAATCACGCGGTGGATAACGACAACAGGTCTGACCGTTATCAGCTGTGTGATCAGAAGCCAGAAATCACGTGGCGGATAACGACAACAGGTTTGACCGTTATCAGCTGTGTGATCAGAAGCCAAAAATCACGTGGCAGATAACGACAATAGGTCTGACCGTTATCAGCTGTGTGATTAGAAGTCAAAAATCACGCGGCAGATAACGAGAACAAGTCTGACCGTTATCAGCTGTGTGATCAGAAGCCAATAATCACGCACCAGATAACGATAACAAGTCTGACCGTTACCGGCTGTGTGATCAGAAGCCAAAAATCACGCGGCAGATAACGACAACAGATCTGACCGTTATCAGCTGTGTGATCAGAAGCCAATAATCACGCAGCGGATAACGAACTTGTTATCCATGAATCTCAATTCTCCTCGATGCCCGCGTAGAGCAGGATGTAGGCGCGGATCTCCTGGATCGCGTCATAAGCCTGGTCCGGCATTTCCAGATCGGAGCCCAGACGGATCTCTGTCCCGTCGCTGTATTCCAGGGTCAAGGACATGCCCGGGGCATCAAGGGCGATCAGGTCTGTTTTCGGGAGGTCCTTCCATTCCATCATGCCGTAGCGGTCGACGATCTCCTGTACGCCGGTGACCACGTTGGAGGTGCAGCTGATCTCTCTCTCCACCGCCTTTGCCCCATGGTAGGGCAGGTTATAATAGTGCACGACTGTCCGGGGGCGGCCGTCCTCTGTCTCCTCCAGCGTGAGCTCCAGGGAATAGGAATCGCCGTTTTCCCCGCCTCCCCGGTAATAGGATACCCGGTGCAGCCAGGTCCCGGAGAAGTCAAAGGTGTCTGTGTTGACCATGCCGGGCCTGTCGGGGACTGTCACTCTGTGCCGGAAGTACAGGATGGCCCCGATGAAGGCCAGGGCTGCGGCAGCGATGATCAGAACGACGATACGGGCAATGCTTCTGGTCATGCTTTTATCCTCCTTGTGTGCGGGGGATGGATGTGTCAGTGCATCTTTTCACGCAGGTAGGTCTCCAGCTCGCCCCGGAAATCCGGATGGGCTACGCTGATCATGGCCTCCGCCCTCTCCCGGACCGACAGGCCGGAGAGCTTCACGACGCCGTATTCGGTCGCCACGTACTGGACCATGGTGCGAGGCGCGCTCACTGTGCTGCCCCCGGGGATGAAAGGCAGGATGTTGGACATGCGCCGGCCGTCTTTGGTCACCCGGGAAGAATTCATGCAGATAAAACCCTTGCCGCCCACAGATCGGTAGGCGCCTTCCAGGAAATCCATCTGCCCGCCGATGCCGGAGAGCTGCCTCGTCCCGGCCGTCTCCCCGTTCTCCTGCCCCATCAGGTCGAGCTGCACGCCGCCGTTGATGCTGATCACATTCTTCATCTGCGCGATCCGGTAAGGGTCGTGGACGTAATCCAGGTCTCCCGGATGGAAGAGCTCCGGCTCCGCGTCCAGCCAGTCATAGAGCTCCTGCGAGCCCATGGCCAGGTTCCAGGTGGATAGACCGGTGTCGAATTCCTTGCGGGCGTTTGTGAGCTTACCCGCCCTGTGCATCATGAGAAAAGCGTCGCTGATCGTGCCGGTATGGCAGCCGATATCCTTGAGATCTGACTCCGCCACCATGCTAGCGACCGTAAAGGGCACGCCGCCCACGCCCAGGGAGAGGACCGCGCCGTCCGGAATCTCGCCCATGACCAGCTCCGCGATCTTTCTGTCTGTCTCGCTGGCCGCCCGGTAGGTCCGCTGCGGCAGGGGCTCATGCTCCCCTTCTACAACGTAATCCGCCTCCGAGAGATGGACCCGGTGCGAGCCGTCCACGCCCTGCAGGCGGGGATAGTGCTCGTTGATCTCGAAGACCACCGTGCGGGCGTTCTCGAAGATCGTCCGCCAGCAGTAGTTGGAGATCCCCAGTCCGCAGTAACCCTCCTCATCGGGCCGGGAGACCGGGACAAAAGCCACGTCCACCCGGATGTGCTGCCTGTAGAGCACGGGCAGAGACCGCAGCATGACCGGCAGGAACTGCACCAGGCCTCGTGTCTGGAGTTTTCTCTCATAGTCACCGATGTGCCAGCTGTAATAGTGGAAGGACTCCTGCTCCGGGTCCGCCTCCACCACCTCGATGCGGGGACGGATCACCAGTCCACCGCGGATCTTCACATCCTTCACCTTCCCCTTGCGGGCTGCCAGTGCCTTATCCATCAACTCAGGGAAACCAGCCCCGAATCCATAGTCCACCCAGTCGCCGTCCCGCACGGCCAGCTCCGCTGCCTGCTCCGGTGTGACAAGCCTCCCTGCCTTACCTGCCATGATGCGCTCCTTCCGAATGATTGACGATTGCTTTCCGTTTACACTCCCCATTGTATCTTACTTTTCATGAGCCTTCCAGTACTGCAAAGCCCGCACAGGGGACGGTTCTCTGTGCGGGCTTACTCTTGCTTTTCTCCCTTTCCGGCATATAATACTGCTGTAGGCAGTTAGATAATGCTAACACCGGAAAGGACGATAAATGGAGAAGTATCATATCGAGAAGAATTCCGTCCAGGAGACGCTGGTCATCCCGCTGTACGGCAGGAAGGTCTGCTCGGACCACTTTCCGCACCTGTTCAGGGATCCGGAGGCGGAGCGGATCTGTTCCATGCTGGACTACGATTTTGCGGACAAAGGCAGGAAGATGGAGAGTCTGGCGGGTCTGTTCGGCGCGTTGGAGGTCGCCCAGCGTCAGTACGACATCTGCTGTGAGGTGAAGGACTATCTGGCAACTCACCCGCGGGCGGCCGTGGTGAATCTGGGATGCGGTCTGGATGACACTTTCCGCAAGTGCGACAACGGGACATGCAGGGGATATAACATCGACATGCCGGATGTGATCGCTATCCGGAACGATCTTCTGCCCGCCGGCGACCGGGAGCGGACTATCGGCTGCGACCTGAACGATGACCGCTGGATGGACGAGATCGACGGCTCGGAAGGAGCCGTCTTCTATGCCACGGGCGTGTTCTATTATTTCCGGGCGGAGGATGTGAAGACCCTGTTTCGGAAGATGGCCCGGCGTTTTCCCGGGGCTGTGCTCGCCTTTGACGCCTGCAACCGGCGCGGCGCGAAGCTGATGACCCGGACCTGGCTCAAAGAAGCAGGCATCGATAAGGTGGACGCCTATTTCTCCCTGGAGAATGCGGAGACATTGAAGAGCTGGAGCGACGATTTCGCTTCGGTGACCTCGAAGAGTTATATGCGCGGCTACCGGGATATCTACGGGGAGGTCGGTGCCTTCCACAAGCTGATGATCCGGTTCTGTGACAATCTGGTCAAAATGGTGATCGTCAGGATCGTTTTTGCGGGAGGTGCACAATGATCATAAGAGTTCTGATCGAGGGGCTGCTGCTGGGCGGACTGCTGGTCCTCTTCTGCGCGTTCGGCATCCGGAACGGCGCCGTGAACATGGCTTTTCTCTACCACAAGGATGTGCAGGACCGGTGCCTGGAGCGCGGCCTGATCACCGCGCAGCAGCTGCAGCGGAACCGGGCCGTTTTCAAGGCCGTCTGCATTCCGATCTATTTTGCTTTTGTCCTGATCAGTGTCTACGCCGTCAACGGTGCGAGAGGCTTCTGGCCCGGATTCTGCCAGATGTTCGGTATCCTCTCCATCGTCAACCTGATCGACCGCCTCCTGATCGATGAGTACTGGGTCGGCCACACCAGGGCCTGGGTCATCCCCGGGACGGAGGACCTGCGCCCCTACATCAGCGGCCGCGATAAGGCGCAGAAATGGTTCATCGGGACCGTCGGCTTCGCCCTGCTCAGCGCGATCCTGTCCGACATCGTGGTGATCGTGAGCGGCCTGTAAAGGTGTACTGCAGATTGCAGTACACCTTTACAGGGTTTCAAATATGCACTTAATGCCGCCCTTCTTTCACACAGGGGACGGTTCCTTGTGTGAGCTTGCTGTCGTCCCCGTATCGCCCTTGTCAGTCTGTCCCTGGTCAGAATTCTTCCTTGTTCCCTTCTCCAGCGTCCCGCTCCCGTACCGGCTGTTGACCTTCGTCAGCATGGCATCCAGGCGGTCCTGCTTCTCTTTCCTGCGGGCGGCGGCTTCTTCCCGGTGCCGCTGCGCCTCCTCTTTCCGCAGGCGGGCAGCCTCTTCCTGCTGACGCCGCATCTCTTCAGCCTGCCGCTCCTGCTCCGCCTTCTCCTGCCTGTCGGCCCACTCGAAGAGGTCCATCTGGTGGACCTGCTCTTTTTTTTCAGTGAGCTTCGAGACGCCGACGCCGATCAGGCGCACACCCGCTCCGTCGGCAAAAAGGCCGTCCGAAGCACGCAGAAGACGGTCCGCCAGTTCCAGAGCCGCCTCCTCGATCTTTCCGGCCTGGTCCGTATCCTCCGGCAGCACCAGCTGCCGTGAATATCTCTGGAAATCGGAGGTCTTGACCTGGAAAGTGACGGTGCGGCCTGTGAGACCGCTCTTCTGCAGGCGGGAGGCGACCTTGTCCGACAGTCTGCGGATCACGGGGATCCCTTTGGTCTCATAGTTGTTCCTGTCGACATCCTCCGCGAGCGTCCGCTCGTTGGAGACGCTCTTGGCCTGCTCCCGCTCGGGGTGTACGGCGGAAGTGCTGATCCCGTTGGCGCTGCGCCACAGATGCGCTCCGGCCCGGTCTCCCAGAAGAGACTGCAGGACAGTCACCTCCGTGGCAGCCGCCTCGCCGATGGTGTGGATCCCGATCAGCTGCAGGCGCTGCGCCGTCGACCGGCCGCACCCATAAAGCGATTCGATGGGGAGGGGCCACATTTTGGCAGGGACCTCCTCCGGATAGAGGGTGTGGGTCCGGTCAGGCTTCTGAAAGTCGCTGGCCATCTTGGCCAGCAGCTTGTTCTCTGAGATCCCGACATTGACGGTGAAGCCGAGCTCCCGCAGGACCGTCTCCCGGATCTCCGCGGCCAGGGCCAGGGCGCCTTGCCGGTCCTCCGGATCGAGCCGGCCGGTGAGGTCCAGAAAGGCCTCATCGATGGACATCTGCTGCAGGACCGGTGTATACCGCAGTAAGATCTCCATCAGGCTGTGGGAGTAGGCCCGGTAGGTCTCGAAATCCGCCGGTACGGTCACCAGCATGGGACATTTCTGCAGGGCCTTCACGACGGGCTCGCCCGTCGACACGCCGTAGGCCTTAGCCGGGATCGACTTCGCTGTGATGATGCCGTGTCTCGTCTTCACGTCCCCGCCCACGGCGGATGGGATCGTGCGGAGGTCCACACTGCCCGGCTCGTCCCTCAGGCGCTTGAGCGCCGACCAGGACAGGAAAGCGGAGTTGACATCCACATGGAAGATGACGCGGGTGCCGTCGCTCACTTACATCCCCCTGGTCTTCTCGTAGGCCCATTCCAGATACACGGGCGCCGTCCAGAAGAGAAAACTGTTCTCCTTCAGATCTACAAGCAGTTCCTCGATCGTGAACGGGCGAAATCCATATTCACTCATCTCATTTACATAACGATCAAGTTTGTCCCTCTTTATTCCCCTAAAGAACTTCTTGGTATCCTTGTTGACTGCCACCAGCCGTCGAAGGTACGTCTCCGCCTTCTTATAGTCACCTTTCTTAAAATAAAGAATAGAGAGCGGCAGCAGGAGCTGCGTTTCCTCATGAGCATCGTATTTGCTGTAAAGTGCCAGAGCAGGTTCTTCCATTTCCAGAAACGCATAGAGATGCATCAGCCGGAAGCGAACGCCGAGATTATCGTCCTTACACAGCCGGATCATCTCTTCGCATTCCCTGACCGCCTGTCCCATCATCCCGGCCTCGACCAGATGCTCCATGTATTTGTTCCGAAGCCTCATATACGGCCTCGTCTCCAATATGCCCCAGAACGAACCGATGCTCTCTTCGTCCATGAAGCCTTTCTGTTCCATCAGCGCGGTTCCTTTGCGAACAGCCTCAGAGAGTTTCCGGAAATATTCCCACTCATTATCTTCGTTCAGATCCAGGGACGCGCTGACGGCATCCAGATTGTCCGGATCCAATTCCAGCGCTTTCCGGATATACTTCTCTGCCTTGGCCTTTGTGGGAGCTTCCTCTGCCAGTTCCAGATAATCATCGGCTGTTCTGGCAGTTCTCTCCGTAACTCTTTCCAAAGACCTGTTGTTATAGTTCACCATGAATCTCTGAACAAGATCGTTGATCTCTTCCTCAGATGTGATTTCTGTATGATGATTCTCCAGAAACGCCTGCATCTCTCTCAGGGCTTTCTCGGATTCTCTGCTCATTTCATCCCCCTTACACTGTTCATCATGTACACAGGCACTTTCCTCATAATGATCGTAAAAAAAACATACTACCTAAACTTTATATTTGTTCAGGCAGTAAATCAATACTGAGTGTGAGAAGTCCGGCATAAATATCCTCACTGCTCCCGCATCCTCCCGTAGGCCATCTCCAGAAGCAGGATATTGCCCGCGGCCGCCGTCAGCAGGAACAGCGGCAGGACGCCGATGCCCACAGCTTGCTGCAGCTGCCCGAAGGCCATGGGCATGAGCATGGCCCCGACGTAGGCGGCCGTCATCTGCAGACCGATCACGGACGCGCCGTAGCGCCTGCCGAAATTGGCCGGCGCCATGTGCTCGATGGAGGGATAGATGGGACCCATGCCCGTGCCGGTCACCAGGTAACCGATGGCAGCGGGTATATAACTCTCAAAGGGCAGAAGGACCAGCAGCAGACCGACGAGCTCCACCGCGGCGCCGATCCGGATCAGTTTCCTGTCCCCCAGACGGTTCGAGACGAACCCGGAGATCACCCGTCCCAGCATCAGGCCGCCGAAGATCAGGGCGCCGAAGGAGGCGATCCTCTCGTCGCTGAGCCCGGCCTTGGTCCCGGCAAAATAGCTGGGCACCCACAGGAAGCTCGTCGCCTCTCCGGAGCAATAGGCAAAAAAGGCCAGCATGGTCAGCACCACGCCCGGCACCCGGAGCGTCTCCGCGATCCCGGCGCCGTCCTTGCGGTCTGCCTCCGCTTCCCGGCTCTCATTCTGCTTCCACAAGGGGAGCGACAGCACACACACCAGCAGAATACCTGTCTGCAGGAAGGCCGTCCACCGGTATCCCTCGTTCCAGCGGGCTGTACGCAGGGCCAGCGACATGATATAGGGACTGATCACCGCCCCGACACCGTAGAAGCAGTGCAGGAAGTTCATTACAGAGGACGGATAATGCTCCGCCACATAGTGATTGACGGCTGTGTCAATAGAGCCGGCCCCCAGCCCGTAAGGGACGGCGGCCAGAAAGAGCATCCAGTAGGAAGTGGCGCAGGAGAATCCCAGGAGGCCCAGCACGGTCAGACCGATGGACACGATCACGATCCATTTGGTGTGAAACCGCCGGATCAGCCGGGGGCTGACCAGGGAAGAGATCACCGTCATGCCGCAGATGGTCATGGACACATAGCCTGCATAGGAAGACGGCACGCCGAATACCATCTGCATTTTGGGCCAGCCGGACCCCAGAAGGGAATCCGGCAGGCCCAGACTGACGAAGATAAGATAGATGACGGCAAGGAGGAGGGAAGTCATAAACATGCTGCCTTTCTATAAATAGTTCAAAGCGATGACATTATAACACCACCCGCTGTCTCCTTGTCATCTATAATCAGGCCGGAACAATTTCGTTCTCTTATTCCAATTCAATCGTCCCCGGCGGCTTGGAGGTGATGTCGTAGAGGACGCGGTTGACGCCGCGCACTTCGTTGATGATCCGGTTCATGGTCGTCTGCAGGACGGGCCAGGGGATCTCGGCCGCCTCCGCGGTCATGAAATCGCTGGTCAGGACGGCCCGCAGGACCACGGCCAGGCCGTAGGTGCGGTGGTCGCCCATGACGCCGACGCTGCGCATATTGGACAATGCGGCAAAATACTGCCCCAGCTCAGCGTCCACGCCCGCCTTCGCGAGCTCCTCGCGGAAGATGTAGTCGGCATCCTGCACGATGCGGACCTTGTCCTTGGTGATGTCCCCGACGATGCGGACAGCCAGGCCGGGACCCGGGAAGGGCTGGCGGTAGACCAGCTCGCGGGGAATGCCCAGCTGCAGGCCGACGGCGCGCACCTCGTCCTTGAAGAG
>DGGX01000017.1:19666-21007 GCA_002392385.1 Lachnospiraceae bacterium UBA3863
ACCTCGTCCTTGAAGAGCATGCGCAGGGGCTCGACGGGCGTCTCGTCGAAGCCCAGCTCCCGCACCAGATCGATGGGCAGGCCGCCCACGTTGTGGTGGGACTTGATCACGTCGCTGGTCTTGCCGTCGCCGCTCTCCACCACGTCCGGATAGATGGTGCCCTGGGCGATGTAGCGGATCCTGCGGCCGCTCCCGCGGATGTCCGCCGCGATCTTCCGGGCCTCGTCGCCGAAGACCTGGATGAACTCCTCGCCGATGATGTGGCGCTTGGTCTCCGGATCCGATTCGCCGGCCAGCCGGATATAGAAGCGGTCCTGCGCGTTCACACGTACGAAATGCAGATGGAAGTCGCTGCCGGGGCCGAAGACCCGCTCCACCTCGTCGCCCTCGGCCTTGCGCATAAGGCCGTGGTCCACGAAGACGCAGGTCAGCTGGTCGCCGATGGCCCGGGACAACAGGGCCGCCGCCACCGTGGAGTCGACGCCGCCGGACAGGCCCAGAAGCACGTGGTCGTCGCCGATCTTCTCCCGCAGCTCACGAATGGTACGCTCGGCAAAAGCATCCATCTTCCAGTCCCCGCTGCAGCCGCAGACATCCAGGACGAAGTGCCGCAGCATCTTCATGCCTTCCACGGAATGTACCACCTCCGGGTGGAACTGGACGGCGTAGAGCTTCTGCTCCGCGTTCTCCATGGCCGCGCAGGGGCAGTGGTCCGTGTGTGCCGTGATCCGAAAGCCCGCCGGCACCTGCGCGATGTAATCGGTATGGCTCATCCAGACCGTGGTCTCCGGCTGCGCCTCCGTCGCCACATCGGAGAAAAGGGCCGACGACCGGTCCACCTTCACACTCGTGTGGCCATACTCGCTGACCGGCGCCGTCTCTACCCTGCCGCCGCAGCGGTAGGCCATGAGCTGGGAGCCGTAGCAGATGCCGAGGACCGGGATCCCCGCCTCGAACAGTTCCTTTCCATAGGTCGGCGAGGCCGGATCATAGACGCTGGCCGGCCCGCCGGTCAGGATGATGCCCATGGGATCCATAGCGAGGAGTTTATCCAATGGTGTCGTGTAGGGATGGATCTCGCAGTACACGCCGCACTCTCTCACGCGCCGCGCGATGAGCTGCTTGTACTGTCCGCCGAAATCCAGGATGAGGATACGCTGCATGACTGTCTTCTCCTGTCCTCTCATTCGATTACAAAGAGCCTATGAACGTGTACTGCAATCCGCAGTACACACTCACAGGCTCCGTATCATCATTACTTAAAGCTCACAAGTTCCCACTGTCCTGGGGAAAGGCAGGACGTCGCGGATGTTGCTCATGCCGGTCAGGTACATGACGCAG
>DGGX01000207.1 GCA_002392385.1 Lachnospiraceae bacterium UBA3863
GTATCACATAGGCCATGCGTCACAGAGTCCATGTATCACAGAGGCCTTGTGGTCCCGCCTTCCCGGAAGGTGATGGGGAGGCAGACCAGCGGCGCGGCGTGATAGTTGTGGCTGCCCAGGAGCAGGTCCACGGCCGTTTCCGCTATGTCCCTGACCGGCTGCTCGATGGTGGAGCAGAGGTAGCCCTCGCTGCCGAAGAGGCGGACGCCGTCATAGCCGATGATCTGGACATCCCGGCCGGCCTGGATGCCGGCTTCTTTCAGGATCTGGACGACACAGCAGGCAAAATAATCCGTGCCGCAGAAGAGGCCGTCATAGTCCAGGCGGCCGTCGTGGATGTGGGACATCAGGAAGTCCCGGAACACGCCCTTGGGATCGATGTTGTCGCTGTACACACAGCAGTCGTATTCCAGGCCGCCGGCCATGCAGCCGTGTTCGAAGCCGGCCCGGCGCTTGTTAGGTTCATTGTCCAGGTCAGACCCCACCCGGAGGAAGGCGGCCTTGTGACAGCCGAGCTCGATCAGCTTCCTGGCGGCCAGCTGCCCGCCGGCAAAATTATCGCTGGCGACGCAGGGAATGTTGGGATCGAAGGCCCGGTCGATGGACACGAAGGGGGTGCTGGGATCGATCTGCAGGGAGGGATTGTAGGTGAGGCCGATGATGCCGTCCACCTTGTTCATCCGCGCCATGTCCACATATTCCTGCTCCTGCCGGAGGTTGGAATCCGTGCAGCACAGAAGGAGACGATAATGACGGTCCGCGAGAGCCTGGTGCAGGCAGTTGACAAGGCTGCCGAAGAAGGGATTGATGGTGTTGGGTATGAGCACTGCAACGGTATAGGTGCGCGTGGCCTTCAATCCCTGGGCGTAGCTGTTGACATGATAATCCAGCCTGCGGATGGCTTCCCGGACTTTTCTCTCATATTCTTCCGTGACCGGCTTGCCGTTGATCACTCTGGATACCGTGCCGACAGCAACACCGGCCTCTCTGGCTACGTCCTTGACAGTCGGTACGGAACTCTTTCTGCGTTTCATCGATGCCCTTTCCTGAATCTGTTTCTAAAACCGGCGGGACAGAGTCTTCTTATGTTCATCATACTGTAAGAATGTGAAAAAGACCAGAGCCTCTCCCGGGGGAGGTGAGTCCCACGGACGCAAACGAATGATATTGCGTGAAACGTTTCATGTTCGTTGTCCTTACCAAAATGCAGGAATCAGATTTGTGAAAATAGCAGAAATGGGGGATTTTTGCATTTGCTTTCTTGAAAACAGGATATCACAGAGCTTATAATGAGCTCAACTTAGTGAACCGATTCACGAAAGCGCGCGCAGTAACTGTTGGTTTAATGAAATCGGGAGGTCTATATGAACAAAGCAGCCTCGGCTGCGGGGGAGAACAAACGCTCTCTAAGCAGTCGGATCTCTGACAACTGGCAGCTCTACCTCATGCTCCTGATCCCGCTCGTACTGACCCTGGTGTACAAGTACATCCCCATGGCCGGTATCCAGATCGCTTTCCGCGATTACAAGGCGAGCAAGGGAATCTTCGGGAGTCCGTGGGTAGGGCTTAAGTGGTTTCAGAGATTCTTCAGTTCACCAAACTGCATCCGGATGATCAAGAACACGTTCCTGCTGAGTCTCTACAGCCTGCTGTGGAGCTTCCCCGTTCCGATCATTCTGGCGCTGGCACTCAATCAGCTCCGTTTCAAGAAGCTGAAGACGACCGTTCAGACTATCATGTATGCACCGCACTTCATCTCCATCATGATCGTCTGCGGTATGCTGAGGATCTTTCTGAGTCCTTCGGGCGGTCTGATCAACCTGCTCCTGGGAACCAGCATCGATTTCCTGTCCGAGTCCAGTGCTTTCCGTACGATCTACATCGCGTCGGGCATCTGGCAGGATGCCGGCTGGGGCGTCATCATCTACATGGCTACACTGGCAGGCGTGGACTCGTCCCTCTATGAGGCGGCCAAGATCGACGGTGCCACCATGTTCCAGCGGATCTGGAACATTGACGTGCCGGCCCTGGTACCCATGATCGTCCTGAACCTGATCATGAGCGCCGGCGGTCTGATGAACATCGGTTTCGAAAAGGTCTGGCTCCTGCAGACAGATCTGAACAAAGCCACCAGTGACGTCATTGCCGTGTACGTGTACCAGCAAGGTATCGAAAACGCCAAGTACAGCTACGCCACGGCGGTCGGCCTGTTCAGCACCATCGTGAACATCATCCTGCTGGTCATCGTGAACAGACTGGCCAGGAAGATCTCCGACGATGTGAGCTTTGTGTAAGGAGGGGGATATGGGAAGCAAAACTAAAACCGGCGCACCGGGCGGTATGTCGGACAGGACGGCGGATGTCATCCTTGTCGTGTTCTCGCTCCTGATCGCCATCCTGATCGCGTATCCTCTGTACTACGTGCTGATCGCGTCCGTCTCCAACCCCTACGACGTGTACGCCGGCAAGACCTTCCTGCTGCCCAGCGGCTTCACTCTGGACGGCTATAAGGCGGTCTTCGCGGACGCCAACCTGGTCACAGGTTTCCTGAACAGTGTCAAGTATACCGTGATCGGTACGATCTTCTCGGTCCTGATGATCTATCTCACCGCTTATCCGCTGAGTGTGAAGAATCTTCCGGGAAGGACCTTCTTCAGCATTCTGTTCATTATCACCATGTATTTCGGCGGCGGTCTGATCCCCACCTACCTGGTCGTCAAGCAGACCGGCCTCATCAACAACATGTGGGCCCTCTTCCTGCCCGGCGGCGTAGCGGTCGGCAACATGATCATCGTCCGCAACTATTTCGAGAACAGCATTCCCAAGGAAATGATCGAGGCAGCCAAGATCGACGGCGCCACCCACTGGCAGACCTTCTCCAGAGTGGTCGTCCCGCTGAGCAAGCCCATCATGGCCGTTATGGTGGTCTACAGCATGGTCGCCTACTGGAATGACTGGTTCACCGCTTTGATCTATCTGCCCGGCATGGAGAAGGCTCCCCTGCCTCTGGTCCTCAGGAACGTCCTGATCAAGAGCAGCGTCAGCGCGGCTCAGGCCAGCACCATCTCCGGCGGTTACGCGGAGCTGAACAAGCTGACAGAAATGATCAAGTTCTCGTCCATTATCGTGGCAGCCCTGCCCATGCTGATCATCTATCCCTTCGTACAGAAGTACTTCGAACAGGGTATGATGGCCGGCGCGGTCAAGGGATGACCGGGATCGGAGCACTTACACATCATTTTCATTCTGTGAAAAGGGAGAATTAAGATTATGATGAACAAATTAGCGAAACGTCTGATGGCAGCCGGCCTCACCGCCATGCTGGGCTTCACCGCCCTGGCAGGCTGCGGCGGCAGCGGCGGCGACACAGCCAAGGATCCCGCTGAGGCCAATACTGACACCTCACAGACCGAGTTCGATGTCTTCTCGGGCATGAGCGCTCTGTCCGGCGGCTACGATGACAACGTCGTCCTGAACGCCATGGCGGAAAATGCCGGGATCAAGGTTAATTGGGAGACCATGAGCGATTCCATCGGCGAGCAGGTCAACGTCCGTATCGCCGGCGACCAGCTGCCTGACGCCTTCCAGGGCATCGGCTTCTCCAACTACGAGCTGACCAACTACGGCGAGGACGGTGTTTTCATCGACCTGACCCCTTATCTTACCGAAGAGTACATGCCCAACCTTGCCAAGATCCTGGAGGAGAATCCGGATGTGAAGGCGGCGATCACCATGTCGGACGGCGGCATCTACGGCCTTCCTTCCGGCGAGCAGATGGGCACGGCCGGTATCGGCGCTCCCGATGACTACAGCATCTTCTCCATCCCGCAGTTCAGCATGATCAACAAGGCATGGCTGGATGATCTGGGATTGGATGTGCCTACCACCCTCGACGAGCTCCACACCGCTCTGAAGGCGTTCAAGGACAACGACATGAGCGCCAAGTACTACGGCAACCCTGCAGGCTCCACCATCCCGCTGAGCACCGGCTTTGACCAGTGGTGCTGGGGCCAGAACATCTTCTACGCCGGCTTCGGCTTCACCAACTGGCCCAACGACATCTGCGACGACCTGGTCCTGAAGGCAGACGGCACCGTGGATTTCGTCTGCACATGGGACAGCTATAAGGATGCCATGAACTACTTCCACGACTGGTATGCGGAAGGCCTGATCGATCAGGAGATCTTCAGCCAGAGTGATACGCAGCTGATCTCCAAATGCTCCCAGGGTTGGGTCGGTGTCGGCACATGGTGGTACATCGAGGAACTCATGGGCGAGTATGCCAAGGATTATGTCTTCCTGCCCGTTCTTGACGGCCCCGACGGCACCCACAATGTCACCATCCGTACCGGCGGCGGCACCAGCAGCGGCAACCTCAGCATCACCAAGGCCTGCAAGAGCCCTGTCAACCTGCTGAAGTTCTACGATCAGTGGTATGATCCCGAGAACGTCATGCAGCTTCAGTACGGCCCCAAGGATATCTACTTCACCGGCCAGGATGAGAACGGCCTGTGGCTGTCCATTACCGATGCCGAGGCCCAGGAGAAGTACGGCAAGGGCGCCGGCGAGCTCAAGGGCCAGTACGAAGTCGCGGGTCCCAAGCTGATCCTCTCCGAGTACTATTCCAACACCTTCAAGATGGAAGACCGCGCCATCGAGCGCCTGACCGACCTCTACGAGTACTGGATGCCTTTCGTGTCCGATACCACCACCTACCCTGTGGACTGCGTCTACACCAAGGATGAGCTGGATACCATCGACATGTACAAGACCGACTTCCAGAACATGATCTCCGAGTACGAGGCCAAGTGGCTCAAGGACGGCGGCCCGACCGACGAGGAGTTCGAGGCCTTCAAGCAGGCTCTTACCGACACCTGCGGCCTTGAGGAACTGAAGGAAGTCTACCAGGCTGCGTACGACAGGTACAAAGAAGCCCAGTAAGACACAATAAGCAGAGCCTGCACTGCCGCTGCGCGTGAAAAAGGCAGCCGCATGGGAGTATCTCATGCGGCTGCCATAGCAGTATTCTGACGGATGCCGGGAACGGTATCTGACAGCCGGCGGGAGAGTACACTGACGGCTGCCGGAAGCAGAGGAGAGAGACGTTATGGGAAGAATGTTTGGCCAGGACAGCTTCTTCACGAGGCTGCTGACAAGGGCTTTTGATCTGATCGTTCTGAATCTGCTGACCATGCTGCTGTGCCTGCCGGTGGTCACCATCGGTCCCGCCCTGACGGCGCACGCCTACGTGCTCCTGCACATGGTGCGGGACGAGGACAATTACATCGTCCGCATGTTCTTCAAGTCCTTCCGGGAGAATCTGCGCCAGTCCATCATCCTGGAGGTCATCGCGGCGGCGGTCGGATACCTGATCTGGCTGGAGCTGCGGGCCACGGGCATCATGCAGCTGGCCGGCAGCGGCGCGGAAGGGATCATCGCGGCGGGCAGCTCCTTCCGGATGATCTTCCTGCTGATCGCCGTCTATCTGACGGCATCCTGCATGTACCTTTTTATTCTGCCGGCCCGTTTTGACAACACCATTCCCGGCTTTCTGCGCACAGCCGTCCTGGCCCCCATCGGGTTTCCGGCCAGGACCGCGGCGGCCATGGTGGTGGCGCTGGCGGCGGCCGTACTCTACGGCTATTACAACGTGATGATCCTGCCCATCCTCATCCTGTTCGGCCTGTCCCTGCCCGGCTATCTGGTGATGAACATCCTGGATCCGGTGATCGCCCGCATGGACGGGACCTGGCAGAAGCCGGAGGAGACGGCAGAAGAAACAGAGACCGAGCCCGTGGATTCTGAGCCGGGCATCGACGGACCTGCTATACCCACAAGCTCAGATAATCAGGAGGAAAAAGAATGATCAGCCAGATGCTTCTAGACGCGCGGCGCTACGAGGAGGACCGCGGCGGCAGGATCGTCGCCCAGGACCGACCGGCCTTTCATCTGACTGCACGGACCGGATGGATGAATGATCCCAACGGTTTCTGCTACTATCAGGGCAAGTATCACCTTTTCTATCAGTACTATCCCTACCTGTCCCGCTGGAATTCCATGCACTGGGGACACGCGGTGAGCCGGGATCTCCTTCACTGGGAATACCTGCCGGCCGCCATGGCCCCCGACCGCTACTATGACCAGGACGGCGTTTTCTCCGGAAGCGCCCAGGAACTGCCTGACGGACGGCTCCTCCTCATGTACACCGGTGTCCGCCGGGAAAACCAGCTCAGCGGCATTCCCAGGGAGGTCCAGACCCAGTGTCTGGCGATCGGCAACGGCAGAGACTTCGAGAAATATGAAGCCAATCCGGTCCTGACCGAGAATGCCCTTCCGGCCAATGGAAGCCGCTTTGATTTCCGCGACCCCAAGGTCTTCCGCCGCCCGGACGGCCTCTACTGCTGCGTGGCGGCCAACCGCGTCCTGCACAGAGGAGCGGAGACCGACGGCAGCAACATCCTCCTTTTCACCAGTCAGGACTGCCTTCACTGGAAGTTTGAGAAGATCCTGTGCACCAACGACGGCCGTTTCGGCAGGATGTGGGAGTGCCCCGATTTCTTCCCCCTCGACGGCCGACAGGTCCTGATGGTCAGCCCCCAGGACATGCTGCCCCAGGGACTGGAATACCACAGCGGCAACGGCACCCTGTGCCTGATCGGCGACTACGACGACCAGACCTTCGAGTTCACCCCCGCCCATGACCAGTCCATCGACTATGGCATCGACTTCTATGCTCCCCAGACCGTGCTGACCCCGGACGGACGCCGCATCATGATCGGCTGGCTCCAGAACTGGGACGCCTGCGCCATCCGTGAGCCCGAAGCCCCCTGGGCAGGCCAGATGAGCCTGCCGCGTGAACTCTCCATCCGGGACGGCCGGCTCTACCAGACACCCACCCGCGAATTCGACCTCCTCCGCAGAGACCGCGTGGAGCACCGTGGCGTCGAGGTGACCCGGGACCGCATGTACCTCGAAGGCGTCAGCGGCCGCATGGTGGACATGGAGATCCGCGTCAGACCCAAGGACCCCGCCAGATCCTACACCAAGTTCGTGGCCCGCTTCGCCGAGAACGGAGACACCTACACCTCCCTCCGCTTCCGGCCCTCCGAGTCCACCCTCAAGATCGACCGTAAATTCTCCGGATCCCGCAGAGCCATCCTCCACCAGAGACGCTGCCTCGTGGAGAACGGCTCCGAAGAACTCCGCCTCCGCATCATCCTGGACCGCTACAGCTGCGAAGTCTTCATCGACGGCGGCCGCAAGGTCATGTCCAGCGCCCTCTACACAGACCTGTCCGCCGACCGCATTTCCTTCCGCGCCGACGGGGACGTGGTGATGGATATCGTGAAGTATGATGTGGTGATGTGAGGAGGAGAGAAGAGATTATGGTGAATTACAAGTCTTGAATATTGAATCCGCCGGTTTCATGGTCGTGAAGGATACTCCACGACCATGAGACCGGCGGATTTGTTTGAGATGATCGGATCTCCCTTCACCCCTTATCTTTCAGCAGCTCGATCAGGTCCAGCAAGTAGTCGTTGAGGCTGTCGTAGTTGTAGAGGATGGCCTGGTAGCGGTATTTGCGGGGGAGGACGGAAGCGTAGACGACGTCCTCCCGGGGGATGCAGAGGCCGCCGGGGAGGAATCCGATGCCCATGCCGCTGCCCACCATCTGGAGGAGGGCGGTGGTGTTGTTGGTTTCGCTGATGATGTTGGGGCTGATGCCGACTTCCTGGAAGAGGCGGTCGGTGATGCCGCGCATGGTGGTGCCCTGGGTGGAGAGGATCATGCGTTCCTTGCGAAGGCTGCGGCAGTCGAGGGCATCGGTCTCGCTGAAGCGGAAGGCCGGGAGCACGAGCATGATCTCTTCGGTGGACAGGACCTCGTGGGGGAGGTCGATGGAATCGGTGGTGTCGATGGCGATGATGATGGCCAGAAACTCCTCAAGGCGCAGGCCCTTGAGGAGTTTTTTTACGTCTCCGTCGGCGGCGTAGAGTTCTACGTTGGGGTGCATGGCCCGGAAGGCATCGATGACGCGGAGGAAGCGGTACATGCCTTCGGTGGAGGAGATGCCGATCTTGTAGCTGATGCGGCTCAGGTCCTTGATGGACTGGTAGGTCTGGGTCTTTATGCGCAGGATCTCGCGTCCTGCGTCCACGTAGAGTCTGCCGGCGGCGGTCAGGGACATCTCGCGCTGGTCCCGGACAAAAAGGGGAGTGCCCAGTTCCTTCTCCAGGTTGATGAGGGACTGGGAGAGGGCGGACTGGGAGATATAGAGGCGGTCGGCGGCCTTGGAGACGTTGTGCTCCTCGGCGATGGCGAGAACATACTCGATCTGTTTGGTATTCATAAGACCTCCGCAAGGGCTTTCAGATGGTGCATCTATCGATTTTACTTATAGTTACTTGCAGATTAAAGTATTTCTCAACTGACAATACAGTCATTATACTACAAGTATGCAGACGTGCATAGCTTACAAAAGGATCCCGTCATAATGCGCAAATGATACAGGATCTAACGAAAGAAAGAGCGAACTGATACAAGTTCGTCGGTAAAATTGCACAAAATGTGCGGAAAGGGATTGTCATGAGCAGTGCACTTGCCACGCTGAGAGAAGAGAAGTTCGTCGCCATTATGAGAGGCATTCCGACCGAGAAGATCGGTGAGGTCGCCAAGGCATCGGTAGCCGGCGGCATCAAGTTCGTGGAGATCACCTACGACCACAAGAAGGAAGATCCGAAGGCGTTTTTTGCCGAGCAGATCGAGGCTGTCAAGGCAGCGGTGGGCGACACCGCCTATGTGGGTGCCGGCACGGTCCTGACTGTGGACCAGGTCAACTGGGCTTATGAGCACGGTGCCCAGTACATCGTCTCCCCCAACACCAACGATGATGTGATCCGCCGCACCAAGGAACTGGGTCTGGTCTCTGTTCCCGGCGCCATGTCTCCTTCGGAGATCGTACACGCCTATGATCTGGGCGCGGACATCGTCAAGCTCTATATCATCGAGGATCCCCAGTATGTGAAGTTCCTGATGGGCCCTCTGGGACACATTCCTTATCAGGCCACCTGCAATGTCAGCATCGACACCATTCCGACCTGGCTGGCAGCCGGCGCCAAGTGCTTCGGGACCCGCGCCTTCATCACCAATGACCTGATCGAGAAGGAAGATTACGCGGAGATCACCCGCCGCGCAGCCGCCCACGTACAAGCTATTAAGGAGAATGCCTGATGATCTATTCGTCCCTGTATCTGGAAGACAGCCAGCTCCGTCCCCTGCCCGCAAGTATCCTGAAAGCCCTGGCCTTTCTGAAGGAGACGGATCTTAAGAACACCGCGCCCGGCCGCGTAGACATCGACGGGGATGATATCTACGCCCTGGTGCAGGAGATCGAGACCAAGGAGGTCTGCGACAAGCGGCCAGAGTCCCACAAGGACTATCTCGATATCCAGTACATCGTCTGCGGCGAGGAGAAGATGGGCTACGCCAACTTCGTCGGCGACTATGAGGCGGTGGATTTCAACACGGCCAACGACATTTACTTCTATAAAGAAGCAGCCAATGAGAATTTCGTGGTCTGCCGGGACGGAGATTTCTGCATCTTCTTCCCCTGGGACATCCACAGGCCGGGATGCTGCGTCACGGCGCCGGCCCCTGTGAAAAAGGTCGTTGTGAAGGTCCGCATGAGCACCTTCTGATGCGGTCGCTTCTCGAAAAAACAATTCATAAATATGGAGGGAATTATGAAAAGGAAGATCATGAACATCCTGATCGCTGTGGCCGCCTGTGTGGCGCTCACAGCCTGCGGATCCGGCGGCTCCGCATCGGGCGGCGCGGCCGCGACCGGCGGAGACAGTGCCGAGGAGCTGGATATCGGTGACAGGCACTTTCCCGAGGGAGCTGCCTATGCCGAGACAGAGAGCTCTGAGCCCCTGAAGATCATCGTGACCACCACCCACAAGCCCGGCGCTGCTTCCTATCAGTGTGAGCAGTTCATCCAGCAGGTCTTCGACGAGAAGGCTCCGGGCATGTTCCAGTTCGAGATGTATGATTCCGGCACACTCTACAAGACGGACGCCGAGTTCCCGGCCATCCTGGCCCACGAGGCGGGTATGAGCTTCATCCAGGCCTCCTACATGTATGACAACGGTCTGGACTGGGCCAACATGCTGGATATGGGATATCTCTTCGACTCCGTGGATCACATGAAGGCGACCTTCGATCCGGAGGGCGAGATCGGCGCGGAGATCCAGCAGGCCATCTGGGACGAGTTCCATGTTATGACCTTCGGCTGCGACTACATCGGCACCCGCGAGCTCTGGCTGGCGGAGGACAAGGACATCAACACCCCTGAGGACTGCGCGGGCCTGACCATCCGCATGCCCACTTCCGCATCCTTTGTCCAGCTGGGTGAGGCCCTCGGCTTCAACGTGACCCCTCTGGATGTCAGCGAAGTCTACCTGGCCATGGAGACCGGCCTGATCGACGGCCACGAGAACCAGATCTTCTCCACCTATGCCCAGGGCCAGTTCGAAGTCTGCAAGACCCTTGTTTTCATCGATCACATGATCACACCCAACTTCATCACCCTGGACGGCGACATCTGGGAGAAGATGACCCTGGAACAGCAGAAGATCTTCTATGACTGCATGTGCGAGGCCAGAGACCTGACTATCGAGTGGGCCGTGGAAGAGCAGGAGAAGCTCCTGGAAGAGGCCAAGAACACCTATGGTATCCGTTTCCAGTATCCCGACAAGGCTCCCTTCAAGGAGAAGGTGCAGAAGGCTTATCTTGAGAACAAGGAGATCTCCGGTACCTGGAATCTGGAGCTGCTTGAGAAGATCAACGCACTTGGCGAGTCCATGAAATAATTTGAATGCCGGCGGGGGTGCCTTTATGGAAAGAACGAAAAAAGTCCTGCTGCGGATCCGTGAGCTCTATGAAGTCGTCATACCGACACTGGCCTTCATTATGATGTTCGGTATGTTCATGTGGGGGATCTTCAGCCGCTATGTCCTGAAAAGTGCCGCAACCTACGCGAATGAGATTCAGATTCTCGGCTACCTCTGGACGGTCCTTCCGGCGGCACTCTGGGCCCGACGGCGAGGCGACCATGTATGCTTTGCCATGCTCTATGACAGTGTGAACCCGCGGATCCAGCGCTGGATCCGCATCCTGGGGAACCTGTTCATGTCAGGGACCTATATCTTCCTCCTCTACGGGGCGGTTAAATTCGTCGCCAATATCCGGCAGAAGAGCATGGCACTGCACCTGCCGCTGAAGATTCTCTACCTTCCCTTCCCCATCCTGGTGGCCGGGATCCTGCTCTACAGCCTGTGGGATCTCTACACGGATATCCGGGACATGGTCCTGGAGGCCCAGGGCAAGAAGGAGCGGCTGTCCACGGTGAAGGTGGACAAGGCGGAGGAATTCCGCAGAGCCTCAGAAGAGGAGTATCAGCGACTCTTTGCCGGCAGCGCCGGCACAGACGGAAATGAAACCGGCGCGGCAGGTCCCGGCGCCGCACAGGGAAAGGAGGAATGACATGCAGCTGAAACTGATTCTGTTCGTGGTCGCTTTTGTCCTTGTCTTCCTTCTCAAACTCCCCATGGGACCGGGCATGCTGGCCGCCTGTACAGTCTACGTGCTGGCCAGCGGGAGCAACCTGACGGTCATCGCCAACCAGGTCTGCACCACCTACTGGACCAACTACACCATCATCGCCATCCCGCTCTTCATCTTTACGGCCAACGTGATGAACAACGGCAAGGCCTCAGAGCTCCTGTTCAAATGGTGCGATTCCATCTTCGGGCGCTTTAAGGGCGGCATGGCCTACGTCAACTGCGTGATCTCCCTGATCTTCGCCGGTATGTCCGGCTCCGCCGTGGCGGATGCCTCCGGGATCGGCCTCATGGAGATGAAGGAGATGCGCCGGCAGGGCTACGAAGAGGACTTCGCCGCGGCGCTGACAGGCGCCACGGCCACAGTCGGACCGGTCTTCCCGCCCAGCATCACCATGCTGATGTACGCGTCCGTGACCGGCGCCTCGGTGGGCAAGCTCTTCATCGCCGGCATCGTGCCCGGTGTCATGATGTGCGTGAGCCTGATGATCTACGTCTTCTACTACGGACGCAGGTACGGCCTGCCCCAGGGCGTAAGGTATACCCTGGCCCAGTTCCTTAACATCACCCTGAAGGCATTTCCGGCCCTGCTGTGCCCGGTGATCCTCCTGGTGAGCATCTACGGCGGTCTCTGCACCCCCACCGAGGCAGGCGCCATCGCCGGCTTCTACGCCCTGATCATCTCCCTCATCGTCTACCGCTGTGTGGGCTGGAAGGAGCTGGTGGACATCTTCAAGTCCACAGCGGAAATGGTGGGCCGCATCGCCATCACCGTCGGCTGCGCCTCCGCCATCGTCTACATCGCCGGCATGGAGAAGCTTCCTGCCATCATCGGCGGCTGGCTCCTGGGTGTGACCACCAACAAGTACGTTTTCCTCCTGCTCATCAACCTGTGCTTCCTGGTGATGGGTATGATCTTCGACACCAACACCATCACACTGATCTTCCTGCCCATGGTCATCGAGACCGTGCAGGTCCTGGGGATCGACCTGATCCACTTCGGCGTGATCTTCGTAGTCAACATGATGATCGGCCTGCTGACCCCGCCCTTCGGAAACCTGCTCTTCACCACGAGCGCCATAACGAAGGCACCCATGAGCGACCTGATCAAGAAACTGGTCCCTATGATGGCAGTCCTGTTCCTCTGCCTTCTGCTGCTGACCTATGTACCGACGTTCTCGACGCTGCTGCCCTCCCTGATGATGGGATCGTGACGGTGATCCGCGGATGAACGTAAGCTGATGACATTGATACATCCCGTGCGGGCGGCCGCCCGCACAGACTCCATCGACACATCCCGTGCGGCCCTCCCCCGCACAGACTCAGAGAGGTATGAAAAAATGAGAGAAAACAGGATCAAACAGAGACTTGACAACAATGAAATCCTTGTCGGTATGGGAACCTTCTCCGGCAGCCGCACCCTGGTCGAAATGATGGGCCTTGCCGGGTTCGACTTCGTCTTCGTGGACATGGAGCACACCCCCATGTTCCCCAACCGTGAGCTCCAGGATATGATCATCACCGCCAACAGCACCGGCATGGGCGTCATCACCCGCGTCAAGATCAAGGACGACTGGATGATCCGGACCGCTTTCGAGATGGGCGCCGACGGCGTCGTCTTCCCTCACTGCCGCTGCGCGGCCGACGTGGAAGAGGCCGTGAGCTACGCCAAGTTCCCGCCCATGGGCATCCGCGGCTCCGCCACCGACTGCCGCAGCGCCGGCTACGGCGTCTATCCCGACTTCTCCTTCCCGGAGTATGTCCGCAGGAGCAACAAGGAGACCATGGTCATCCCGCTGGCCGAGGATCCGGAGTTCTATGACAACATCGACGAGATCCTGGCCGTGCCCGGCATCGGCGCCGTATCCGTAGGCCCCTCCGACCTGGCCCTGTCCCTGGGCATCCTGGAGACCTATAACATGAGCATCCCCGAGGTCAAGGACAGACTGGAGCTCCTTTTTGCCAAGTGCAAGGAGAAGAACATCCCCGTCATGAGCCCCATCGCTCCGCCCACCGCGGAGAAGGCCAAAGAGCTGGCCGACAAGGGCGTCAAGCTCATGATCTGCAGAAACGACGTCAGCCACTTCGGCAACATCCTCAAGAACTTCCAGAAGACCGTCTACCAGCCGGTCAAGGAATACTGGGCAGAGAAGCAGCAGTAAGCATACCGAAGACAGCCGGGGGCCCCAGGGCCCCCGGTCTCACAACCGGCCTTACCCCTGACGTCCCCCGTCTCGCCACGGGCCTCACCTCGTTACACTACCGTCTCGCCACGGGCCTTACCTCGTTTCAGAAAGGAAGAGTAGAACAATGAAGATCGCACTGATCATGGAAAATTCGCAGGCTGCCAAAAACGCCGTCGTGGAGGCTTCCCTCCGCAAAGTTGCCGAGCCTCTGGGACACACCGTCCGCAACTACGGCATGTACGGCGCCGGCGACGAAGCTCAGCTGACCTATGTCCAGAACGGAATTCTGGCGGCCATCCTCCTGAACAGCGGCGCGGCGGATTTTGTCGTGACCGGCTGCGGCACCGGCGAAGGCGCCATGCTGGCCCTCAACTCCTTCCCGGGCGTCATCTGCGGCCACGTGGCCACCCCCCTGGACGCCTACACCTTCGCCCAGATCAACGACGGCAACGCTATCTCCATCCCCTACGCCCTCGGATTCGGCTGGGGCGGCGACCTGAACCTGGAGTACATCTTCGAGAAGCTCTTCTCAGAGCCCTTCGGCGGCGGCTACCCCAAGGAGAGAGCCGTTCCCGAGCAGAGAAACAAGAGGATCCTGGACGACGTCCGCGCGGCGGCCTTCCGCCCCCTGTCCGACATCCTCAACTCCCTGGACCGCAGCCTGGTCCTGGGCGCCATCGCCGGCGAGAGATTCGACACCTACTTCTTCAGCGACTGCGTCAAGCCCGAGGCAGCCGCCATGGTGGCAGGACTCAAGCAGATGGAGTGAGGGGGATCCTATGAATTTTTCAATCCGCCGGTCTGGTGGTCGTGGAGGGTGCTCCATGACCTCTGGACCGGCGAATTATTATGAAATGATAGGTGTCCGCCGGTTTCGTGGCTGTGAAGGGTGTTACACGAACTCTTGACCGGCGTATTGACTTGATATTTCAGAATCCGCCGGTCTCGTGGCTGTGGAGGGTGCTCCACGACCTTCAGGCCGGCGTATTGACTTGATATTTCAGAATCCGCCGGTCTTGTGGTTGTGGAGGGTGCTCCACGACCTCTTGACCGGCGGATTTGGTTGAAATGATAGGATCCGCCCTTCTAGAGGTCCTGAAGGTATCTCCGTGACCGCCAGAAGGGCGGATCCTCAGACATCACCAGCCCCACTGGCATCACCAGCCCCCACCGGAATCACCTGATCATGACTACATCACCAACCCCCACTGTTACTGTTCACCACCCGGCCAGCTGCGCCGGGGCGGAAGAACATCCCTTGCGTGATCCCAAATAGACATATTTTGCACGGCAGGCCATGATTGTCGACACGGTGGACTGAAAAATCGACAATATTCATTCTTTTGAGCCCATTTGTCTATGTGACCAAGGCCGTAAATAGACAAATAGGGAGG
>DGGX01000106.1:0-7497 GCA_002392385.1 Lachnospiraceae bacterium UBA3863
ATGACCATTCCGGAGGCGGTGAGCCTGGTGCTTCTGGCCGGGACCTACGCCAGGGGCGGCGAGATCTTCGTTCTGGACATGGGCAGCCCTGTCAAGATCGACACCCTGGCCAGGAACCTGATCCGTCTCTCCGGCTTCAAACCGGACGTGGATATCAAGATCGAGTATACAGGCCTGCGGCCGGGCGAGAAGCTCTATGAGGAGAAGCTGATGGCCGAGGAGGGCCTGCAGCGGACCGACAATGCCCTGATCCATATCGGCAAGCCGGTATCTTTTGACGTGGATCATTTCCTGCAGCAGCTGCAGGAGCTCATGTACGCGGCCTATGACAACCGGAAGGATATCCGGGAGAGGATCATGGAGGTCGTGACGACCTACCATCCGGCACAGCAGTGAGGAGCAGCTATGGATTTTAAGAAGATCATTCCTTCGCGGTCCGTGCGGCTGGGGATCCTGCGGGCGCTGAACTTCGTACCGGACGAGCCCATGCTCCGGTTCCAGTACCTTCTCCGGACCGGCCATCGCCTGGACCTGAAGGATCCCAGGCGTTTTACGGAGAAAATGCAGTGGTACAAGCTCCACTATCATGATCCCCGCATGATCACCTGCGTGGACAAATACGACGTGCGGTCCTATGTAAAGGAAAAAGGGCTGGAGCGTATCCTGATCCCCTGCCACGGCGTCTATGACGCGGCAGAGGACATAGACTGGGAGGCGCTGCCGGAGCGATTCGTCATGAAGGACACGTTGGGCAGCGGCGGCCATTCTGTCCTGATCGTCAATGACAAGGAGGCGGCGGACAGGGAAGAGCTGATGCGGCAGGCGGCGGCCTGGACGCGGAGGAATCCCCGCGGCAAGACGGCCGGCCGGGAATGGCCCTATTACAGCGGCAAGGCCCACCGCATCATCATAGAGGACAACATTGCCCCCCGCGGCGGCGAGAGCCTGCGGGATTATAAGTTCTTCTGTTTCAACGGACGCGTGGAGTTCGTCTATGTCATGGGAGACAGACAGGTCGGGCAGAGCGTCAGAGTCAGTATCTATGACCGGGACCTGCGGCTCCTTCCCGTGAGACGGGTGGGGGACGCCCCCTATGAAGCCGCGGATCTGCCGGACAATTATCCGGAGATGCGCGCCGTCGCCGAGAAACTGGCGGAGGACTTCCCCCATGTCAGAGTGGACCTTTACAATGTGGACGGTCAGATCCGTTTCGGGGAACTGACCTTCTACAATGCCAGCGGATATATGCAGTTCGACCCCGACAGCTTCGACCTGGAGATCGGGGACAGGTGGGACATTTCGAATCTTTCGTGATGGACCTTTTCGGAGAAAAGCATGAGATCTAAAGCCATCGCTCTTATAACAGCCCTGGTGATGACCATGAGTCTGACGCTGCCCGCCGCCGCGGCGGAGGACGGCAGCGCGGAGCCTGCCCCGGTAGTCCTGCAGGAAGAAGAAAGTGAGACCGATCTGCCCGCTGAACAGGCAGAAACACCGGCGGATCCCGCGGGGGACCTGCCGGCCGTGAACCAAGAGACCGATCCGGAGGCTGGCGAAGAGACCCCTGAAGAGATCTCGGAAGAGAATCCCGAAGAGATTTCCGAAGAGGACGAGGAGGTCCTTACGGAGGAGGCGGCGCCCATGGAATGGATCCCGGGCGGCGCGGACAACGAGGATCTTTTTGCCGCCTATGTGGAGACACAGCTGGGGGCGGAGAGCGCCGCAGGAATGGCCTCCGGCCAGTCCGTGCGCAAGAGGGCCATGAACAGCGCGATCCGCAGGCTGTCACCGGCGGATCTGGCTGTATACAAGCGGGTGCGGGAGGAGATCCTGAAGATCGCCGCGGGCGAGAGATCCTCCACATCCATCTCCATCCCCCTGTCCGCTCTCGGGACCAGGCTCACCTGGACCGCGGAGGATCTGGGGGTGAGCGCCGTCGTGGCGGACGGAAGGATCGTGAGAGAAGCCCAGAAGGCGGTGTGGGCCAGGAGCGGTTTTGACCTGAACCTGGTCGTCAATGCCCTGCTCTCGGACTGCCCCTATCAGCTCTACTGGTATGACAAGACGTCCGGGACCAGCGTCACGGGCGTCAGCTTCAGCGCCAAGAAAGAGAACGGAGAATGGAAGCTGACCCTCACCGGGGAGATCAGCATGAACTTCTGCGTGGCCTCCGCCTATGCGGTATCGCGCTATGAGACGGATACCTCGGTGGGCCGGACCGTGCAGGCCTCTGTGGAGAATGCCCGCCGGATCGTCAGCAGACACGCGGACGCTTCCGATCATGATAAGCTCTGCGCCTACCGCGACGAGATCTGCGCCCTGACCGGCTATAATGCCGGGGCAGCGGACGGAGACGTGGCATACGGAGATCCCTGGCAGCTGATCTGGGTCTTCGACGGAGACCCTTCTACCGACGTTGTCTGCGAGGGCTATTCCAAGGCCTTTAAATATCTCTGCGACCTGTCCGAATTCAGGGCCAGGATCAGCTGCATCACTGTCACCGGCACCCTGTCCGCGGGCACCGGCGCGGGCGGACACATGTGGAACGTCGTCACCATGGACGACGGCCTGAATTATCTGACTGACATCACCAATTCCGACACCGGGACGGTCGGCGCCGGCGGACAGCTCTTCCTGGCCGGGACCGGCAACAAGCTCTACAGCGGGGAGACGGAGACCGGCGCTGTCATGAGCGTTGGCAGCCGGGAGATCCGCTATGTCTATGATGAGGATACCCTCTCGACCTTCGAGCAGGCCCAGATCCGGCTGGCGGAGACCGCCTATCAGGCCGGGGAGACAGCGGCTGTCCGGCTGACCGCCAATGTCCCACAGGAGACCTGGCTCTTCTCGATCCGGCAGCTGCAGATTCGGCTGGACGGAGAGGTCCTGGGCAATGACGCCTGTACGGTCACCAGCAGCGACCCGGCGGTGGTGCGGATCCTTCGCAATAAAGCCGGCGCCTGGTATCTGCAGGGTCTGAAGACAGGCACCGTCTCCGTGACGATCACGGCGGCAGACGCGGAAGGGGGAGAGATCTCTGAAGAGATCCCGGTCCTGGTGATGGATGACCGGCGCTGCGCCTCCAACAAGTATACGATCGCCTTCAAGGGAAACGGTGCCACCTCCGGCAGGATGTCGAACATGAAGAATGTCGGCTACCGCTCGAAGAAGACGCTCCCCGCCAATGCCTTCAAGCGCAAAGGCTACCGCTTCAAGGGCTGGTGCACCACCGCCGACGGGAAGGGTGTCCGCTATGCCAATAAGGACACGGTCGTCGCCCTGACCTCCAGGAACAAGGGGACCGTCAACCTTTACGCCCAGTGGGAGAAGATCAACTACAAGATCACCTATAACCTGAACGGCGGCACCAACCACGCCTCCAATCCCGCGTCCTATACCGTGACCGGCAAGGTCACCTTCAAGGCGCCGACAAGGGCCAATTACACCTTCGGCGGCTGGTACAGCGACAAGAAGTTCAAGAAGAAGGTCACCTCCATCGCCAAGGGATCCACCGGTGCCAGGACCCTCTACGCCAGGTGGACGGCCAACAAGTACAAGATCACCTTTGCGGGGAACGGCGCCACCTCCGGCACCATGAAGAACATGACCGGGATCCCCTTCTACGCCTCCAGGACCCTGACCGGCAATGCCTACAGGAAGAGGGGCTATTCCTTCGCCGGCTGGAACACCCGGGCGGACGGAACAGGGACGGCTTATGCCAACAAGGACACAGTGTCCCGCCTGTCCCTCAAGAACGGCGCCACCGTTAGGCTCTATGCCCAATGGCGGATCAATAATTACAAGATCAATTACAACCTGAACGGCGGCATCAACAACGAAGCCAATCCGGAGACCTACACGATCCTTCAGTACGTCTCCTTTAAGAGACCGACCAGGGATGGTTACAGGTTCGTCGGCTGGTACAGCGACAGAAAGTGCACGAAGAAGATCACGTCCATTGCCAAGGGCTCTACGGGCAGCCGGACTTTATACGCGAAATGGGAAGCCGGTGAATAAGGCGGCCTCCTGAAAGGAAATTTGAAAATGAGTAAAGGCAGCAGGGGCAGTACAGTTGTGTTTTCAGGGAAAATTACAGACAGAATCAGAGAGAGCCTGTCAGAGACAGGGAGCAGAGCGGGGTTTTATGTTTTTTATACGGCTGTCTTCTGCGTACTCTCTCTGTTTGTTTTTTCATGGTTTATCTTTTCGGGCAGGTCCATGATCTGGGAAGGGGACGGATGGAGCCAGCATTACAAGGCGTTGGTCTATTATGCCGAATATCTCCGGGAGATCGGGTCCACCCTCCTTCATACCCACAGACTGGTGATGCCGGACTGGGATTTCTGTATCAGTGAAGGGGCGGATATCGTCAATACGCTCCACTACTATGTGATCGGAGACCCCATTGCCTTCCTGTCGGTCTTCGTTCCGACCCGGTTCATGCATCTTTTCTACTCCGTTTCCTGCGTCCTGCGTATGTATCTGGCCGGCTGCGCCTTCTCGGCGCTGGCCTTCGGGACGGGCATCCGGAACCGCTATGGCATCCTGGCCGGAACACTGTCCTATGCCTTCTGCGGGTGGACGATCTTCACGGTCTCCCGGCATCCTTATTTCCTGAATCCCCTGATCTGGTTCCCCTTGATGATCCTGGGGATCGAGAAGACGATCCGGGGAGAGCGCCCCTATCTGTTCGTGATCTCGGCGGCCATATCCGCTCTCAGCAATTTCTATTTCTTCTACGTTATCGCTGTGCTGGCCATCCTGTATGCCATCATCCGGCTGGCGGACCTCTACGGGAGAGATGTCCGGGGCGCGGCCCTGCAGTTCCTGCGACTGGGTGTTCCGGCTGTGACCGGCGTCCTGATCGCCTGTATTCTCTTCCTGCCCATCTTCATGATGTTCCTGCAGGACGCGCGTATGGGGGTGGAGATCCCCTGGAAGCTGTTCTATTCCTGGAATCATTACAGCAATCTCCCTTCTCTGTGGGTCACCCACAGACACGTCGCCTGGATCTGCATCGGCCTGTCGGCGCCCGCTTTTATCGCGGTCCTCGTGATGATGGTGCGCAAGGGCCACCGCTGCCTGAAGACTCTGTTCATCCTCTGCAATCTCATGATGATCTTCCCCGCCTGCGGCAGGATCATGAACGGATTCGCCTATGCCACCAACCGCTGGTCCTGGGCGGTCCCCCTGCTGTGCGCCTATATACTGGCCGTGGAGTGGGAGGATATGTGCCGGCTGGACGGCAGGGAGTGGAGAAGGGTGCTGGCTGGCTGCATTGCCTATTTTGCGGTCTGTCTGCTCTTCGACCGGTCCCGGACCACAGAGACCCTGTCAGCGGTGGTCTTGATCTTCCTGGGCCTTCTCTTCATCCGGGAGCATGTCCGGGGAGACCTGAGCAGAAAGGCGCTCCGGTGTGCCCTCTGCCTCCTGGTCTGCGTCAATGCTTTCAGTCTGGAATACTGGAATTACACCGCCCTCGGCGAGACCTTCCTCACCAATGAATACGCCGCCTCCCGTCTGCGCGGCACGGAAGCAGCCCTTGTAAGAAGACTGGACGACGGAGACCACCCCCGCTATTCAGGGCGCGGGCTGACGATCAACGCGAACATGATCGATCACGTGTCCTCGACCCAGTATTACTGGTCCAACAGCAATCCCTATACCAGCAGGTTCCGGACCGATATGATGGACAAGAGGAATATGCTCCAGAAATACGAGGGGTATGATGAACGGACAGCCCTGCTCACCCTTTCCGCTGTCAAATATTATGTATCAAAGGGGCCAGCGGGCGATCGACTTCCCTATGGTTACAAGAAGGTAAGGGAGGACAACCTTCTCTATCCCACTCAGCAGATCCAGCTGGACAGGCTGAGAGAGGAACTGGGCACAGAGGAGCTGACAGAGGAACAGGAGGAGATGATCCGCCGCGCCCAGGAGCTGACCTACTATGTCTATGAGAACCAGTACCCGCTGCCCATAGGCTACTGCTACGACTCCTATATGCCGCAGGAGGAGTGGGATCAGCTGGATCCTGTACAGAAGCAGGAGATCCAGCTGGAGACCGTCAGTCTGGGGCAGGCGCCGGGAGGGGTACCTATGTTTGAAGGAAGAGAGGAAGACTACACCGTGCCCTGTCTGGTCGGGGTGGAAGGAGAGGAGATCACGCAGACGGAAGAGGGATTTGTCACGACCAGACCGGACAGGACCTTTGAGGTCACCTTTACGGGCCTGGAAAATGCGGAGACCTATCTTTGCCTGGAAGGTTTGGATTTCCGGGAGACGTTTTCTTATGACCTTTACAAACAGGACAGGGGGACAGATCCGCAGAGGCTCTATAATAACACGAACTGGCGGCTGCTGACACCGGACGAGCGGGCGGAAGCCCGCAGACTGAAAATCCTGCATACGCCGGCTACCTCTGTTGATCTTGATATGCTCACTTCTGCGGGGGAGAAACGCTCTATGAGATACATAACAGAAGAAGACTCCTTCACCAGCGGACGGCATGATTATATAGTCAGCCTGGGCTATCATGAAGAGCCCCTGACCTCCGTTTCCGTCACGCTGCCGGAGCGCGGAATTTATTCGCTTTCTACTGTCCGTGTCTATTGCATCCCAATGGATGACTACCCGGAAAAGGTCGCAGCCCTCAGAGAGAATAGTCTGCAGGACATCCGTTATGGGGTCGACAGCCTGTCAGGGACTGTGTCCCGCCGTCAGCCCGGGGTGCTGTGTGTCGCCATACCCTATTCCGACGGCTGGACCGCCTTCATCGACGGCCAGGAGGCAGCCTTGCAGCCCGCCAATGAGCGCTACCTGGGCGTCCCTGTGCCGGCAGGAGACCACACGGTCACGCTGCGCTACAGCCGGCCCTATAAAAAAGCGGGATTCGTACTCTCCCTTGTCGGGCTTGCCGCTTTTGCCGGCCTGATCGTGTTTACGGAGAGGCGCCGGCGCAAAGGCGCGGGGAAGGCCTGACGCCGCCTGTCTTATTCACTTGCGGCTGAGGCCGCAAATGTGTATCATGAGTGGGAATTCGTTTCATTTTGATTTTCAATGAGCTTTTACAGGAGGTTTGAACTATGCGTGTAGTGATTCAGGAAGATTATGACAAGATGAGCCTTTGGGCGGCGCATTATATTGCCGGGAAGATCAACAGCCACAAGGAGGACCGTCCCTTTATTCTGGGTCTGCCCACCGGGTCTTCGCCGATCGGTGTCTATCAGGAGCTGGTGCGCATGAACAAGGCCGGCGAGGTCTCCTTCGCGAACGTCGTCACCTTCAACATGGACGAGTACCTCGGCCTGCCCAGGGAGCACGACCAGAGTTACTGGTACTTCATGCATGACAATTTCTTCGATCACCTGGTGGACATGAAGCCGGAGAATATCAACATCCTGAACGGCATGACGGACGATCCGGAGGGAGAGTGCGCGCGCTACGAGGAGAAGATCGCCTCCTACGGCGGGATCGACCTCTTCATGGGCGGCATCG
>DGGX01000106.1:7569-7778 GCA_002392385.1 Lachnospiraceae bacterium UBA3863
ACCTGGCCTTCAACGAGCCCTTCACATCCCTGACCTCCCGGACCGGCGTGCGTGATCTGACCACCGATACCCGCATCGTGAATTCCCGCTTTTTCGGCAACGATCCTGAGAAGGTGCCCTCCCAGGCCCTGTCCGTCGGCATCGGCACAGTTACGGATTCCAAAGAGGTCCTGGTCCTGATCAGCGGCCACAACAAGGCCCGCGCCCTG
>DGGX01000106.1:7862-17448 GCA_002392385.1 Lachnospiraceae bacterium UBA3863
GCCAGAAGTGGACCTGCAGCGCCCTCCAGCTCCACAACGGCGCCATCATCGCCTGTGACGAGGCGGCCTGCGGTGAGCTCACCGTGGATTCCTATAAGTATTTCCTCGACATTGAGAGGAAGGAAAGACTGTAATGGAGAATCCGGTCAATGTATTGATCTGTATCCTGGCTCTGCTCGTCGGTATCCTGATCGGGCAGAGCTACAGGAAGTGGAAAGGGCAGGGCAGAGGAACTGACCTTAAAGACAAGAAGGATCCGAAAGGGAACGGGAAGAAATGACGCCTGAAGAATTTCTCGCGGAGGTGACCGGCTCGGACATCTGTCCGCCCGGTTTTAAAGAGGACTACGCATATTTTCTCGCTCATCAGAAGGCGGTTCTGGAGATCCTCCGGGCCTTTCACGGCATCTGCGAGAGAAACGGGATCAACTATCACGTCACCTACGGGTCCCTTCTGGGCCTGATCAGGGACGGCGGACTGATCCCCTGGGATTATGACATCGACGTTTTTGTCCCCATCTCGCAGAAGGGAGAACTGCTGGAGGCCCTGCGCCGGGAGCTCCCTGAGACCTACAGGGTACAGTGCCGGGAATGGGACGAGAACTGCCGCCACTACAACATGAGGATCTATCCTCAGGGAGAGCCGGTGGAGGTCCTCCACATGGATGTCTTCTATTACTGCGGCGCGCCGGAGGATAAGGGGGAGAGAGACCTTTTCAACAAGGGACTGCGCAGATGCGCCATGGTCCGTTACGGCAAGAAGGTGAACATCCGCAAGCAGGCCAGAGGGCGCCTTCGCAAGGTGCTCAAATACGCCGCGTCCAAAGCGGCCCTGGCGTTCGTCAGCATGAAGGGGACGGACAGGACCTATGACGAGCTGGTGAGCCGGTATCCCCTGGATACCTGCCGGTCTATCGTGTCCGCAGGACTTTTTGCCTCCTGGTATTGTTTCCCGGCAGCCATGATGACGGAGACGGAGCTGCGCGGCAGCCGGGACGGCGAGTTCCGGGTACCCGCGGACACAGAGGGATATCTGAAGCTGGTATATGGGGACTACAGACGTTACCCCGCTCTGGAGGACCGGATCCGGGAAGTGACGGCAGCCTGCGGGAAGTTCCGCTTTTATGAACAGGAGAAGGGACAGGCAGACATGGAGACTGAGCATCTGTGACAGGAGAACAGGAGACAAGTAAAAAAAGCAGGACCATAGGCGAGAACGTTCTCAGGGGAACAGTGGTCATCGTCCTGGTCGGCGTTCTGGCCAAGCTGACCTCCTTTCTGTCGGAGGCGATCCTGGCGGCCTTCCTGGGAACGACGGCGACCAGCGATGCCTACTACATGGTGGGCAGCATCTTCCACCTGATCTACCCCATGCTGAGCGTCGGGATCTGGAAGGTCTTCCTGCCCGTCTATAAGGAAAAGATCGCGAGAGGGCAGGACGGAGAGGCCGCCGCGGTCACGGACAGGACCCTCACCTTCTTCACCCTGGTGTCACTGGCCGTCATGGGGGCTGTATTCCTGTGCGCGCCTTTCCTTGTGTCGGTGATAGCGCCGGGCTTCCGCGGGGAGCTTCGGGACCTCTGCATACGTCTGGTACGGATCTCCTCCCCCATGTACCTGCCGATCATGGCGTCGGCTGTCTACGCCTCCATCCTGCAGTGCCACAATAAATTCCTGGGCAGTCAGATCCGGGAGGTGGCCTCCCACATACCGACCATCCTGGCGGCGGTCATATTCTACCGGCGATTCGGCATCGAAGCCATGGCCCTGGCCTTCGTGGTCAACGGGATCATGCGTGTGGCGGTAGAGCTGCCCTTCGTGGACTGGGGATACCGGTTCCGGCCGGATTTCCACTTCCGGTCCGCGGAATTCCTGACCATGCTGCGCAGACTTCCCTCCGCGCTGGTCTCCGAGGGTGTCACCCAGCTGAATGCCATGATCGACAAGGCCATGGCCTCCACACTGTCGGAAGGGACCATTTCCGGTCTGAACTACGGCCACAGGCTCATGAATGTCTTCAGCGGCCTTCTCTCCAACGCCATCGCCACGGCCCTCTATCCCCAGATGATCGAGCTGATCGCCCAGAAGAAGGAGCGGGAGCTGGGCCGGCTGCTGGTCAGGATCATAGATATCTTCTGTGTCCTGATGATCCCCGTGACCCTGGCCTGCGTCCTCTTCCGCACGGAACTGGTGGCGGCTGTTTTTCAGAGAGGCTCCTTCACGGCGGAGAGCACAGCGCTGACGTCGGGAATTTTTGCCATGTACTGCGTGGGGATCTTCTTCGTTGCGTGTAACACGGTCATCACCGACCTCTTCTACGGCTTCGGGAACACACGCACCCCCATGTACATCAGCATTGCCAACCTGGGCATCAACGTCGTCCTAAACCTCCTCCTGATCAGAGTTATGGGAGCGGCCGGTCTGGCCCTGGGCACATCCCTGTCCGCGGTCATCACCTTCTTCCTGAGACTGTGGAAGGTCCGCCGCTATGTGCCGCTGGATTACCTGCGCATGGTCGTGACGGTGAGCAAGGTGGCGCTGGGCTCGGCCCTGGCCTGCGGGATTCCCCGGATCCTCTTCATGATCTGGCCCCTGAACCGCTATCTGGTACTGATCCTGTCCGCCGCCATCGGCGCGGGCCTGTATCTGGTCCTGCTCAGACTCCTGCGGGTCTCAGAGATGGAAGATGTCCTGCGTCTTCTGTTGAGACGCTTTTCCCGAAGAAAGAGAAAATAACTATGAAACAACAGATCATGCAGCTGAAGGATGCCCTGAAGGTGACCTGGGCGGGCAGACAGTATATGAAATTCCGCCGGGAGGTCCTGGGCAGGAACAGAAAGAACGCCATCGCCGCCATTGAGAAATTCGGCAAGGGCGACCTGCCGGACGCCGAGAAAAAGGCCATGGTGGAGGATATGCTCCGCTGCGCCAGGAAGGACAGCTTCACCTTCGATGATTACTTCCAGCTTCAGCTGTGGCGCATGAGCGACGCGGAGCGGCACGAGTACATCTCGGACAGCGAGCGGGTGCTCATCTGCGAGCGGATGAACAGGCCCGAGAACCAGAAGATCTTCGACGACAAGGCCCTGACCGCGGAAGTCTTCCGCAAGTACTACCAGAGAGAGACACTGGGCTTCCGGAGCGGTAAGGATCTGGACAGGATCAAGGCCTTCCTGACGGGCAGAAAAGCCGTCATCGCCAAGCCGCTCAGCAGCGCCTGCGGCAAGGGCGTGTCCATTGTCACCGTCGACGGCGACGTGAACAGGATCGCGGAGGACCTGATAGCCTCTTACTGCAGCGGCATCTTCGCCGGCGGCATTCTGGAGGAGCTGGTCATCCAGGATGACCGCATGAAAGCGGCCCATCCCCAGTCTGTCAACACCGTCAGAGTGCCCACCATCCGCCTGAACGACCGGGTCGTTATCTTCCACCCCTATTACCGGGTGGGAAGAGGAGGCTCCGTTGTGGACAATGCCGGCGCGGGCGGCATCATATGCGCCGTGGACGCCGAGACCGGTCTGGTGGTCGGCGCGGCCGACGAACTGGGCATACACTACACCGTACATCCGGAGACCGGCGCCCCTCTGATCGGCTTCCAGATCCCGGAGTGGGAGGCGGCAGTGAAGCTGGCCCGTGAACTGGCCATGGTGATCCCCACCAACCGCTACACAGGCTGGGATCTCGCCCTTACCGACAAGGGCTGGGTCCTGATCGAAGGCAATGCCCGGGGCCAGTTTGTCTGCCAGATCCCCTTAAAACACGGATTCCGGCAGGAGATCGAAGGGTATTTGAAGGAGATGGGACAGGGCTGAGGCAAGACTTATGAAAGAATCCTCGGAGGCACTTGCGTGTGCCGCCGAGGATTCTTTTTGCGTTTTTATCAAATATGGCTGCCCGCTTTTAAGGCTGCGTTTCTTCCGCCTGCGCAGGAAGGCTTTCCTGTGCGTTGCTGTCCGCGCCGCCGGTCTCCTCCGCAGGGGCTTCAGAGGTGGTTTCGGAAGTGGTTTCGGAAGTCTCCTCCGCGGAGGTGTCGTCCTTGCCTTCCTCTGTTGCGGCGGGGGCGGTCTCGCCGGTCTCCGCGGGGGCGCCTGTCTCAGGCTTCAGGGCATCGGTGCTGTCCTCCGCAGTCTGTCCGCCGACCGCCGGGTCCTGTGCCGGATCCTGGGGCGGTGTGTCCACGACACCCATCAGTACACCGTCGGAAGCAAACTCATAGGTGACATTGTCGATGGTGACGATGCCGGTCTCCATATGTCCGTCGCTGGGTTCAAAGTAGTATTCCTTGCCCGAAATGGTCTGGAAGCCGGTGACCATGGCCCGGGTCCGGGGATCTATATAGCACTTGCCGCTTCTGGAGGCGGAGGTGATCCAGCCGGTGCGGAGGATACCGTTCTTGTCCGTGATATACCAGGCGCCGTCGGTGTCCTGGGCCCAGCTGCGCAGGACCAGAGCGCCTGACTCAACGTCGAAGAAATAGTAGTTCTTGCTGACCTTGCACTTGCCGGTGGACATCTTATGGGTCTTGACGCTGAAGTAATACTTTTTCTTGCTGATGGTCTGCCAGCCGGACTTCAAACGTCCCTTGCTGTCGGCCCGGTACCAGTTTCCGTCGCGGTCCTCGATCCAGCCGGTCTGCAGGATGCCCGTATCCTGGTCGAAGAAGCACCAGTCCCTGGCGATCTTCTGATGACCGAAGACCATCTTGTACTTGGAATTGAAATAATACTTGTTTCCGTTGACCGTCTGCCAGCCCTTCTGCTTCTTGCCCGACTTCAGGCAGTAGCGGATGTCCTCCGTGCCGTCGATCCGGACGATGCCGGTGAACTTGGCGGGGATCTGGTCCTCCGACGCGTAGGTTATATATTCCAGGGCGCCGTCCTTGTCAAAAACACCTGTGCCCTCGCCGATCTGTGCGGTGCCCTGGGGCTGCATGAGGGCGTTGGGGTAGAAGTAGCGGCGCTTCTTTTCGACGGTCTGCCAGCCGGTCAGGAGGACGCCGTTTTTGTTCCCGTAGAAGGTGCGGGTGGTAGGCCTGGGCGTTTCCTGCGCTTCGGTCCCTGCCGTGCCGCCTTCTGTCGTGGTCGGATCGCCTTCCGCTGCTGCGGATGAGCCTTCTGCTGTGGAAGCGGTATCTGCCCAGACGATGGTCCCCTCTGTGCTGAGGCCGAGACCGGGCAGGTCCTCGGTGATCCAGCCGGTCCGCGCGGCGCCTGTCTCCGCGTCCAGATAGTAGTACTTTCCGTTCGCTGTCTGCAGGCCGAAAAGCATGGCGCCGGTCTCGTCATCGAAGAGGTAGGTCTTCTTGCTGATGGTCTGCAGGCCTGTCTGGCATTCGCCCCGGACGCAGTAGAACCTGTCGTCTCCGATGCTGGTGAAACCGGTGAAGAAGGGCAGGATGTCCTCGCGGCTGTCGAAGGAAACGGAGGTCAGGACGCCCTGGTCATCGAAGGTCCCATGGGCGCCGCCCACCGTGAGCTCACCGTCTGTCTGACGGTGTCCGTCCGGGTGGAAGTAGTAGATCTTGTCGTCTATTTCCTTCCAGCCGATATCGAACCGGCCCTCGTCATCCGTATGGTAGGCCTCTCCCTTTATGGTCAGCCAGCCCCTCAGAAGCTTGCCGTCTCTTAAGCGGAAGTAGTAATAATTGCCGTCGATCTCGGCGATCTGCCCGCGCAGGAGGCGGCCCTCCTCGTCGTAGTAGCAGGTGTTCCCGTTGAAGGTGCCCCAGCCGGGGGTCCCCAGGAAGGAGGCGCCCTCGGGGATCATGCTGTCTGTCAGGAACTGCCGGATGCCGCTGGCAAAACAGACGGTCTTCGTATGACGGGTCCCGTCGGCGGCCTCGTACTGGATCTCCCGGGTCGTAAGGTTTTTGCCCGCGGACATGTCGATCTGGCTGCCCGTGATCGTGAAGGTGATGGTGCCGTTGCGCTTCATGGCCACGTAATTGGTGCCGGTCTTGGCAAAAGCATCCTTCGTGCGTTTGGAGAATCCGCCTGTGCTGAAGGCCCAGTCCGCCTTGATGGCCTTGTAGTAGGACGCGGTATTGCTGGTATTGTAGCTGTGGTGGTTGGTCTTGACGATATCCGCCTTCAGGTCCACCCCGGCCTTGACCATGTCGGACTCCACCTCCATGTGGATATCACCGGCGGTGAGGTAGCGGACCTGGCCGATGGTCACGCGGGTGACCAGAGAGGTGTTGTTGATGTACTGGACCGCGTTGCCGCCGGAGGGCTTGCGGTTCCGACATTGCCACAGGACCTCGCAGTGGGCATTGCCCACGTCGAAGGTCGACCCCTTCTTCAGCGTGACAGAATGGATCTTGCGGGATTTGATGACATTTTTGAGTTCGGTATAGGAGTGCTTCTCCCAACTGCTGCCGTAGCCGTGGACATTTTTAGTCAGGTCGTGGTACCAGCCTTTTCGCTTATACTTCCTGGCTGTATAGGGCAGCATATGGGAGGCGTCAGGCAGGTAAACTGTCCCCACGGTAAAATAAGGGTCCTTCATGATGGTGGTCAGAAGGAAATAATGGTCATTGTGATAGTGAGACAGATAGAGATCCAGCTTCCGGACGTTATGGGCCTTGAGCCAGAGAATGACAGAGGACTGGCCGATGTTCTTCTCCTTGTCGGTATAGCCGGTGTCCATGAGCAGATAATGCCCGTCGGACTCCAGGAGAACGGCATCACCCTCCATACGGGCGGGCCCGTAGTCCAGGACGGTGATAGTCCCGTCAGGGGCATCCGCAGCCTCCGCGGTCACCCCCGTACAGAGGACGGCTGCGGCGGTCAGAAGGAAGAGAAGCGCTGAAAGAAGGACATGTTTCATGAAACTTGGACAGGAGTTATGCATGATTACCGGGCTCTCTTTTCTATGCTGTCTGATTGATTAAAGGTTGCCAGAGACCGCTGATGTGGGTGTACCAGCAAAGAACCGAAGCGGGTACATATATAAAGATACTCTCCCCACTGAAATCATGTCAACGGGAAGAGTACCTTTTCTTCTAGTATTTTTTAGGTTAAAACACAAGATGTGCCGGTATTGTGAGATGCGGGTACAAGATACAGGGTCTCACAGGGGACGGTTCTCTGTGCGGGGGGCAATACATAAAGGGGCACACTGCGGCCGCGACAGATACATTATTCAAGCCCAGGTTGACTAAACGGGATGGAATTCATCCCAGGAAGTTTCCTGCGGTCAGGTGGGTTGACTAAATGGGATGGAATTCATCCCAGGAAGTTTCCTGCGGTCAGGTGGGTTGACTAAACGGGATGGAATTCATCCCAAGAAGTATCCTGCAGGCGAGTGGGATGACGTCACGGGATGGAATTTATCCCAGGAAGCTTCCTATAGCCAAGTGGGATGACGTCACGGGATAGGAATTCATCCCAAAAGAGTTTCCTGCAGGCGAGCGGGGTGATCTGCCGCTATAATCCTTATCCCAAAGCATTTCTGACAGGCAGATGGGTTGATCTCCTGTGGGCCATGAGTATCACCCCACACAGAGGACGGTTCTCTGTAGTGTCGGCATTGAAAACGGGGTTCTGACTAAATTGAATGCATACACATTTCCCAGAGACCCTTCGGAAACGCCGGTACTTCATTTTTCCGAGCCTCTGGCGACGGAAAAATGTTATGTACCGTTGCGTTTACGACGGAGCGAGAGCGTGTCTCAGGGGAATGTGTATGCATTTTGATTACTTAGCTCATGACCCTGTTTTTTCAATGGCAGTCCTCACACAGAGAACCGTCCCCTGTGTGAGCCCCTGTGTGAGCGTCTCACGCCGGCAGCAGGCCCATGACCAGGATGACGAGGATGAGGGCCGGCAGGAGGAAGCGGAAGCAGGGCTTCAGGGAGTAGGGCAGGCGCAGGCCGCGGCCTGTGTTGGTCTCTTCGATATAGTTGTCCCAGCCCCAGCCCAGGCGGGTGGTGCAGAAGAGCACATAGATGAAGGCGCCGCCGGGCAGGAGGAGGTTGGAAACGATGAAGTCCTCGCTGTCCAGGATATCGCGGCCGCCGATCAGGCGCAGGTCGGAGAGCACGTTGTAGCCCAGCAGGCAGGGCATGGAGGCCAGCAGCAGGAAGATGCAGAGCAGGACGGAGGCCTGTTTGCGGGTCCAGCCGAAGCACTCCATGGAGGTGGAGAGGATCATCTCAAACACGGCGATGACCGTGGAGAAGCTGGCGAAGGTCATGAAGAGGAAGAAGAGGGTCCCCCACAGGCGGCCGCCGGGCATGCCCACGAAGATGTTGGGCAGGGTGATGAAGATGAGCGGCGGGCCCGCGTTGGGCTCGATCCCGAAGGAGAAGCAGGCCGGGAAGATGATCATGCCGGACATGAGGGCCACGAAGGTGTCCAGACCGCAGATGCTCAGGGCCTCGCTTCCCAGGGTCTGTTCTTTGGACATATAGCTGCCGAAGATCTCCATGGAGCCGATGCCCAGGCTCAGGGTGAAGAAGGCCTGGTTCATGGCGGAGACTATCACCTTGGTGATACCTGTCTCCATGGCCCGGCCGAAATCGGGCAGGAGGTAGAAGCGGACGCCGTCCATGGCACCAGGCAGGGTCAGGGAGCGGACGGCCAGAACGATGATCAGGAGCAGGAGGCCGGTCATCATGACCTTGGTGACCCGCTCGATGCCCGTCTGCAGGCCCATGCTGCAGACAAGGAAGCCGGCGATGACCGTGATGGCCATCCAGATCATCATCTCGATGGGATTGGCCAGCATGGCGCTGAACACGCCCGCGACCTCGTCGCCCACCTGCACGCCTTCAAAGCTGCCGGTGAGGAACTTGAAGAAATAGCCCAGCATCCAGCCGGAGACGGTGGTGTAGTACATCATGAGCAGGGTGCAGCCCAGAAGGCAGAGCCAACCGTGAAGGTGCCATTTCTGGCCGGGCTTTTCCAGTTTTTTGTAGCTGCCCACGGAGCCCATGCGGCTGGCGCGGCCGATGGCCAGCTCCATGGTCAGGACAGGAGCGCCCATGATGACAAGAAACAGAAGATAGAAGAGGACAAAAACACCTCCGCCGCCCTGTCCGGTGATGTAGGGGAATTTCCAGACATTGCCGATACCGATGGCACACCCCGCGCTGACCAGCAGAAAGCCGAGGCGGGATCCGAATCTCTCGCGTTCCAAAATAGAGACCTCCCTCAAATTGATTTGTGATACAATACCAGATAGTACACAGCCGCCGGCCTGATCCGGCCGCGGGCGGTGCCTATCGAAACAACGCTAACAGAATACCACATCTTCGGGTAAAAGTGCGAACAAATCCCAAAAAACAGCCACGGAGGACCCTATGACCATGATCGTGACCGGCGGTGCCGGTTTTATCGGAGCCAATTTCCTTTACTATATGCGTGCCAACCATCCTGAGGAGCGGGTGGTCTGCGTGGACAAGCTGACCTACGCGGGCAACCTGTCCACCCTGCGGCCGATCCTGGAGGACCCGGCCGCTGCGGACACCTTCCGTTTTGTCAGGGCGGACATCTGCGACCGCGCCGCCATGGACGCCCTCTTCAAGGAGGAGCAGCCGGACTGCGTGGTGAATTTTGCCGCCGAGTCCCACGTGGACAGGTCCA
>DGGX01000245.1 GCA_002392385.1 Lachnospiraceae bacterium UBA3863
GGGGTACTCACTATTTACCACTTACCACGGAACGTATACAGCGGAAGGGCATATTTGAATCCCTATAAAGGTGTACTGCAATCTGCAGTACACCTTTATAGGGGGGCGAAAACATACATTTATGGGTCGTCATGAGTAAAAAACACCCCCGGCGCCCGTTAACAGATGACAAAAGCGAGACGTCGCATCTTCTCTAAATAACATTGGAACCGCCCTCTGTGCGGCCTCCACGCAGTCATTCTGTGCCGTATTCCGCGCTGCGGCAGCGGTCCTGGCAGGTCTTGGGGGAGAGATTCTTGCATTTGCGGAAGATCTTGTAAAACTCATCGGAGGAAATATATTGTATAATCTATGTGATGCTTATTACCTGAGAGAACGGTATACATAAAGATGACCAAAGAAAACCTTTTTAGGAAATTATCCAGAAAAGCCGAACTGCTGCATAATCCGAAGAGCCGCATCCTCCTGCTGACTCATGCGGACATGGACGGATCAGGACCGTCGGTGCTCCTCAAACTGCTCTTCGAGAGGGTAGAAGTCAGACACTGTCCGAACGGTGTCATGTCACGGGAGATCCGCAACGCGGTCCTAAACGAGGCCGGCAGCTACGACCTCATTTTTGCCTGCGATATTTCCTGTACGGGAGACCACGCCGAAATTATAAATCGTTCGAACGGATCCAGAAAGTTCATCCTCCTCGACCATCACATGACCGCGGAAAGCCTCAACAGGTACAGCTGGGCGGTCGTGCAGAGCGAACTGGTCGAGGACAGCTTCAACGCCGCATATTATCAGGGAAAGCCCGGAAATTCCTCAGGAACATCCCTGATGTACGACTTTCTCGACTGGGCAGGGGCTGCAAAGTATCCGGAAGGCGGGGAGCACGTTCGGAAGTTCGTCCACATGATCAACGCCTATGACACCTGGGACTGGGTGAATATGTTCGAATCCGATCCCTCCTACAGGGACCTGGACAGAGTATTCCACCTATACGGCCAGGACCTGTTCGAAAGAGTATATGTGAATCGCCTTGCCGAAGATGATCCCGTCCTCCTCGGGGAGATCGAAAAGCTCCTTCTCGAGATCGAAGACGGCAAGATCGCGGCGCACCTGGACCGGGTGAAGAAAACGATCCGGGCGGGATATCTCAAGAAGGACGACGCCTACTATGATATTGTCCTGTCCAACACGGGAGAGTATATGCAGGAGACCTTCGAATATATGAAGGAGGCCTATCCGGAAGCAGACCTGTACATGGTCAACTACGGGACCGGGATCTCCATCCGTTCCACCAAAGATTCCATCAACGTCGGCGATTTCGTCAAGCACCTCGGAGGAGGCGGTCATGCTGGTGCCGGCGGCCTGAGGATCGAGAGCGGAGACATCACGGATCTCCTTGCTAAAACGCTCCAGTGCGACCTCTATATGCACTGATACTTTGGCGAAGGGGAGGAAATATAGTAATGTAAAACTGGTCTGGGCCGGACACGATGTAAGTCCTATAAGACTATTCCGGAGATATGGCTTATCATGTCAGGAGGCTCATAAGCCTGGGATTGAAATTTCACGTTTTGAGCTTATGAAATCACACGCAGGCAGGCCGCAATCACACGCAGGCAGGCCGCCGCACAGAGAACCGTCCCCTGTGCGGCAGAGAACCGTCCCCTGTGTTTGCAGCGGGGCGCCGCTGTCATATGACAATTTCAGGAGGCATTTTATGGATAACCCTACCCGCCGCAACGCGCAGATCCTCTATATCACCGACGACGCTGTCATGGAGCAGCAGAAGCGCGCACGCAGGCTGACACAGAAGCTGAATACGATGGACAGGACGGATTTTGCCGGATTGCAGGCGGTCGTCGCTGAGCTGCTCGGCAAGTCGGAAGGGGCCTGGATCAATCCGCCATTCTACTGCGACTACGGTTACAACATCGAAGTAGGCAAGAATGCGTTCATCAACTACAACTGTACGATCATCGATGTCGGCAAGGTGCGGATCGGAAACTACGCGCAGATCGCCCCGAATGTTTCCATATACACGGCCGGACATCCTGTGCATCCCGCGGCGCGCAACACGCTCTATGAATACGGGATCGATATCACGATCGGGGACAATGTGTGGATCGGCGGGAACACCGTGATCCTTCCGGGCGTCACGATCGGCGACTGCTGCGTCATCGGCGCCGGCAGTGTGGTCACACATGACATTCCTGCCTGGACGGTCGCAGCCGGTAATCCGTGCCGTGTTCTCCGGAAGATCACAGAAGAGGACCGCCGCAAATATTACGACGGTCGTGAGGCGGACCCGGAGGCCTGGGAGCACATGCAGAGACTGTGGGCGGAAACGGCGCAGGATCCTGAAGCGCAGGGGAGGTATCCGGAGGCACCGGAGGAGCTCTCACAGGGGACGGTTCTCTGTGAGAGGCAGTAAATATGCTGGTTTGCCGGCAATTTAAAGGCACGCTCACACAGAGAACCGTCCCCTGTGAGACCCTGAGACATCCTTGAGGAGCCGCAGATGCACAGTAAATACGACGAAGGATTTGAAAAGTTAGTCCACAGATTCCGAAGGCACCGGAAGGTGCGGGAGATGAAGCAGTATATGCAGCACGGCAGCGTCACGACCTATGACCACTGTGAGAAGGTCGCGCACCTGAGCTACCGGCTGAACCGGTGGCTGCATTTGCACGCAGATGAGAAGACACTGACGGAAGGCGCGATGCTGCACGATTTCTACCTCTATGACTGGCATGCGGAGGACGACGGGACGCACAAGTGGCACGGTTACATCCATGCCGACCGGGCGGCGGACAATGCGAGGAAGTTCTTCGACATCGGGCCGCAGACGGAGCATGTGATCCGTTGTCACATGTGGCCGCTCAACCTGACGCGTGTGCCGCGCAGCCGGGAGGCCTGGATCGTCTGTCTGGCCGACAAGTGGGTCTCGGCGAGGGAGACGCTGTTCGAGAGGCGGTGAGCCGGCCTTTTTTACGCAGAAAACCTTACTGATCTTCAGAACAGAACTGGAGAATCAGTAAGGTTTTTTCAATACATCTGTAACGGTGATCGGTGACAATACAGGGCTTATCTAATCACCGCAAAAGACTGTCCTTCCGCATAGATCCTGCCGTTCTCTGCGGAAGCCTGTCCGATCTTCAGCAGGACCTCGCCATGCAGGCTCTCAGCGATGTCGGCGGGAAGGATGGATTCAAGCCTGTGCCCGGTGGGGTTCAAAACGCAGAGGAGAGAGCCTCTCTGGTACACCAGGGGCCTGTCCGCGTCGGAACAGATGATATGAAGGTCCGCGTCTGCCTGCAGATCTTCCTCGCTGTGGCGCAGGGCAAGGATGGCCCGCACTGTATTCAGCAGTGAATCGCGGTCAGCTTCCTGTGCTTCCACCGTAGGCGCATCCGCCGATGTATCCACCGGCAGATAAAGGTCGGCTTCCTTGCCTTCGGAGAAACCGTGGTTTGCGGTGCTGTCCCACTGCATGGGCGTCCGGGAGCCGGTGCGGAAGTATCCGCCTTCTTTGGTCGGCACATCGAGATACTTCATGCCGATCTCGTCGCCGTAATAGAGGAAGGGAACGCCGGGAAGGGTGAAAAGGAAGGCATAGGCGAGCTTCAGCTCTTCCGGTGTCAGATTGTAGCTGGGACGGAGGGTATCGTGATTGCAGGTGAGCAGGGAGATGTATCCCAGCTCCTTGGTATCTTCATACCAGGCGAGGTACTGATCCAGGAAGCGGTTGATGTTTCCGCCGGCATCCTTTTTGATATAGCTGTGGTCCTCCGCGCTGCGATCTCCGTGAATGCTGCCGCCGTGGTTGTAATAATCCCGCAGGAGGGTAGAGTAGCCGCCGCCCAGTTCACTGAGACAGAAGTCCATGTCATATCCTGCCCGCAGCGCCAGCGGCGGATCGCTCCACTCAGCCACCATGGCGGCATCCGGGAATTCCAGGTCAAGCATGCGCCGCACGTCCTTCCACACCGCGCTGGTGGCTGATTTTCTCTCATCGTCATTCTTCACAAGAGAGGCAGCCATATCCACGCGGAAGCCGTCGCATCCGTGGGACAGCCAGAACCGCATGACATCCTTGATCGCTTCCCGCGTGGCCATGGCGGCAGGATCCCGGAAGCTCTTCTGCCAGGGCTCGGTGACCCTGTAGAAGCCGTAATTCAGGGCCGGCTGGCACTTATAGAAGTTCAGGATGTAGCAGCCGCTTCGCTCACTCTCACCGCCGATATAGGGAAGGCCTTTGGCCCCCTTAAAGCAGAAGTCCGTCCAGATATAACGGTCAGAGTATTCATTTTGCTCGGCCTTCTGACTCTCCAGGAACCAGGGGTGTTCCTCGGAGGTGTGCCCGGGGACCAGATCGAGCAGGACGCGGATCCCTTTTCTGTGCGCCTCCTCAAAGAGCCGGAACAGATCCTCATTGGTGCCGTACCGGGGGGCGACCTTCTTATAGTCGCGAACGTCATAACCCGCATCCTTGAAGGGCGAGTCATAACAGGGATTGATCCAGAGCGCGTTGCAGCCCAGACCCTTGATATAATCCAGCTTCTCTATAATGCCGTTGATATCGCCGATCCCATCCCCGTTGGAATCCTTGAAAGACTGCGGATAGATCTCATAGAAAACAGTATCTTTAAGCCATTTTGCCGCCATTGTTCTCGTCCTCCCCTATAGTAATGATGAGTATAGAAGCTGATTGCCCCAGCTGTCGAAGTGCTTCAGACTATACCAGTATAATGCATGCTCAAGGTTCTTGAAAAACTGTTTTTCACAACTTGATTTACAAGCGACGGTGAATAAAATAGAAATGAAGGTTAGTTTTAAATAACTTGAAGGGAGTCTGACTATGAAAGATGGGTCACACAGGGGACGGTTCTCTGTGTGAGCCAGGAAATATGCGGGTTTGCAGGCAGTTTGAAGGCTCGCTCACACAGAGAACCGTCCCCTGTGTGACCCCCTGTGAGACCCCAATTACTTGTGAGGTGTCGAAGGGTATTCCTTCATGGCTTCTTCGATGGTCATGCCGTCGGCAACGGCGGCGCGGCGTCTGCCGTTGACTTCCTGGATCTCCTTGACGCGTTCGCCGTCAAGTTCGTAGCCGGTCATGGACCAGAGGGTGAGGGCCCAGGCGCACATGGGGACGACGCAGAAGAGGAGGATGACGACGATGTTCATGCCGGGGGTGTAGGGCGTGGTCTTGGTCGGGAGAGCGTCCAGGCCGATGACTGTGACCGCGATGCCGACGACGGTCGCGGAGAGGGAGGAGACCAGCTTGTCCACGAGGGAGAAGAGGGTGCCCATGATGCCGGGGATGAACTTGCCGGACCGGTAGGTCTCATAGTCCGCACAGTCGGCCACCATC
>DGGX01000026.1 GCA_002392385.1 Lachnospiraceae bacterium UBA3863
CGGACTGTACCGCCAGTAGGGAATTGCACCCTGCCCCGAAAAATTCATGGTTTATTCAGTTGTTCTCTTCCGATGGTGCCTGTTCCGGAATGCCTTCCGGTCCGTACCGGATCAGCCGGCGCGGAATCTGAAGCGGTGCTCGTCGTAGCTGTCGTCGATCTTCTCGATCTCCGCTCCAAGGTGCCTCAGCTTCTCAGGGAAGTCTTCGTATCCCCGTTCAATGTAGTGGATGTCGAAGATCTTGGAGCATCCCTCCGCGGCCAGGGCGGCGATGACAAGTGCCGCTCCCGCACGCAGGTCGGGGCTGGTGAGGTTGGCTCCCGTGTACTGCTCCACGCCGTCGATGATGGCTGTGTTGCCCTCCACGGTGATGCTGGCCCCCATCTTCGTGAGCTCGTCCACATATTTGAAACGGTTCTCAAAGATGCTCTCCGTCACGATGCTGATGCCCCTGCAGAGGCCCAGCAGCACTGTGATCTGAGGCTGCATATCAGTGGGAAATCCGGGATAAGGCAGTGTCTTGACGTTCGTGTGCAGAAGCCTCTTATTGGCCACGACACGCACGGCATCGCCCGACTCGCGGATCTGACATCCCACCTCCGTCAGCTTGGCGCTGATGGATTCAAGGTGTTTGGGGATCACATTCTTGATCGTGACGTCGCCCTTGGTGGCGGCTGCCGCAAACATGAATGTGCCTGCTTCTATCTGATCCGGGATGATGGAATAGGTGGTACCGTGAAGGTACTCCACGCCCCGGATGCGGATCACGTCTGTGCCGGCGCCCTTGATCCTGGCGCCCATGCTGTTGAGGAAGTTCGCCAGGTCGACCACGTGGGGTTCCTTGGCTGCGTTCTCGATGATAGTATTGCCCTTGGCCTTTACAGCGGCCATCATGACATTGATGGTGGCGCCGACGGAGACCATGTCCATGTATATATGTGCGCCGGTGAGTTCCTCGGCCGTCGCGACGACCATGCCGGGAGAAGCTACCTTCACCTGTGCGCCGAGGGCCTTGAAGCCCTTGATGTGCTGGTCAATGGGCCTCAGACCGATATTGCAGCCGCCCGGAAGAGCTACGGATGCCTTACAGTACTTGCCCAGGAGTGAACCGATCAGATAATAGGAACCTCTGATCTTGCGGACGTATTCGTTGTCCACCGGCTTGTCCTTGTTGATCGCCGATCCGTTGATCCGGAAGGAATGTCTGTCCAGTCTCTCGACGTGAGCGCCGATCAGCTGGATAGCCATGAGCAGCGCGCGGATATCACTGACATCCGGTACATTCTCCACGGTGACGGTCTCGTTGGTCATGATCGAGGCCGCCAGGATCGCCAGCGCCGCGTTCTTGGCACCTGCGATCTCCACCTCGCCGGACAGCGCATTGCCGCCCTTTACGATGTAGTGTTCCATATAACCCCTCAGATTATCGCTGCGCGGACGCACCGGGACACTGTTCGAGAGTGTGCGTACCGCGGCTCAATACATTATAGATTCAGGTCAGTATAAGGATACCCCTTAAAGGTTTTTCTGTCAAACACAGCGTCTCTTCTGATGTACTCCCCATACAGGTCATGAGGGCCGGTTTTTCCCTTTATTCCGGGCTTTTCCGGGCCTCGCCCCCTTAAGTGTCGGTCTTTTCTGAACGGAGAAGCCGAATTTTCCGACTTTTTCTCCCAGGGTGTAATACTCCCCGTGGACGTAGGCCAGAAGGTCCGCGCGGCCCAGATCCAGCCTGCCTCCGGCATCCAGAAGGGCCGGATCGATGTTGACGCCCGTCACCTCCCCCAGGAAGAGATCGTGGGTCCCCAGGGGACGGATCTCGATCAGCCTGCACTCCAGGTTCACAGGGCACTGGGCGATGCCCGGCGTGCGGATGGTGCGGGAGGGTGCCTGTGTCAGGCCCAGCTCCTGAAACTTGTCCACGTCCCTGCCGGAGCGTACGCCGCAGAAATCCACGGCGCGGGTCATCCGCCGGGTGGGAAGGCTCAGGACGAACTCGCCGCTGTCCCGAATGAGGCCGTAGGACAGTCTCTCCGGACGGATCGAGACGCTGACCATCACCGGGTCGCTGCAGACAGTGCCGGTCCAGGCCGCTGTCATGACATTGGGCCTGCCCTCGCTGTCCATGCTGCAGACCAGCACGGGCGGGACGGGATTGAGCAGGTTGGCCGGCTTCCAGTAAACTCTCTCCATACAGCCTCCGCCGTCAGCGCAGGAGCTGCATGAGAAGGACGGCCAGGCCGGCGCCTTCGAGGACCTGCAGGACCAGTACGGCCGTCAGGAGGGTCCTGTTCACGGAGACCTTCCTGTCCTTGTCAGGGTCCGGGGCGGTCTGGGTGCGGAGCACCTCCAGCTGGGCGCTCAGTTCCTCGGTCTGTCTGGCCAGCTCCGCGATCATGGAGGCCTGGACGTTCCGATAGACCCGCACGCTGTCCTTATGGGACAGCTCGTCGGACTGGTTCATCCTCTCCTGGCTCTCCCGCCGGGCTTCCGAGACCGCTCCGAGGATATTGCCCTCCAGCCGGGAAACGTCGAAATTCTGCAGGGCATCCAGCTTCTCTTCGATCTTCTGCCGGTTGTCCTCCAGAAGCTTTCTGTAATCCTCGGCCGCGTTCCGGTTAAGGAACTGCAGCTTGCCGACGAGCTCCTGGTTCCTCTCACAGAGGGTGCGCAGCTCCTCGATGGCCTCCCGGTAGTCCTCCGCCTCCGCTTTCAGGCGGTCGGTCTGGGCCGCCTCCGCGGCGCCGTTGGCCCGGATCATGGCGTCCGGATCATGCAGATCGATGCGGGGTCCTCTGTTCTCTTCCAGCTTCAGTGCTTCCATCTCTTATTTCCTTCCATCTCTCTTATATTGCCTCTGCATCCGCCAGAGGGCGGCCATAGCCGCTCCTGCCGGCTGCAGTTTCTCTCCTACATACAGGGGGTAGACGCGTTGCAGACGAGGGTCTGTACTCTCCTGACAGGTCTCCTTGGGCAGGGGCCTTTTAGTCACACTTGCGCCTGCCGCCTTCTCCGCCTCTTCGGTCTCCCGCAGGAGACACAGGTCCCGGCCCCTCTGCAGGGCCGCTTCCATGGCGGACGCATCCAGTCCGGTCTCCGGTGACCGCTCCAGTCTTCGCAGGGCCGCTTTCCTGGCCGGTGCCAGGAGGCCATAGACCGGCTCCGGCGTGTTCTTGTGGAGGAGGTAGAGGGTCTCGCTGACCGCCCCGCTTCTCTCCTCAGGGGAAGCGTCTCCGTCCGTATCGATCCTGACAGCCGCGTCCGCCTGATAGAGGCAGAGGCCTCCGGCGGCCATCACCCGCCATCCCAGGTCCGCGTCCGCCTGCCGGCCGCTGAGCCTCTCGTCGAAGAGGCCGATGTCCTCCAGGGCCCGCATATTATAGAGGGCCGCGCGGGAATCCGCGGCGGCAACGGGGCCTGACCTGTGGGTCCTGCGCCGCTCACCTGCGTCGCGGCATCTTATCTCTCCGCCCGCGCTCATGAGCAGGCCGCTGCTCACGATGGTATCCGGGTCCGCGGCGTCCTCGATTCTGGCCTGCACGGCACAGCACTTGTCCTCCTCCGTCATGGGGGCGAACAGTCTCTCTGTCATCCTGTGTCCCGCCCTGGCAGAAGGCGCCAGCAGCAGGGCGGCCGCGGTCTGTACCAGATGGAGGCCGCAGTTTAGGGCATGGGTGCGGCCTGCCCGCAGGCCGGTCTCATAGATGGTGACCGCTTCCCGGTCTGTCTCCAATTCACCTTCTATCTCCGCGGCCGGCACGCCGTCCGCGATGATCAGGATCCGGGGGACCAGGGTCCCCGCCAGCAGCGACCGCACACAGCCGCGCAGTCCCCGGGGATCTCCCTCCACCGGGATCACCGCTGTAATCCATTCTCCAGCATCCGTCATTGTCACCTGCCGTTTCTCACCAGACCTCTATCATTCTGGGGTCCCATACGATCAGATAGCCCAGCTCCCTGACACGCCGGCACAGGGCCAGGCTGTCAGCCTCCAGATCCTCTTCACTCCGTCCCTGAAGATGCCCGGGCTCCTCCGGGTCTCCGAAAATCTCTCTGTAAATGCCTGTCAGCTCGGGGCGCACCTTCATGCAGCGCACGTCCACGGCCACGGCGTCCTGTATGGCCAGAGCCCGGCCCTCGGGACCGCCCTCCGCCTCGTCCCAGTCCTCGAACATGACGTTGCCGGCGCTGTCCATCATGCCGCCGATGATCCTGTGGCGGCGGTTGAGGACCTTGCCGCCCACGATGCCCACATCACTTCTGGCTGAGAAAATATCCGGCTTGTAGTCGATAAACACGCGGCGGCTGTCTCCGTCCTGCCGCACCTCCGCGTCGATGCCCCGGACGCGGAAATAATCCATCAGCGCCTCCCGGGCCGCCCGGTTGGACTTCTCGCTGCCGCGTCCGCCGGCGGCGGAGGCGTCTGTTCTGTGGTAGAGGACTCTGGCGATATGGCCCACCGTAGACTTGGGTGCCCGCAGCATCAGGTCATAGCCCAGGGCTCCCTCGTAGGCGCTGCGGAAGCGCAGGGCCAGAAAGAGTTCCCGGCGGATCACCAGGAGCTGGCCCGTATAGCGCGAAGAGAGCAGATAGTCCTTATTATAGCCCGGTTTTCTCACCGCGGTGTGGAAATTTCTGCCGGATATGTCGCCCTTGTCCTCGTCGGTGTAGACCAGCTCCGCGCCGGTGCGCACCAGATACATGAAGAGCTCGAAAAGGGCGTCTCTGGTGAGGAGGTCGCCCGACTCCACCCGCAGGACATAATCTCCCACGGCCTGTCTGGCTGCTTCGTTCATGACCGCTGCCCGGCCCCGGATGCCCTTCATGGACAGGTAGCGGATCCGCTGGTCCTGATAGTAGCGGAGCAGCTCCGGCACACCGGTGGTGAGGCTGATGTCCGCCACCAGGATCTCCAGCTGGCCGTAGCTCTGCATGAGGACAGAATTCAGGGTCCGCTCGAAGTAGCGGAGCATGGGCTCATAGGTGGGGATGATCACGGAGAAGACCGGGGCGTAGGCATTGTCCGACAGAGAGATGGTGTCCCCCAGGACCTCGGCCGGGGACTCCCCGCTGCCCAGTCTCTCGGAGATCTTCTGCTGCTCCTCGATAGCCGCCTGGGTCGGCGGCGTGTAGACATACCTGTCTCTGGCGGCGGCCGCCGCCACACCGGAAGCTGCCTGCGAAGCCCGGGTCGCGGCGCCTGCCACCGCGTCCCGCGCGGAGGAGACCACATTCCTGCTCACGTTTCCCGCCGCGCCGACAGCAGAAGAGACTCCACGGGCGCCTGCGCGCAATCCGCTCAGCAGCGTACTGCCGGCGGCAGCGCCGGCGCGTCCTGCTCCCCTGGCCAGTCCGGCCGCAATCTCTCTGATATCCGCCAACTTCCTGCCTCCCGAGACATTACGCTCTCACATCGGTGTCCTGCAGTTCTACGTAGAACCTCGTCTCTTTGGGATCCCGGCTCAGATAAGGGCTGTAATAGGGATCTCCCTCGCAGATCCAGGGGTGGAGCATGCGCAGCCTGTCCAGCTCGGCCGGCCTGTGCTGCAGTCTCTCCTCCCTGGTGCGCTCGTTCTCCTCGGAACCGCGCTCATAGTAGTAGAGGTACATATTGTTGCGGACCACATTGTAGTAGCCCTTTTCAAAAAGCCGCAGACAGAAGTCGACATCGCTGAAGCATTCCGGGAAATTGACCTCGTCAAAACCTTCCGCCTCTTCAAAGACTTCCCGCCGCACCATCATGCAGGCGCCGCTGACGGCGAGTACATTGCGCACGCCCTTGTTGTAATCGAAATAATGGGTCTCCTCGTTCTGCCGCAGCCGCAGCTTGTTGACCGGCTCTCCGCCCACGATGTGGATGCCGGCGTGCTGGATGATGTTGGAGCTGGGGAAGAGGAGCTTGATCCCCGCGGCGCCCACATAGGGAAGCTTGGCCTTCTCTGACAGGTGGGACAGCCAGCCGGTGGCGTTCACTTCGATGTCGTCGTGCAGGAAGAGAAGCATCTCCCCGCCCGCCACGGAGGCCCCGATATTGTAGAACCTGGCCATGTTGAAGGGGCCCTCCCTGTAGACATAGAGGGCGCGGCCGTTCTCATTCAGTTCCGCCGTCAGCTGCTCCACCTTGCGGCGGTTGTCGGGATTGCTGCCGTTGTCGACGATGATGATCTCAAGCGGCATGCGGGTATGGGAGACCACGGAGGTGATGCAGCGCTTGAGCATCTCCGGGTTGTCCCTGCTGGGAAGGATGATGCTGACAGGCCTCGTGGCCGCGCTCTCCCTGCTGTAGCGTCCCGTGAGAGACTCCCTGATCAGGGTGCTGTCCCACAGCTGGATCCTGGCCCTGGCGTGGAAGAGGATCTCCGGGATATGCCCCACGGGGAAGGTCTTCTCCTGCAGCATGTGCCGGTTACGCCTCAGGAATCCGCCGTCCGCCTGGGCCAGCTTCAGGAAGAGCTTGCCGTAGATCCAGGCCCGCATGGGATCGTCGTCCTCATTGGTCCTGGCCATCTCCTCATCCATACTGTCCTGCCTGCGCGTGGAGAGGTCCTCGATATCGGAGGCCTTGCGCAGGCCGGGGTTGATGGTCAGGAGCGCCTCCGACCGGAAGGCGATGACACTGCCGGGGTAGAAGGTGGACAGGAAGGTGTCCGGGGCCCAGTCTGATTTCATCCAGGGGGCCGTGTGGGTGCCGTCCTCCCGCAGCCGGTCCTCATCCCCATACAGGATGTTGACGTCCGGATGATCGGCAAAAAAAGACAGGATCAGCGGTACGGCGGGTGCCGACAGCTGTCCGTCGTCATCACAGGCAATAATGATCGTAGGGAGCTCCTCACCGGAGAGCAGAAAATTCTTCAGATGAGAGTAGCGCACCACCTTATAGTCCGCCGTCTCCCCGGCTTCCCTCTGCGCGATCATCTGCAGCACTTTCTGTTCGTGCTCCAGATACCACTCATGGTAACTCTGCTTCATGTTTACCTCTATTCTGCCGGCTCTGAGCCGGATAGTATTTCTGTTTTTACTCTAGCATCTTTTACCCCTTAAGACAATGCCCGCCCCTTCCGGAAAAGGGGGTTTTGCATTGACACAGGGGATGAAAAAAACTATAGTATTTTTAGGCAGTCTGCGCAAATGAGTCCATTGCCAGACAGGGTTTTTGCTACATATATACCCACTGACGACTCTCCCCGATACACAGTCTGCCGGGTTGAAGTCATAATAATTTAATAAAAAGAAAGCAGGTGTTGACATGTATATGGATGAATACAGGCGCTGGCTGGCGGCCGATCTGGAGGATTGCGATCTGCACACAGAGCTGGCCTCCATCGAAGGGGATGAAGATGCTGTCAAAGAGCGTTTTGCCATCGCTCTCTCCTTTGGTACAGCCGGTCTGCGCGGCACACTTGGCGCCGGCACGAACCGCATGAATATCTGGGTAGTCCGTCAGGCGACCCAGGGTGTCGCCGAATGGGTCAAGACCCAGGGCGGCACACAGACCGTTGCCATCAGCTACGACAGCAGACTCAAGGGCTGGAACTTCGCCCGCGACGCCGCCGGTGTTCTGGCCGCCAACGGCATTCATGTCCGTATCTATGACGAGCTCATGCCTGTCCCTGCTCTGAGCTTCGCGACGCGTTACTACAACTGCAACGCCGGTATCATGATCACGGCTTCCCACAACCCCGCCAGGTACAACGGCTTCAAGGCCTACGGCCCCGACGGCTGCCAGATGACCGACGACGCCGCGGCTGTTGTGTACGACGCCATCCAGAAGACCGATGTCCTGACCGGCGCCAACTACATCTCCTTCGCGGAAGGCGTGGAGAAGGGCCTCATCAAGTTCGTCGGCAACGACTGCAAGAACGCCCTCTATGAAGCCATCGAGGCGCGCCAGGTACGTCCCGGTCTGTGCAAGACCGCCGGCCTCAAGCTGGTCTATTCCCCTCTGAACGGCACGGGTCTCGTCCCTGTTACCCACGTCCTCAAGGATATGGGCATCACCGACATCACCATCGTTCCCGAGCAGGAATATCCCAACGGCTATTTCACCACCTGCCCTTATCCCAACCCCGAGATCTTCGAGGCTCTGCAGAAGGGTCTGGAGCTGGCGGAGAAGGTCGGCGCCGATCTGATGCTGGCCACCGACCCCGACGCCGACCGTGTCGGCATCGCCATGAAGTGCCCGGACGGCTCCTATGAGCTGGTCAGCGGCAATGAGATGGGCGCTCTCCTGCTCGACTACATCTGCGCGGGCCGCATCGAGAAGGGCACCATGCCCGAGAAGCCCGTCGCCGTCATGTCCATCGTCTCCACGCCTCTGGCCGAGAAGATCGCCGAGCACTACGGCGTGGAGCTCCGCCAGACCCTGACCGGCTTCAAGTGGATCGG
>DGGX01000141.1:0-19013 GCA_002392385.1 Lachnospiraceae bacterium UBA3863
CACCCGGCGAGATGGAGCAGATCATACTGAAGAAGGACCAGCTCCTCGCGAAGGAAGGCCTGAAGAGTATTACGGTCTGTATCGAGCAGGATTAATGGAGGCCCAATCATGGAGAAAAGAAATCTGACATGCATCGGCTGCCCCATGGGCTGCCAGATCACAGTCACCATGGATAACGGAGAGATCCTGGACGTGACCGGCAATACCTGTCCCATCGGCGACCACTACGCAAGACAGGAAGTCACCAAACCCGAGCGCACCGTCACATCCACCGTCGTGGTCCTGGACGGCGACCGCCCGCGGATCTCTGTCAAGACCAAAGGCAACATCCCGAAGGCAGAGATATTCTCCTGCCTCGAGGAGATCAACAAGGTGCGCGTCCACGCGCCCATCGCCATCGGCGATGTCATCATCCCCAACGTCTGCGGCACCGGCATCGATGTCGTGGCAACCAGGGCAGCCGGCGTGGCATAAAGAATAACCCGACGCACTGAGTGCATTTGCATGACTGCAGGCCATGAAACCGCGATGCGGTTTCATGGCCTGTTTTCTTGTGTGGAGGTACACGATTTTATCCGGCGGGATAAGCCTGATGAGTGAAATTCTTGTATAGGGCTTACGGACGTTCTGCCGGTGTAAGCCTTATGGCGGAAATTCCTGTGTTGGGCTTACGGGTGTTTTCCTGGCGTAAGCCTGATGGTAGAAATTCCCTGTGTTGGGCTTACGGGTGTTTTCCTGGCGTAAGCCTGATGGTAGAAATTCCTGTGTTGGGCTTACGGGTGTTCTGAAGGCATAAGCCTAATAGGGAAATAACGGTCAAATGACTTACCCAAAAACCGAATTAAGACGATGGGGCATAAGCCTGATGCTCTGGAAATAGCTTTCAGGGCTTATCTGGTCTCAATTCATGTAAGCCAGATTCAGAGATAACAAGGATAAGGCTTACATCACCGGAAACGAGATAAGCCTACTGCATGGGAAATCAGAAATAAGGCTTACATTACAGGAAACGCAATAAGCCTAGAGCACGCGAAATCAGCAATAGGGCTTACATCACCAGAGACGCAATAAGCCTACAGCACACGAAATCGACAATAGGGCTTACCCGGCCGGACAGACTCAGACTGTCAGGAAAGCAGATAATCCTCCGCAGAGATAATCCCCGCAGAGATAGGACCCAGAGAGATCTGTCCTCGCAGAGACAATCACCCCGCAGCCCTAATTCAAATACTTATCGATCATCAGATTCAGCTGTTCCATGTCCAGAGGCTTATAAGAAGTTTCATGTGTCAGGAGCAGTTTGTCACCCGGGAACAATCCGTTTTGAATGTAGGTTTCGATCTTCTTCAGGTTCCTTTTCAGGTAGGCAGGATCATCCATCTTTCCAAGATGTTCATGATAGAACTGCGCGCAGGTTCTGGGGTTCAGGACGGTGAAATCGGGCCGGTAGGTCGTTATTTCGCCGTCTTCCATAAGGCTGATTGGAAATTCATAGCGGTAAGGCTTGTGGAGATAGAGGTACTTATCCGCAATGATCTTCTCGGACTTGGAGCGGACCCGTTCGTTGCGCTCTGAGTAGATCTCCGGCAGATTGGGATCGAACTTGCCCGGGGTATAGGTGACGGATTCCCATTGGCGGATGAATTCCTGCGCATCCGGAACGAGCGGTTCAACCAGCGGCCGTCGGCCGGCATGCAGGCGAGTGTAGACATCGGCCAGGGCATTGTCTCTATAGCCTTTGAGAAAAGTCCGGATGGCGGCAAGCTGTCTGCGGGCAGTATACAGGAGCTTCTGCTCGTAGGCTTGTTGAGCGAGTTTCCGGATGAGATAAGGCTCCCTGGCTATAGAAAGGTAGTGACTGACACGCTTGCCGTCCTCCTCGTAAGTATGGTAGAAACGAATCTTTCCATTGACGGTGGAGACGCGGAGAAAGCCGGAAGAATAGCTCTTGTGTTTGCGCTCCAGTGTGCGTATGACCGTCTTTAATTGCTCTTCCTGGGATTTTAAAGAATCTGTGATTTCTGTCATAAGTCTCCTTGTTCTTAGTAAACTGGATTATAATAAACGTATCTAATTGTACGTATTACAGATATATTAGAAGACAAAAAGGCAGACGTCAACCACTATGAATGTAAAAACAAGCGTGTTATATAAAGGGGCAGGAGAGAAATGTGCCGTGCGCAGCTGACTGGATTTCACTAATCTGAAATATTCGGTTATAATGGACCTGAAGCATGCACAGAGATCCGATCTCCGGGAGGGAGCAGATGGAAAGGTTTAAGAGGATTTTTCTGATAGTGATCGATTCGGCGGGCATGGGAGCCATGCCGGACGCGGCGGAATACGGGGATCATGGTGTGGACACGCTGGGGCATATCGACCAGACGGTGGAGCATCTGGATCTGCCGCATATGGGCAGGCTGGGGCTCGGCAATCTGAAGGCCTTGCGGCATGTGGCGCCGGCGGAAAGGCCGCTGGGCTACTTCTGTCCTCTGCGGGAGGCCAGTCACAGTAAGGACACCATGACAGGACACTGGGAAATGATGGGGATCCTGACGACGACGCCTTTCAAGACTTTCAGTGAGAATGGGTTTCCGCCGGAGCTGATCGCGGAGCTGGAAGAGCGGTGCGGGAAGCAGGTGATCGGGAACCGGGCCGAGAGCGGCACGGTGATCCTGGATGAGCTGGGGGAAGAGGAGATCTACGGAGGAAAGATGATCGTCTATACCTCCGCGGATTCGGTCCTGCAGATCTGCGGGAACGAGGAGACCTTCGATCTGGCGAATCTCTACCGGTGCTGCGAGATCGCGCGGGAGATCACCATGAAGCCTGAATGGAAGGTGGGGCGGGTCATCGCCCGGCCTTATGTGGGCATGCACAGGGGAGAGTTCCGGCGCACGGACAACCGGCGGGATTATGCCCTGAAGCCGACGGGAAGGACAGCCCTGAATGTGCTTAAGGATGCGGGGCTGGATGTGATCTCTGTGGGCAAGATCAACGATATTTTTGTCGGAGAGGGGATCACCGAGGCTCTGCACTCGAAGAGCAGCGTGCACGGCATGGAGCAGACGCTGGAGATCGCGCAGAGAGATGACTGGAAGGGGCTCTGCTTCGTCAATCTGGTGGATTTCGACGCCCTGTGGGGTCACAGGCGCAATCCTGTCGGCTACGGCGAGGAACTGGAGCGGTTCGACGTGGGCCTGGGGAAACTTCTGGAGGCAGTCAGGGAGGATGATCTGGTGATCATCACGGCCGATCACGGCAATGATCCCACCTACACAGGGACGGACCACACCCGGGAGAAAGTCCCCATGCTGGCCTACAGCCCCTCCTTCCGGGGAGCCGGGGCGCTGCCGGAGCAGGCGTGTTTTGCCGTGCTGGGCGCAACGATCTGCCATAACTTCGGGCTCGCCATGCCGGAGGGGACCATCGGGACTTCTTTATTGGATCAGCTCAGCTGACGCCTCCGCGGGTCTGCAGCCAGTAGGCGCCCATGGACTGGCCGGGAAGGCCGGTGACCTCGTCGTTCAGGTAGTCGGCAAGACCGACGGAAGAGGGCTTCCAGGCCTTGGCTGCCTCCACGGTGGGGTATTCGATCTCGGCATACATGAACTGGGTGTCGAGGCCTCGGTCCACCAGGTTGACCTCCAGACGGAGGCCGTCGGGAAGCAGGTAGGTGCGCCGTTCCTTGGGGATCAGGGGGAGGCCGATGAAGGTCTCCAGCTTATCGAAGTTCTCCCGCGCAATGGGAAACTCGATCTCTTCGCGGGCCAGGAGGCCGGCGGATTTGAAGCAGAGGATGTATTCGGCGGGGCCGTCGGAGGGGCGCTCCTCGCGGATGCGGACGGTGGGATGTACAGAGATATAGCCCTGCCGCATGGCGTGAGAGACCAGAAGAGGGAAGGTGCCGTCCTGGGGCCACCCTTTGACCATCCATTTGCGTTCGATTTCCATAGAAAGCTCCTTATATACAAGTCGGCGGTAAGCAGACAGTGTCTGACGATCGGCAGAAGCGGGGCTCTTTCGGGCCTTTATTGAGTATAGCAGATTTTGGTATGAAGAAAAAAGAAAGTAACAGGCAGAGCACAAGGCGTCTGACCATGCTGGACAGCCTGCGCGGGGCGGCGCTGGTCAGCATGATCCTCTATCACGGGACCTGGGACCTGGTCTATATGGCCGGCGTGCGGCTCCCCTGGTATGAACGGCTGCCCGGCTATGTGTGGCAGCAGAGTATCTGTATGACCTTTATACTCCTGTCCGGCTACTGCGCGGCCATGTCCCGGGATCCCCGGAGACTCCTGCGCAGGGGACTGATCGTCTCCGCCGGCGGACTTGCGGTGACGGCGGTCACCCTGGCTGTGATGCCGGAGAACCGTGTCCTTTTCGGGGTGCTCACCCTGATCGGTGCCTGTATGCTCCTGACCGGGGCGGTGAGGCTGCTCTGGGAGAGATACGGCCCGAGACACAACGCATCTGAGCCAAGCGACCTGAAGCACAACGGCCCGGGAAATAACGACTTCGAGGCAAAAGCTTTCCGCCGGGCCCTGATCGGCTTCTGCCTGAGCGCGGCGGTCTTTCTCCTGTGCAGGCATGTGAACAGCGGCTATCTGCTTGTGGGGATCTTCAACCGGGGACGGCGGATCCTTCTGCCGGCTGCCTGGTACCGGGGCTGGATCATGACCTTTCTGGGTCTGCCCATGCCCGGCTTCTGGTCCACGGACTATTTCTCCCTTCTGCCCTGGTATGCCTGGTTCCTGTGCGGATATTTCCTGCGCGGCCTGGTCCGGGGGACGGGGCTGGAGGAGAGGATGCAGCTGGACGTGCCGGTCCTGGGCTGGATGGGCAGGCATTCCCTGCCGATCTACCTGGCGCATCAGCCGGTCCTCTACCTGCTGCTTCTGATGACGGGAATGATCTGAACGGACCCTGTGCTTCTGATGACGGGGATGATCTGACCGGGCCCTGTGCCTCAGATGATGGGGATGATCTGAGGACCCTGCGGACCGCGGCGCGGCGTGCCGTAGAAGACCTGCGTCTCGACACTGCCGGGCGAATGCGGTATAGTTAAAGGTGAAGTAAAAAGCGTCGGTTATTCAGGAGGATCAACAGATTGAGTGACAGAAAGATGATCGGGCTCTCGGAGGATGAGCTGAATGCCGTGACAGGCGGTACAGGTATGCCCGGGGCCCTTGCAGCACAGTCCCGGAAGCTCGCGGATCTCGGCAGCCGTCTGGCGGACCAGGAGAGCGTGGCGGACGCTGTGAGAGCTGCTGCCGGCAATAATACCGTGAAGGCAATGTGCCCGGTCTGCGGTAAGGAGACGGATTTCAGGATTTTCTCCGGCGGACGGGCCGTCTGCAGTATCTGCGGTACACAGAAGCTGATGTAAAGACGGGGCAGTGTCTGGGGGGATCTGCGTTCCGGGTTCGACGAGGAGGATCGGTATGGACAGAGAGGCATTGGAGGCAAGGATCCGCAGGCTGGTGAACAGCCGGGAAGAAGATAAGACATCGAAGGCCGGACGCAGGGATGTCCTGCCGCTCTATGCGGACAGGGAGGCGCTGGAAGCCCTGATCCCTTATCTGGCGGCACCCTTCAGGGGACATGTGGATTACGTATGTTCTCCTGAATCTCTGGGCTTTATCGTGGGCAGCATGCTGGCCCGGGAGCTGGGGGTCGGATTCGTGGGCATCCGCAGGAACCGGCAGTTCCCGGCGGAGCCGGAGGACGTGGTGATCGCCCGGTATATCGATCACCGGGACCAGGCCGCCACCCTGAGCACCAGCCGTTCGATCCTGCCGGAGGGCAGCAGAGTCCTTCTGGCGGACAACTGGATCGAGACGGCGGCCACACTCCAGGCCTGCATGAACATCATCGAGGACGCCGGCTGCAGACTGGCCGGCATCGCGGCCGTGGGCGCGGACTATCACAGCGCAGCCGGAGACCTGATTGACAGCGGTGTCGTGCGGTGCGTGGTGGTGGAGAGATGATACAGCTGCATCACATCTGCGCCAGCGCCCACGCAAATGCCTTCGCTGTGCGCAGCTCCGGCTCCTTGAAGTGTATTCTCGCGCAACGCGATCAACGCGTCGTTTGGCTCTATTATAGCGCGGGAATAATAAACAATACGGAAAGATAAATGAGTACAGACAAAAGAAGTGGCTGCCGCGTCTGAGATGCGGCAGCCACTTCTTCAGGGGAGACAATTATGCGTTTTGAAAGTGCGGCGCGTAGAGCGCGGCGAGGCGGATGGCCTCCACCATGCTGACTTCGCTGACCAGGTTCCTGCCGGCGATGTCAAAGGCGGTGCCATGGTCCACGGAGGTCCGCAGGATGGGCATGCCGTTGGTGATGGAGATGGTGCGGTCGAAATCCAGCGTCTTGGCAGCAATGTGTCCCTGGTCGTGGTAGAGGGAGAGCACGCTGTTGTAGCGCCCCAGTGCAGCCTGGTGGAAGACGGAGTCGGCGCCGATGGGACCGGCGACCGCATATCCTTCCTGCTGCAGCTGCCGGACGGCAGGCTCGATCTCGTTGACTTCTTCCCAGCCGAAGAGCCCGTGTTCTCCGCAGTGCGGGTTGAGACCGGCGACGGCCATGGTCCCTTCCCGGACGCCCAGTCTTTCGAGCGCCGCCCAGCACTCTTTGACGCAGGCGACGATCCGGTCCTTCCGGATCTGTCCCAGCATCTGCAGGAGCGAGAGGTGCCTCGTGAGGAAGAAGATCCGCAGCCCGTTGGTCTCAAACATGGTCAGCGGGTCCTCCGTCCCGGTGAGAGCACCGAAGATCTCCGTGTGGCCGATGTAGGGGACTTCTGCCGCATGCAGCGCCTCCTTGTTGATGGGCGTGGTCGCCACGGCATCGACCCGGCCTTCCATGGCGAATGAAATGCTCTTCTCGATATACTCGTAGGCGGCGCGGCCGCACATGGCCTGGACGACACCGTATCGGAACTGGCCGGCGTCGATGTTGGCCAGATCGATCAGGTTGAGGACTCCTTCCCGGTAACAGCCGTTCTCCGGACTGTCGGTGACATGGACTTGCAGAGGGCTGCCGGTGAGGGCGATCGTCCTCTCAATGACGCCGCGGTCGCCGATCACAAGGCAGTCCGCGCAGCTGCGGACTGTGTCAGAGACAAGCGCCTTTACGACGATCTCCGGTCCGACACCGGCGGGATCTCCCAGCGGGATAGCGATCAAGGGCTTTCGGTCTGTTCTTTCTGTCACAGGAGCACCTCCTCTGCAAAGCCTGCTGCGCAGGCTTTCACGAATATCACGACATCAGTACTTCGACAGCTTCCCGGAGCGTCCCGACTTCTCCGACGTTGCCGGGGAAGATCACATACGGGATGAGCGGGAAGCGGCTTTCTTTTCCGGTCTGCCACACCGGAACACCGGGACGGATCTGTCCGAGTACATTGGCCTGCCGGACTGCCAGCGCACGGGTGCCGACATCACTGGAGGTGATGCCGCCCTTGGCAATCACGAAAGCAGGGGTCACAGTCAGACGGCCGACCAGGGACTGGACCGCGTCCGAAATCCGGACGGAGAGCCGCAGATCATCTTCTTTGTCGCCGGTGTCCGCTGTGATCAGTGCTCTTGTAGTATAACAGCACACCGTTTTGCCTGCACGCAGAAATGCTTCTTCCAGGGCCAGGCAGCGGTCCACTTCCGCGGAGAAAGCCACGGCGTCCTTCACCAGCCGCGCATCCAGCTCCACAAATTCCACGTTCGGGAGCCTGCGCAGCTCTTCCAGCTGGGCCGTCGTCTTCTGCGTGTGGGAACCGACGACGATGATACCGCCGCAGTCCGTGTCCGTGACGATCATCTGGTCCCTTGTCAGGAGAGGCTGATCGGAGACACCGCCCATGATCTTCACGAGCCCTGCGGCCGTCCGGAAGAGGAAGACCTTGCCCTTGGCCATGGCCCGGTAGAGCGCGATGCTGAAGACTTTCAGGTCCGCGTAGCTCACGGCATTGACGATCACTTTCCGGAAGTCCCGGACGGAGAGCAGTTGCGCTTCGATCCTGTCCAGCGCCATAGCGTGCAGGTCTTCCAGAGAGATGCAGGTCACATCCTCCGCCTTGAAGGCGCCGCCCGTCTTTTCCTCCACGTAAGCGGGAAGTGTTGCAGCCGTGTAGCCGAAAGTCTTGTCCCTGGCGAACTCCGTCTCATTCGCGGGCACCAGCTCCTCGCCGTTTTTCACATAGTGCACGTTGCCGATGGTGTAGCGGCCGCCTTCGAGAAAGAAGGGGCAGAGGATCTCGCCGTCCATGGGGCGCCCGTTATTCTGCTCCCAGGCTTCCCGCAGGAGCTCCGTCTCCAGCGGAAAATGTCCGCGGAGAGTACTGTCGCTGCGGCTGAGGAACAGGTATTCCCGCCCGGTCTCTTTGGCGACGCGGTCGACGACCGCGGCGATCTCGCGGTGGACGCGGGTCGTCTCCTCCCGGGTCAGGCCGCGGGAGTTGGTGAGGATGTAGAAGAGGGCGTTCTTCTCGAGAAAGCCCTGACGGATACTGTCCGCAGACCAGTCCGTGTAGACGTGGACGTCGTGGACGGTCTGGACCCCGGTGGGGTCATCGTCCAGCACGACGAGCTTGCGCCGGTTGGCAGCGATCTCCGCTGCCAGCAGGCTGTCCGCAAGCTGCTCGTCGATAGGCGCATAGTCATTGATCACAGAAAAAGGGATCGCCATTACAGCCTCCTTACCTCGCAGTCCGCCAGGGACTCGAAATACTGTACCAGTCCGCCGTGATCGTCGTTCATGTGTCCGTGGACCTTCATCCACTGCATGATCTCGAACAGTTGGGCGGTGTAGGGGATGGGGCAGTCCAGCGCATGGGCTGCGTCGATGCAGTTCTTGATATCTTTGTGGTTGATGCGGATCGGGCCGCCCGGCTTGAAGTTCCGCTCGATCATCAGCGGGGCTTTCTGGTCCAGCACGGCACTGCCGGCCAGTCCGCCGCGGATGGCGCGGTAGACCTTCTCGGGATCGGCACCGGCCTTGGCCGCGAAAGTGAAAGCTTCGCCGACCACCGCGATGGTGTTGTTGACGATCATCTGGTTGGCCAGCTTGGCGGTGCTGCCGCTGCCGCTGGGACCGATCAGAAGCCAGGAGGCGCCCAGGATCTCGAAAGTCGGGATCATGGCTTCAAAGTCCTTCTCGTCGCCGCCGCACATGATGGCGAGCGTACCCGCGATCGCGCCGGTCTCCCCGCCGGAGACGGGGGCATCCACGAAACCGCAGCCCAGCGCCTTCAGCTGCTCATAGCAGAAGCGGGATTCGGTGGGAGTCACGGAACTCATGTCGCAGACCAGGGTCCCGGGACGGATCGCGGCGGTCACACCGCCTTCCCCGAACAGGATGCTCTTGACGATCGGACCGCTCGGGACCATCGTGATGATCACTTCGCATTCCCGGCCGATCTCTTCATAGGAGGCCGCTTTGGCCCCCGCTGCGACCACGTCTGCCACCGCCTCTTTGTTCAGGTCCGATACCAGCAGCTCTCTGCCGGCTTTCAGAAGATTGTGCGCCATGGGACGGCCCATGATGCCGAGTCCGATAAATCCGAGTTTCATGATCAGTTTCCTTTCTTCGCAAATCTGCTGTCGCGCTCCAGCGCATCCAGTTCTGCCAGTTTCTCGTCGATCTGTCTGGCCCAGACAGTGCCGTCGATGAAGGAACGGTAATCCTTTTTATTCTCGGTCACCCGGTCGAAGAAATGGATGTTGTCCGGATGGTTCGCGATGCTGATGTCCACCTTCCTGTCGCGGACGTCGAGAAGCATCTGCCGGAAGCCGGCGCGGGCGGCAGATGCCTCCTCCGCCGTCTCGAAGTTCTGATCCGTGACGGTGTTGAGCCCCAGGCCGCCATGCATGCCGATGGTGTAAGTTCTGCCGGTATCCTCGTCTGTATCCTCGAAGAAGAAACTGGTGGTGCCGGGCGTATGTCCGGGTGTGAGCACACACTCGATGGAATATCCTCCGAACTCCAGCGGCCTGGAATAATCGAAGAATCTGTCCGGCTTGAAGGGCATATAGTAGTCCAGACCGGCGGGGATCCCGTTGCACAGATCTTCCCTGTAAGGCCACTCTTTCTCGATCTCGCTCATGTAGACGACCGGATGGGAATAGTTCTGCAGGATATGGATGCCGCTGAAATGGTCCATGTGGCAGTGCGAGAGCAGACACAGTTTGATGTCGTGTTCCGGGTCATAGCCAAGCTTGCGGATCGACTCGAAGATATGCCACATCTGTCCGCTGAGACCTGCATCGATGATGACCAGGCCTTCCTTCGTCTCCAGAACGATCACACCGATCCAGGTCTGTCCGATGAACCAGGTGTGCGGACCGACCCGGAGCGGACCGGTCGCGCCCTCCCACGGGCGGTGATTAGCCTGACCATATAATTCGTCCACAGTCATGTTTAATACTTCCTTTCATATCAAAAAGTTTTTATGCTGCGAATACTGACGCTGCGGGCAGATTAGTCATCCCGGACCTGGAACTGCTCGGCTGCCGCTTCGGCGGCCTCAACTTCAGACATCTGCCCGGAGGCCTTTCGCTTCGCATCTCTGGCATCTCTGATGAAGGGCCAGATGAGGGAGAGGGCTGCGATCACCAGCAGGATGCAGGAGACCGGTCTCTTCAGGAAGACAATGAAGCCCTCGTCGGAGTAGGTCATGCCCATGCGCATGTACTTCTCCATCATCGGTCCCAGGATAAAGCCGAGGATGAAAGGGGAGAAACTGAGCTTTCCATACAGCATGAAGATGCCAAGGACCGACATCACGACCATGATGATCATGCTGTTGACGGAGGAGGATTCCGTGTAGGAGCCCACCATGCAGAGCAGGAAGATCGCTGTATACAGGTAGTGCATCGGGGTCTTCAGGATGTACGGGAAGGTCCGGATCCCGAAGAGCTCCATGCAGAAGGTCACGACGGTGGAAAACATCAGTACGCCGAAGAAGAGGTAGACCAGGTCTGCGTTGGTCTTCAGTAGCTGCGGACCCGCGTTGATGCCCTGCATGATCAGACAGCTGAGCAGGATCGCGCAGGAACTGTCGCCGGGAATGCCCAGAGCAATGGTCGGGATGATCGCGCCGCCGACGGAGGCATTGTTGGCCACTTCGGAAGCGATAATGCCCTCGTCACAGCCCTTGCCGAATTTCTCCGGGTTCTTGCTGCCGCTCTTGATCATGGCGTAGGAGACGATGTTGGAGAGGCCGGCGCCGAGTCCAGGGAGGAAGCCGATCCAGAGACCGATTCCGAACGCCTTCAGGATCTCTCTCCAGTAACTGAAGTACTCCTTCAGCGGGATGCCGACACCTTTGATGGTGCCGGTGTCCAAGTCGCCGGAGACCTCCTCGCCGTTGGCGAAGGATTCCAGAAGGATGGCGATGGCGAACACGCCCAGGATCACCGCCAGGGTCGGGACGCCGCCCAGCAGCGTCTTGGTCCCGAAGATAAAGCGCTTGGCGCCGTCCACGGGAGCGATGCCGACCATCGCGAGGGTGATGCCGATGCCCGCGGAGATCAGGCCGGAGAACATTTCGCCCTTGGAGATGGTGACGACCAGCACGATCGCGGCGGTGCAGAGGGAGAAGTACTCCCAGGGGCCAAGCTTGACTGCCACCAGTGCCAGAGGGGCCGTGAGCAGCATGGCGATGAAGATGCTGGCCAGGGTCGCGATGGCGCTGGAGAAAATGCCGATGCCCAGCGCTCTGGAGGCACGGCCGCTCTTGGCCATGGGGTAGGCGTCAAAGCAGGTGGCGATGTTGGAGGCCGCGCCGGGGACGCCCAGCAGGGTCGCACTGATCAGGCCGCCGGAGATGCCGCCGATGTAGATCGAGGACTGGAAGATGATGGCAGAGGCCGCATCCATGGTGAAGGTCAGGGGCAGCATCAGAGCCATGCCGGTCGTGTTGGACAGTCCGGGGATGGCACCGAAGATGATGCCCAGCGGAGTCCCGATCACGACCAGAAGAATGTGGTAGGGCGTGAAGAGTGTTGAAAGGACCTGTAAGATCATGCTGTCCTCCTTTCCTTACGAGAAGAGCATCCCGGCGGGGAGCTGGATCTTCAGGACGACCTGGAAGCCGACGTACAGGACAGCGGTCAGTCCGACACTGAAGAGTGCGACACGCCACCAGTCCAGCTTCTTGCCTTTGGCCATGATCAGGACCAGGGCAGCAGAAGCGGCCACCGTGCCGATCAGGAAGCCCACCAGCTTCAGGAGCACCACATAGATGCCCAGTACGGCAATGCAGGCCATGGAGCGCAGAAAACTGACCTTTCCTCCCATGAACGGCTTCTCATCCGGCTTGTTGGAGCGGATGAATTTACCGATACCGCAGATAAAGAGCAGGACGGCGATCGCGTACGGAAAGACTTTGGATCCGGGATCAGAGCCGCCCACATTGGTGAAGGTCGCCTTGATCTTGCCGGTCTCTACAAACATGAAGATACTGAACAGGATCGTCACGATGCTGAAGATTCGGTCCTGGTTCATCACAAATCCTTTTTTCATATGCTCACCTTCCCTTTTCCCGGGCTTTGAAGACAAAAACACGGGGCAGGGCGTGACCCTGCCCCGTGCGGAGGATACATCTTTCTGTACAGCGGATTGATAGCGGATCTTTACTGTCCGAAGCCGATCGCGTCGCAGGTCTCGGTGATCGCGTCATAGATCTCGTGGAAAGTCGCCTGGGTCTGCTCCAGATCGCCGAAAGGCTCAAGCGCATCGCCCATCTCCAGGATGCCGTCGATGACTTCCTGATCCTGTGCGGCAGCGGTAAAGAGCTCGTTGATCTTCTTCATGTCCGCTTCGCTGGTGCCGGCGGGAACGAAGACGGAGATAGGAGTCTTGATCTTGCAAGGCTCATAGCCCTCCTCTTCCAGAGTGGGAGTGGCTGCAAGCTTCTCGCTGGCGGTGCTGCTGCGTCCCTGCAGGGAGCAGAGGACCTTGATGTCGTCAGACTGTATATAGTTCTCGACGGTGATCTGATTCAGCACAGTGATGTCGAGGTTGTTGCCCATGAGCAGGGAGACTCTGTCGCCGTCGGAACCGCAGGCGGTGTAGGACCACTCGACGCCGAGGATACCTGCGACGTTGCCGGCGATGATGTGGGTGATGTCGCCCATCATGACGCCGAAGTTCAGCTTGCCGGGATTCTCTTTGCAGTAATCGACAACATCCTGGATGGAGTTGAAGGGGGAATCCTTGGGAACGACCACATAATAGACGCCGGCGGGATTCAGGCCCACGACAGGTACCAGGTCTTCAAAAGGAACCAGATCTGTCACGCCAGTGATATAAGCGGTGAAGTAACCTGTGTTGTAGACAAGGATCTTGTCGAGCTTGGCGGGATCAGTGTCATAGACTTCCTGGAACGCGACAGCTCCGCTGCCATCGGTGTTGTTGACAACTACGAAATCGCCATGTTTGCTGAGGTACTTGAGGAGATGACGGGTGATCAGATCTGTGCCGCCGCCTGCTGCTGCAGCGATCTCGAGCTGTACGCTGGAATAAGGCCAGCCGCTCTCGGCTTCCGCTGTCTCTTCGGTCTCAGCAGCTGCCTCTGTCTGCGCGTTCTCCGCGGGCTTCTCTTCCTTGGAGCTGCTGCCGCCGGAACATCCCGCGAGGGTGCCGACCGTCATGATCGCTGCCAGTGCCATTGCAAGGATACGTTTCATTTCTTTACCTCCCATGTCTCTGCATCTCGTGCAGTCGATGAAGTTAAACATCTTACATGCTCATTATTGCGGCGAAAACCTTGAAAAACAATTCATTCTGGGCCATAATTGATTCCAAACAGGAATGGAAAAGGAAATGTGTGAGAACGGGGAAAGGAGAAGAGATGGAGATCGAAAACCTGCGGTACTTCATGGAGATCTGCAAGACGGGAAGCTTCACGATCGCGGCTGAGAACTGCAATATCTCTCAGTCTTCCCTCTCCAAGCGCATAAAAGTGCTGGAAGCGGAACTCGGAACGGAGCTGTTCATCCGGCAGCACAGGAGTTTTGTCGTCACGGATGCTGGCAGAATCGTACTGGAACATGCGGCGAGGATACTGGACATTCAGGAGCAGATGGATTCCGATTTGGAAACGTTAAGAAGGGCTAACGACAATGTCGTCAACCTGGCGCTTCTGGGATATGCAACGCATTACGGCCTGTGGCCGCTCATCATGAACTTCTTCTACCGGCACAGTGAGGTGCAGAACCAGGTCAAGATCATGTCCTCCGACGAGATGCGGAGGAGGATCAGGCACAATGAGAGCATTCTCTGCATCTGCTATGACCACGGCTTCGACAGCATGGATGTCTGCAAGTTCCCGCTGGCGGCCGACTATTACTCCGTGATAATTCCCGCAAGACATCCCCTCTATGAACGGGAGGAGATCTCCATCTATGACCTGGAGGGGCAGGATGTCTGCATCCAGAATGAGGACTCCCAGATCCGCAGGATCATGGACAGGACTATCGAGGACCTGCAGATCCACTACCACGTCCGGTATACGGACTTCTTTCCGGACTCCATTTTCCGGACCGCGATCCTGAACAATTACCTCTATCCGTCCCTTCGCAACGCCAGTTCTGTCTACATCCCGCAGGATATTCGGATCGCCGTCTTCAAGGAAAAGATCACGGCGGACCTGGTCCTGGTCTGGCAGAAGGACCGCCGTCTCTCGGAGAGCGAACTGGCCTTCGTGCAGTTTCTGAAGGAGCACATCTCCTCCCTGATCCAGAAGGATGACAACGCGCATGAGAAGTTCTCCTCCATGGATGAGAAGATCATGCTTGGCGCCATCAAGGACTGGATGTGATCAGCCGATCACGGCCGTCCAGGCAGCGGAGAGGAAGAAGGCGAGGATCAGCGCGGGCAGGAGATTCAGCACCTTGATATCGGTCTTGATCTTTGTGAGGCGGAGTCCCGCCGTGATGGTGATGATCCCGCCGACTGCCGAGAAGTCCGCGATCATCTCCGGGGAAATCCAGGGGGAGACAAGGCCGGACAGCAGGTAGAGCGTCATCAGGACACAGAACTCGGGGACACTCAGCAGGGGAATGAGCTTGCCGTGGATGGCGGCGAAAATGCAGGCCGTAACGCAGTCCAAGATCGACTTGGTGATCAGGACCGAGCCGTCGCCCGTGATCCCTTCATTGAGGGCGCCGAACCAGCCGGTCCCACCGAAACAGAAGAGGACCAGCGCAGCGCTCACCGCGGCCAGATAGGCGGGATCCGCATCTGTGCCGCCGGCGATCTTCTCCGTGACAGCACAGGCTGCGCGGTTGACCAGGTCTTCCAGGCCGGCAGCTTCGCCCAGCACGCCGCCCACGAGCAGCGCCAGGATCGCTGCGGAGAGCGCGTGGACCCGGACGACCAGGGTGATGCCCAGGACCAGGGCGGACATCCCCAGCAGGTTGTTGAGCAGCGCTTTCCAGCGGTCCGAGATCCGGTTGCCCAGAAGACAGCCGGCGATCCCGCCCAGGAGGGTCGCAGCGACATCGGTCAGTATTCCGATCGGCATGGCAGGTCCCTTTCTCTGTAAGTTCATTAATAAGGATAAGATCTAACGCAGACAGAGCTTCTCTCTGCCCCACAGGGGCACCGGAGAGGAGCTTTTTTTATATGAGCAAGTTTCATTCCTGTCGGGGGCGGTCCCTGCGGCCGCCTGTTTTCGGGCTGAAGCAGGGAAATGTCCCGCATGGGACGTGGGACGGAGGGCCTCATAATGGGTCAGAATAGACAGAATGGGACATTCGGGAAGGCCCCGGGAAAATGCCCCGACCCGCCATAATGGCTATTAATGACACATATGGAAGAAAAACAGGACCTTTTCGGGCCCCTCGGAGCCGGCAGGGGCCTGTTTTGGCGCCTCAGATTCTCTGGCACGAAGATTGCTATTTAATTCACACAGATACTGTGCAACAAAAGCAGACAATTGCGGATTACAAAGCAAACGGAGGTAAACATGAAAGTATTTGATCTGATCCAGATGACCCCTGAACAGGAAGAGATCATCGGGCTCGCCCGCCAGATCTGCGAGAAAGAGCTGATGCCCTACACGGCCGAGCTGGACCGTGCGGGCAGGTATCCCGTGGAGATCGCACAGAAGTTCAAGGACGCCGGCCTCTACGCGCTGGAAGTCCCGGAGCAGTACGGCGGCATGGGCATCGACAACACGACCAATTTCCTGATGGCGGAGACGCTGGGCTACTATGACGCCGGCTTCGGCTTTACCTTCCACGCGGGCAGCATGGGCGCGGAGTGCGTCTTTGTCGGCGGTACTGAGCAGCAGAAGCAGATGGCAGCAGATGCGCTTCTGGAGGGCAAAGGATTTGCCTTCTGTCTGACAGAGCCTGCCTGCGGCAGCGACGCTGCTTCCATCACCACGACGGCCACCAGGGACGGCAACGACTATATCATCAACGGCAATAAGTGCTTCATCAGCGGCGCTGAGCTGGCGGACTATTTCGTCGTAGCCACTACCATCGACAGATCCCTCAAATACAAGGGCATCACCCTCTTCCTGGTCGAGAAGGAGCGGGGTGTCCAGATCGGCAAGCACGAGGACAAGCTGGGCCTGCGCCTGTCCCCGACCAACGAAGTGATCTTCGACAACGTCCGCGTCCCCGCCGAGAACATGATCGGAGCAGAGGGCAGAGGCTGGGGCGTCGTCATGAAGAACATGGAAGTGGTCCGTCCGCACTCCATGAACTTCGCCACCGGCATCGCCATGAGAGCGGTGGACGAGGCGACCGCTTACGCCAAGGTCCGCATGCAGTTCGGCAAGCCCATCATCAAGCTGCAGGGCCTGAACTTCCTGCTGGCGGAGATGCTGGAGCGCACGCTGGTCTCCCACGGCGCACTGATGAACGTGGCCTACCAGCTGGACAACGGCATGAAGCTCAACGGTGCCGGCAGCGCCGTGAAGATCTACGCATCCCAGACCGCTTCCTATGTGGCTTCCAAGGCCATCGAGGTCCTGGGCGGCTACGGCTACATGCACGAGTATCCCGTTGAGAAGCTCCTCAGAGACGCCAAGATCTTCGAGATCTTCGAGGGAACCAACCAGATCCAGCAGGTGGTGCTGGGATCCCTTCTGGCCAAGGACTGATACCGGCAGGAATACGGAGAGGAGAGAAGCATGAGCTATCAGGAGATCATCTACGAGGTGAAGGACCACATCGCGTTCATCACCATCAACCGTCCGGAAGTCTTCAACGCACTGAAGATGTCCACCAAGTATGAGATCGAGAACGCCATCGACACGATCGCGGAGGACCCGGAGGTCCTGGGCGTGATCATCACCGGCAAGGGCAAGGGCTTCATCGCCGGCAACGACATCTCCGAGATCCGGATCGATGCCAAGGCGGAGGAGACCGTGGCGATGTCCACGCACGCACACAAGCTCTTTGAGAAATTCGACAACCTGCCCAAGCCCATCATCGCGGCGGTCAACGGATTTGCCATGGGCGGCGGCACGGAACTGGCCCTTGCCTGCGACCTGCGCGTCGCGAGCACGAAGGCAGTCTTCGCGCTCCCGGAGGTCGGCCTGGGCGTGGCTCCCTGCTACGGCGGCACCCAGAGGCTGCCCCGCCTCATCGGCACGGGCTACGCCAAGGAGATGCTCTACACCGGCAGGAGAGTGAAAGCGGACGAAGCGCTCCGGATCGGCCTCGTGAACAGGGTCGTGGAGCCGGACCAGCTGATGGACAGCGCGGTGGAACTCATGAATTCCATCCTGAAGAACGCACCGATCGCCGTCAGAGTCTGCAAGGAACTCGTCAACCGCGGCATGGAGATGAGCCTGGAGGAAGGCCTCAAACTGGAATCCGACCTCAACGGCATGCTCGCCGAGACCGCGGACGCAAAGGAAGGAGTCAAGGCGTTCTTCGAGAAGAGACCGGCTGTTTTTGAGGGGAAATAAGGAGAACAGACCGGAAAACGCTTTAACTTATCCGGGATCAAAACCGGAGGATAACCACTTTTATCACTGGCCGCGGGGCGGCCAAAAGGGAAAGGAGACAGTATGAACGCTCTCAGTATCATCGGTGTCATTCTCGGAATCGCGATCCTCGTCTACGGTTCTATGAAGGGCTACTCAGTTTTCATCTCCGCCATCGCGGGTTCCGCCGTTATGGCGATCCTCAGCGGCATCGGCCTTCAGGAAGCGATCCTTACCAGCTTCGTCGGCGGCTTCACCGGATTCATCAGCGGCAACTTCATGGTCTTCGCGGCCGGCGCTCTTATGGGCAAGGCCTATGAGACCACCCACGGCGCGAAGTCTATCGCCCGTCTTTTCATCAGCCTTTTCGGCAAGACCTTCGCACCCTACGCGGTCCTGCTCGCGATCATCGTCATGACCTGGGGCGGCATCGCCGGTTTCGTGCTGGCCTTCTCCGTGTTCCCGATCGCTCTGGAGGTCTTCCGTGAGGCGGATCTGCCCAGAGAGATCGTTCCCGGCGTCATCGTCGCCGGCTGCTGCACAGCCTCCAGCTGGGGCCCCGGCACCGCACAGCCCGTCAACGCGGTCATGGCCAACGGCTTTGGTACCAATCTGATGGCAGCGGCTGTTCCCAGTGCGATCATGGCGGTCGTCGCCGTGCTCACCGCTTTCGCAGTCATGTCTGTCCTCTTCAAGAGAGCCAGAGCCAACGATCAGCACTTCGTAGCACTTGACACCACCCCTGTTGAGGATGTGCAGGATCTTCCCAACGGCTGGGTCGCTCTGATCCCGCTGGCAGTCGCCCTGATCCTGATCAACGTGAAGATCGGCGGCAAGGCCCTTCTGCCTACACCTTTCGGTATTGCTGTCGGCGCCGCGCTGGCCATGGTCCTTATGTTCAAGTACAAGACCGATGACAAGCCCGTCACCAAGCATGTCGGTGACGCTTTTGCCAACGCCCTGACCTCCATCGGCAACACCGCGGCCATGGTGGCTGTCGGTTCCGTCGCACAGACCACCGGCGGTTTCCAGACTGTTCTGGGCGCTGTTACCGGCATCG
>DGGX01000141.1:19068-46332 GCA_002392385.1 Lachnospiraceae bacterium UBA3863
TCGGCGGCAGCCCCCTGATCGGTGCATCCCTCGCGGGTCTGATCGTGGCCTTCATCTGCGGCGGCGCGACCGGCGCGACCGGCCTCCTCGGACCTATCCTGACACCTGTTTACACCGCTATGGGCGCTAATCTGGAGATGGTCGGCCGTATCGTCATGGCCTCCGGTCATGTCACCGGCACACTGTGGAACGGCGGATTCATCAACACCGTCATCACCGGTATCGCCAAGGATACCTACAAGAACTGCTTCAAGTATTCCTTCCTGATCTGCACATTCTCCAATATCGTGGCTGTGATCGTCGGTATCATCATCATGACCATCATGGGACCTTATGTCTGATCAGTTTCTCGGAAAGGAGAGTACATGGATCTTATGAAATTCATCGGGACCTCCACCGGTCCCAGAAAGATCGAATACAACTGGAGAGACATGGCGCTGTACGCCCTGGCGGTCGGCGCCGGTGAAAAAGATCTGCAGTACACCTTTGAGAAGAACATGAAAGCGATCCCCAGCTTCGGCACTGTGCCGTACTGGAATGCTGTCAACAACTATCCCCAGAGACCGGCTCCTTATCCGGGCGCCTTCGTTGTACGCGAGGCCCTGGAGAGGGAGGAAGGCGGCATCGTCAAGGGCCTTCACATGGAGCACACCCTGGTGATGCACCGTCCCATCGACCCCATTAAGGGCTCGCTGGTCTTCGAGGATACGATCACCAATATCTATGACAGGGGAGAAGGCAAGGGCATCATCGTGGAGACCAAAGTCCCCGTGTACGATGAAGCCGGCAATCTCCTGTGTGAGAACATCTCCAACACCATGTTCTTCACGCACGGAGGCTTCGGAGGCGAAGCACCTAAAAAGTCTTCCGTGAAAATACCTGACAGGGAGCCGGACTGCTCACTGGAGTCGGTCCTCTCCCCGACAGCCAATATGCTGTATCGCCTGACGGGCGACACCAACAGGGTCCACGCGGATCCCGAGGTGGCGCAGGCAGAGGGATTCCCCCGCCCCTTCATGCAGGGTCTCTGCTCCTTCGGTTATGCCTGCCGCATGGCCATAGAAGCGCTCATCCCCGGTGAACCGGAGAGAATGACCTGCATCTCCGCCCAGATGCGCAGCATCTGCTTCCCCGGCAGCACCCTGCGTCTGGATGTCTGGAAGGAAGAGGAAGGCAGGGCGGTATTCAGGCTGGTCTGCGTGGAAGACGGCAAGCCGGTTCTGGACAGAGGGCTCTTTACCTGGAAATAAGGAGTGAAGATGCTCATAACGCAATTGATCACAGAAAATGCAAAGCACTATCCCGATGAGCCGGCATTGATTGAAATCAACAGCAGGAAACAGATCCCCGGCAATGAAGAGGCCTATCGGAATGCCCGCAGAGAGCTGACCTGGAAAGAGACAGAAGAAATGGTGTGCAGGATCGCCAACCTGTTTCTGGACAGAAGCTATGGCAAGGGCAGCCATATAGGCATCATCATGCGCAACAATCTGGAGTGGCTCCCGGTCTGGCTGGGAGTTCTCCGGATGGGGGGCGTGGTCGTTCCCCTCAATTACCGGAAAAGTGCAGAGGAGCTGTATGACCAGATCACCAGGGCTGACCTGTGCGCGATCGTGGTGGACCCCTCCGCCGGACAGCGGCTCATGCCTGTACGCCACCGGCTCAGAAACGTTAAACAGGTCTTTGTATGCGGCAGCGGTTTCATGCTGCCCCAGGAGACGGAGAGTCTGCAGGAGGCCATTGAGAACAGTCGGCCTGAGGACCCGGGTATACCGTTGCTGCGTGAGGACGAGGCGGCGATCTACTACTCTTCAGGAACGACCGGACAGCCCAAGGCAGTGGTCTATACCCACCATACGCTGGAAGAGGCCGTGATCCGTGAGTGGAAGAATCATCATCAGACCCACGGTGACTGCTTTATCTGCATCCCGCCGCTCTACCACGTGGGCGCCAAGCTCCACGCCTCCGGCAACCTCCTCGTGGGGGCGCCGACAGTGCTGATGACAGGATTCAATGTGGCCTGCTTTTTCGAGATCCTTGAAAGAGAGAAGGTCAGCATCGCTTTCCTTCTGCTCCCCTGGGTACAGGACATCCTGGAATGCCTGCGGGAGGGCACACTGGATCTTTCGGGACGGGACCTTCACGCTTTCCGCCTCCTCCACATGGGGGCACAGCTGATCCCGCCGGAGATCATCGCGAAGCTGCGCCGGCAGTGGCCGACCCTGTCGCTGGATATCAGCTACGGGCTCACGGAGTCCGGAGGGCCGGGCATCATGGACCTGGGAAGTGACAACATCGATCGCGCGGGTTCCGTAGGCAGGCCTGCTCCCGGATGGGAGGCCATGATCACAGGACCCGACGGAAGCGAGATCACAGACGGTACGCCCGGAGAACTTCTGATGAAGGGACCGGGCATGATGAAAGGATACCTGGACAATCCGGAGGCGACGGCCCAGGCGCTGGAGGGAGGATGGCTCCACACCGGCGATATCGCCCGCAGGGACAGCGACGGTTTCTATTATATCGTCGACCGGAAGAAAGACATCATCATCAGCGGAGGCGAGAATATCATTCCTGCTGAAGTGGAGCATTTCTTCCGGGAGCGCGGTGACATTGTAGACGCGGCGGTATTCGGCGTACCGCACAAGCGGCTCGGCGAGGTGGTGGCCGCCGTGGTCACGCTGTCGGCAGACAGTAAGGCTGGCCAGGAGGAGCTGGAAGCGTTTTGTGAGACGATCCCCTCCTTCATGCGGCCGCGGCATCTCTTTATCGGCCAGGTGATCCGCAACGCCACGGGCAAGGCAGATAAAAACGCCATGCGGAAACACTACGGTCCGATGTGCACGCCGGAGACTGATCTGCGCTGCCGACAGACCTGCTGCAAAGACAGACAGTAACTCAGAGAAACAGAAGATGAATAACAGGGAGAAGGATTATGGCACAGAGATGGGAGACACTTGAAAGGATCCCCGCACCTGCAATGACACCGAAATTCGGGCCGCTGACGGGTATGCGTGTGCTTACTACCGGCGGATATCTGGCACTACCCAGGGCAGCAGTCATGCTGGGAGAATTCGGCGCTGAAGTGGTCTACCTGGAGCTTCCGGGTCACGGAGACAATTTCCGCAGCTTCTCGCCGATGATCGAAGATCCGAACGGCAAGAAGGTCGGCAGCGCGTGGGCAGCCATGCGGCGCAATATCCTCAGCGTGACCCTGCAGACCAATCTCCGGAAGAATCCGGAGGCACGCGAGATCTTCAACTGCCTGATCAAAGAGGCGGACGTCTGGATCGAGAGCGTGGTCTGGCTGGAGAAGCTGGGGCTGTCAGACAAGGATCTTCTGGAGATCAATCCGAAGCTTGTTATCTGCCACATCAGCGGATACGGGAAGCCGGAGTTCGGCGGAGACCCAGCCATCTGCGATAAAGCGGCCTACGACATCAGCGGCCAGGCAGCCAGCGGCTGGATGATCCAGAACGGCGAACCGGACGGTGTACCTATGCGCGGTAATCCGGGCCTGAGCGATTTCACCACCGGCTACTCGGCAGTGATCGGTGTCCTGCTCGCCTATATCAACGCGCAGAAGACCGGCCAGGGACAGGTGGTCGATGCCTCCATGTTCGAGGCGCAGGCCATGTACATCCAGGACTATGTGACTGCCTGGGTGGAAGCAGGCGTGATGAAACCCAGGACCGGCTCCAAGCAGTTCAACTTCCAGCCTTATGATGTATTTCTTGCCAGAGACGGCAAATACGTGGCTATGGGAGGCTTCGGTCCCGCGGTGTTCGAACGGATCGTCCGTGCGCTGGATCTGGATCCGGAGTACTACACCAGAGACTCGACGGGCAACGGCGTGGAAGCTGTCAATTCCCCCAAGGGAAGAGAATTTGACGCCTATGTCCGCAAATGGGTCGCGGACCGTGACGCCAAGGACGTCGTCGCTCACATGGACAAGTTCAAGGTGGCGGCACAGGTCGTCGTGGACGCCCAGGACATCGCCACGGATCCTCATTGGATCGAGCGAGGCGACATCGTGAAGTACGAGGATCAGGAGCTGGGCCGCGATATCACGGCCGTCGGCGTGATCCCCAAGCTCTCCGGGACGCCCGGCCAGATCTGGCGCGGCGCTCCCCGTCTGGGACAGGATACAGATCTGGTCCTGAAGACACTCTGCGGATACAGCGAGGAAGAGATCCTGGCCTTCCGGGAGAAGGGCCTCATCTGAGATCCGTACATTTTAACATCGTTCAGCAATAAGAATCACTTATAGAGAAAGGAGCTCATTATGTCAGAAATGTTTTGCGGTCAGCCTTTGAAGGGTATCAAAGTCGTGGACTTCACCGGTTACGGCGCAGGCCCCATGGCAGGCAGGATCCTCGGCGCCTGGGGCGCGGACGTCATCAAGGTCGAGCCCCTCACCGGTGACGGCTCCCGTATCTCCGGTCTCGCGCTCGGACTTCGCGCGGACGAGGGTGCCAACCCGCACTACGAGCAGAAGGACAGCAACAAGAGATCCATCGCTCTGAACCTGAAGACCAAAGAAGGCGCCGAGATCATGGACAAGCTCATTGCGGGCGCCAACATCTTCATCTCCAACTTCCGCATGAAAGCACTCAAGAAGCTCGGCCTGGACTATGAGACCATGTCCGCCAAGTATCCCCACATCATCTGGGGCAACATCAGCGGATTCGGCCATGAAGGCCCGGATGCTGACAATGCCGGTTTCGATACCGTTTCTTACTGGGCCAAGAGCGGCATGATGATCGACTGGTGCGAAGACGGCTATGCTCCTCTGATCCCTCCTTTCGGCCTTGGTGATACCGTCATCGGCGCTTATCTGGCCGGCGGCGTTGCCACCTGCCTGCTGCAGCAGAAGCTGACCGGCAAGGGCGAGAAGGTCGTGGCTTCCCTGTACGGAAGCGGCATGTACTCCCAGGCGTGGGTCCTGCAGTCCGTGTACAGAGGCGCCAAGTATCCCCGCAGCCGCAAGTATGCCGACAGCCCGATGCGCAACACCTACAAGACCAAGGACGGCGAGTGGGTCATGCTGTCCGTGCTGATGTATGACCGCTACTATCCGACCTTCGTCAAGATGATCGGACATCCTGAGATGATCGACGATCCCCGTTACAACAGCGAGACCGGCATCATGCAGAACCAGGAGGCCAAGAGAGAGTTCGTCGAGATGATCGACGAGGTCTTCGCGACCAAGACCTGGGAGGAGTGGCACAAGATCCTGATCGAGAACGACATCGCTCATGACAAGATCAATCACCTGTCCGAAGTCCTTCTGGACAATCCGCAGACAGTTGCAAACAACAACGCGTATCTGTACAAGAACCGCGACGGCAGCGAAGACCTCATGGTCGCGGATCCCATCCGTTTCGGCGGCTTCTACAAGATCCCCTTCAAGAACGCTCCTCTGTGCGGCGAGCAGACCACCGAGATCCTGAACGAAATCGGCTACGACGCGGAGGCTGTCAAGGGCTTGATCGAGGCCGGCGTTGTGAAGCAGCACGACTGATCAAAAACGTGACCGGTCCGGGTGCGCGGCGCATGCCGCGCCGCGCACTGCGGATCGTTAAGAGGGGAGAGACAGTTTTTATCAGGAGAGCGGCTACCAACCACTTTCCGGAATGGAGAGGGAACTATGTCTGACATTTTAAGTATTATTGGAATGATCGTTGCCCTGGCAGCTCTGTCCTTCATGGTCATGAAGGGCGTGAACATTTTCATCGCTGCCATCGTGAGTTCGCTGATCGTCGCTGTTACCGGCGGCATTCCGCTCTACGAAGCACTGCAGACCAACTACATGGGCGGTTTCACAGGCTTCTTTGGCGGCAACTTCCTGATATTCGTGGCAGGCGCTATCATGGGCCAGGTCTATGAGAAGACCAACGGCGCCAAGGCGATCGCCCGCATGATCATCAACGGCCTGGGCAAGCAGGCGGCGATCGTGGCCGTTCCGCTGGCCATCGGTATCCTGACCTACGGCGGCATCGCCGGTTTCGTGGTCTGCTTCGCAGTTTTCCCGATCGCTCTGGAGATCTACCGTGAGGCGGATATCCCGAGAAGATTTATCCCCGGTGCCATCGTCTTCGCGTGCTGCACCTTCTCCGCTATCGGCCCCGGCAACCCGCAGGTCGGAAACGTGGTCCTGCAGAATGCACTGGGAACGACCCTGATGGCCGGTGCCGTGGTCGGCTTTGTCGCCACCATCGTCACGCTGGTCGTAGGCGTCTTCATGCTGACGGTCATGGTCAAGAGGGCACAGGCGGCCGGTGAACATTTCGTCGCAAAGCCCACCGACAAATTCGATGACGACGCGGTCTGCCCCAACGGCTGGCTGGCACTGGCGCCTTTGGCACTTACTCTGATCCTGATCAACATCAAGGTCGGCGGAGCACAGATCATCCCTACCCCCTTCGGCGTGTTCCTGGGCTCCGTCCTTGCCTACATCGTGCTCAGAAAGTATAAGACCGATCCGACACCGGTCATGGATCTGCTTGCGAACGGCATTCGCAATGCCGTCACAGCAGCTGCCAATACCTCGGCAGTCGTCGGTTTCGGCAGCGTTGTCAAGGCGGCCAGCGGCTTCCCGGTGCTGTGCTCTGCCATTGAGAACATCCCCGGCCCGCCGCTCGTAGCAGTGGCACTGGCAACCACCATTATTGCCGGTATCTGCGGCAGTGGCTCCGGCGGTCTGGGCATCGCCGCTCCGATCCTGAAACCCATCTTCGTTGACGGACTGGGCATCAACATCAACGTCCTGCACCGTATGATGATGGTCGCATCCTGCGGTCTGGATTCCCTGCCGCACAACGGATTCGTCGTCACCGTGATCAACGGTGTCTGCGGCGAGACCCACAAGGATGCCTACATGCCGGTCTTCTGGCTGACCGTCGTCACGCCTCTTATTGCGACGGCTGTATCCATCATCCTGTTTACGCTGTTCCCGAATCTGCCGTAAGGCTGTGACCGGGCTTTGTGACCATCCGAAAACAACCGGGGCAGTGATCTGATCCGGCACCAAAAGGGCCCCCGCACTTGCCGGGAGCCCTTTTTCAAAAAAAGGCTTCTTCCTGCGAAGCCATCCTGTTGTAATTGTAATGATTTTTTGAAGGAGGGCGAAGATGAATCTGAAGAATTACAGGACTCCCGAGGACTGGATCGGATACAGAGACCACGACAAATCGGTCGAGTACAACTACCGGGACGTCGTTCTATATGCTGTTGCGGTCGGCGCCGGCAAGGATGAGCTGCAGTATGTATGGGAGAAGAGCGATGATTTCCAGGCGATCCCTACTTTCGCCGTAGAGCCGAGTTTCTGCGGTTATCACCAGCCGCGGTCCTGGACTTTGAATCACCCCAGCATGCTGGTACAGGAGTCACTGGGAGATGCGGAAGGGATGGATTTCTCACAGGAGTTTTTCCTGTACCGTCCTTTTGATCCGCTGAAGGGCACGTTTATCTGGCATAACGAGATCAATAAGATCTATGACAGAGGCCCCGGGAAGGGCATCCTCTGCGCGGTGGACCAGCCGATCTACGATGAGGCATGCCGGCCGCTTGGCAAGCTCGTCAGCACGACGGTCGTCTTCGCGGGCGGCGGCTTCGGCGGGGAGAAGCCTCCCAAACCGGTGTCCCTGATCCCCGACAGAGTCCCGGATTACGTAAAGGACGAGTGGATCCCGGAGATGAACCAGGTGATCTACGGTGCGGCGACTGGGACGTCGATCCCTGTGCACAGCGACGGAGAATACTGCAGAAGAATCGGAATGAAGGATGTCGTCATACATGGCCAGGTGGTCTTCGGCTACGCCGCCCGTATGGCAATCGAGGGCTTCATACCCGGAGAGGGCTTCCGCATGACGCACATGTTCACGAGCATCCGCAATCCCACATATCCCAACAGCCATATCCGATTCGAAGGCTGGAAGATCGCAGAGGGAAAGGTCGCCTTCCGGCTGACTGACACGGATACGGACCGTCCGCTTCTGATCAACGGACTGTTTGAATACAGAGAATAGAGGAAAATGCGTGAAATGGATTAAAAAAACAGTCTTTCTGTTCATCAGCCTGGCGATCATCACTTTCGGTGTGGCATTTTCGATCCGCGGCAATCTGGGGATCTCGCCGATCAGCAGCATCCCTTATGTCCTGAGCTTGTTCACACCTCTCTCTGTGGGCGTCGCTTCGATGCTGGTCAACGGTTCCCTGATCCTGCTGCAGGTGTTGGTGCTGAAAAAGGATTTCAAGCTATACCAGCTGCTGCAGATCCCGATGGTCGTGGTCTTTGGATGGCTGCAGGACTTCGCACTGTGGGCAACACAGGGTATGGGCTACCAGAACTACCTGCAACAGTGGCTGCTGTGCCTCCTGGGGGTCGTGACCCTGGGGATCGGCGTTGCGGGAGAGATCGTTGTCGCCGTCATGACCATGCCGGCGGAGGGCCTGAACCTGGCTATCTGCAGCAAGTATCCCGTGAAGCCCGGCAACGTCAAGATCGCCATCGACTGCAGCCTGGTGGCCGGCGCGATCCTGATCTCCCTGCTGTTCCTCCATCGACTGGAGGGCGTGCGGGAGGGGACGATCGCCGCAGCTGTCCTGGTGGGCACGGTGGTCAAACTGGTGATGAAGCCGGTGCAGGCTGCCGAGCGCGCTTTTACCGGGGACGGACAGGAGGAAGCAGATACCTGAAACAGTCAAATACAGCCGCCGGAGAGCCGGCGGCGGAACGGAGACACATATGACAGATATGCCCTTAAAAGGAGTCGTCGTTATCGAATTCGCCATCCACGGCGCGGGATGCGCGGTCGGCAAGGTCCTCGCGGACTGGGGCGCGGACGTGATCAAGGTGGAGACACCCACCGGCGATGTCGCCCGCAATTCCGGCCTGCAGCTGAACCTCCCCTGTACGGAGGAGAGCAACATCCACTTTGAGATGCTCAGCGGCAACAAGCGGTCCATCGTCCTCGACATGAAGACGGAGGAAGGCCGGGAAGTCATGGAGAAGATGCTGGCAGGCGCCAACATCTTCTTCAGCAACTTCCGGATGAAAGCCCTCAACAAGTTCGGCCTGGACTATGAATCCGTGTCGAAGCGCCATCCCCACATCATCTGGGGCCACCTCAGCGGCTACGGGACGGACGGGCCTCTGGCCGGCGCGCCAGGCTTCGACGTGGTCTCGTACTGGGCCAAGTCGGGCCTCCTGATCGACTTCACCGAGAAGCATTCCCTGCCCAATACCGCACCTTTCGGCGTGGGCGACTTCAGCGCCGGCGCGATGCTGGCGGGCGCCATGGCGGCCTGCCTCTATCAGCAGGAGAAGACCGGCAAGGGCCAGAAGGTCATGAACTCCCTCTATGGGCACGCCATCTGGACCGCGGGCAGTCTGGTCCAGTCCACGCAGCACGGGGACAAGTTCCCGAAGACGCGAAAACAGGCCATGTCCCCCTTCATCAACTCCTACCGCTGCAGCGACGAGTGGTTCTTCTGCGCGGTCATGGACTACGCCGGCAAGTTCCCGCTGCTCTGCGAGATGATCGGCCGCCCGGAGCTGGCGGAGGATCCGCGCTTCAGCACGCTGGGCGCTGCGCAGAAGAACAAGCCGGAACTGATCGCCATCTTCGATGCCTGGTTCGCCGGCCAGCCCTGGGAGAAAGTGGACCGTCTGCTGACGGAGGCAGACATCGTGCACACCAAGATCGCGCACTTCGCAGACGTGGCGGGGGACGAGCAGGCGCGGGCCAACGGATACGTCTATAATTTCACGGACCGCAGAGGAGAGACGGATCTCGTGGTCTCCACGCCCGTGAAGTTCGGCCGCAATGAGCCGACGCCGCACCGCAACGCACCGCTGCTGGGCGAGCAGTCCGAGGAGATCCTGCGCCAGTTTGGCTTCAGCGAGGAGGACATTGTCCATCTGGAAGCTGCCGGCACGGTCGTGCAGCACGCGTGAAGGACCTGCAGCAAACAGATCCAGTAAACAGATCCCGTGACCGACAAGGGGCGCCGCATTTGCGGCGCCCCTTGTTTCTGCAGGGATCCTGATAACTGACAGCTGACGGCTTACAGGTTATATTTCTTCATCCAGCGATAGAGCGTCTTGCGGGAGATGTCCAGTTCGCGGGCGGTGTCCTCGCGGCGGTAGTGGTTGCGCAGGAGGGCTTCTTTGAGGTCCTGGACCGTGAGCCTGCCGCGGTTGGAGAGGAGGAGCTCCTCCTGCGGGTCCTCCGCCTTCTCGCCGCCTTCCGCAGATGGTTCTGCGGGTCCCGCAGGAGTACCTTCTGCCAGCATCCGCTCCGTACGAAGCGCCTGGGGGTCATTGAGGTCATCGATGGCTCCTATGTAGTACATGATGTGCCGGGGCTGCACGGTATCGACCGGCAGCGTCTGTACGACCCCTTCCATAATGTTCTGCAGCTCCCGGACATTGCCGGGCCAGGACAGCGTCTTGAGATATTCCACGGCTTCCGGGGACAGGGACACCGGGTGGGTGACCGTCCCTCTCTCAAACAGCTTCCAGAGAAAATACTTCGAGAGAAGCGTCACGTCATTTCCGCGCTCCCGCAGCGGCGGCAGCTGCAGACGCAGCACGCTCAGGCGGTAGTAGAGATCCAGCCGGAACTTGCCCTGCCGAATTCGCTCGTGCAGGTTGGCGTTGGTGGCGCTGATGATCTTGACGTCCACGTTGATGGTCTGTTTGCCGCCCACCCGGGTGAAGCTCTTTTTCTCGATCACCTGCAGAAGCATGACCTGCAGGTCCAGGGGCATGTCCCCGATCTCGTCCAGGAAGATGGTACCGCCGTTGGCCAGCTCGAATTTGCCGATGTGGCCGCCCTTTCTGGCACCGGTGAAGGCACCCTGGTCATAGCCGAACAGCTCGCTCGCGATGAGTTCCCGGGGGAGGGCACCGCAGTTGACGGAGACAAAAGGCTTGTCGCAGCGGGCGCTCTCCGCGTGGATGGCCTGGGCAAAGATGTCCTTGCCGACGCCGCTCTCGCCCAGGATCAGCACGTTGCTGTCGCTCTGCGCATAACGGCGGGCTTTGTTTTTGGCGCTGATGATGCCCGGGCTCGTGCCGATGATGTCGTTGAAGGAGAGGAGCATGTTATTGCCGATCTGCTTCGAGACATGCGCCGCGGTCTGTTCCAGGCTGGTGATATAGATGCGGATCCCCTGGATGCAGATGCCGGGATCGCTGAAGGGGTCAGTGGAAACGGTATAATCCAGAAGATGTCCGCGGACACGCAGCCGGAGCTGGATGTTCTCCACGCGCCGCCTTTCATGCAGGATCTCCCACAGCTCCGGGTTCTCCGGCGGAGGATCGAAGAGACCTTCCACAGGGGTGAAGGACAGGTTTTCCTCCCCCAGGTGGAAGAGCTTGCGAAGAGTGTTGTTGAAATATGTGACGGACAGCTTGCCAGTCTTCCAGCTCTCGTCCACGATCAGCAGACCGCGGGGCTCGAATTCATACATGTGATGCAGGGACATGGACATATACATGTGCACGTTGGCATCGTTGGTTGCCAGCACGGCTGTTCCCAGAAGATCCGGACGCCTGTACTCATAGGGGACGATCACGGCCAGCCCGCCGATCACTTTGGAGGCGCCGCTTTTGTCCACGGTAACAGGAGAGAAATACATGGCGGTATCCACCAGCATCCGGCAGTAGTTGTCAGCCCCTTCCATGGCGACCGGTCGCTCGGACAGAAGGCCCACAGAGACGGCGTTCGCGCCCAGATGCGGGATATCCCATCGCGACAGGGGAACGATTCCGCGCGCCTCGGCGTATTCCATGAAGGCCTCTCCGCCAAAAAGCTTCAGGAGGATCCCCTCTTTATTGAACAGGGCGAAACCGAGCTGCGGGGTATCGCGGTAATACCGGAGGCTCTGGTACATGACTCTGCTGATATAAGCATAGAGCATGCGTGAATTTTTCTTGCGCTCGGCGAAGGGAAGGGTCAGATCCATTGCCGGCCTTGCCAGATCCGGATCCACACCGGCCTCCCGGGACAGGTCCCAGTAGGTGGAAAGCTCCGGCGACAGATCATTGCCGGGAAGGCCTGAGTGATGACTTTTCCAGTTTTCGAGAACAGCAGGATCCATAAAAGCTACATCCTCCTTATAGATTTCATCGCGCATAAAATGGCGGATACAAGACGACCACGCGATGACAAAAGTATAACACATACAGGACATTTTTGCCTTTTAATCGCCAAAAATGTGGCATATTCACAGAAATGACCCGAAACGAGCACAAAAACAGGAGCAACAGAAGCTTTCCCGGACGATCATTCCTCCACCGCCACCCGGAACTGTCCGGCCGCGAGACGGCGACTATGGGACGCCTCATCCGCTTCCTGAGAGAAAACACGCATCTGGAGCTCACGGAGAGGGACAGCTGCAGCTGACCCTGCGGGCAGAGAACGAAGAGGAGATGAAGGAGTTGTGGAGAGCCTCCGAGGACTTCGGACACTACCTGAAAAAATGCAGCGGGGCCATGTTCTACATCGGCAACGGAGAACAATGGCCGGCGCTGCATACCGGAGAGTATGATTTTAATGACCGGATTCTGGAGACGGCGGCAGGGATGTTCCTGCAGCTGGCCTTGAAGTGAGAATCTGTCTGTCACTTCCAGGTGCTTCCGTTTATAAACTCCGCCGTCCTCGCCTGCTTCGGATGGTTGAAAATCTCGTCGGGCGTGCCCTCCTCGACAATCAGGCCATTCTCCATAAAAACGACCCTCGTCGCGACACGCCTCGCGAACTCCATCTCATGCGTCACGACGATCATCGTCGTACCGTCTTCCGCCAGACGCCGCATGACGTCGAGCACCTCGCCCGTCAGCTCCGGGTCAAGTGCCGATGTCGGTTCATCGAACAGAATGACCCCCGGGCTCAGGGCAATGGCTCTGGCAATCGAGACTCTCTGCTGCTGGCCGCCGGAGAGCGCGGACGGATAGAAGTCCTTACGGTCGAGCATGCCGACACGGTCGAGCGCCTGCTCGGCCTTTTTTACGGCTTCCGTCCGGTTCATTTTCCGGCCCACCGTGAGGCCCAGAGTGACATTGTCCAGTGCCGTTTTGTTGGCAAATAACTGGTGGTCCTGAAACACGAAACCGATCTTCTTGCGGTAGCGCAGGATATCTTTTCTGGAGATATGATCTGCCCTGTAGGTCTCCCCGTCGAAGACGATCTCACCCTGATCCGCGAGGGTCAGGAAGCTTATGCACCGGAGAAGAGTCGTTTTGCCAGAGCCGCTCGGACCGAGCAGCGCGATGACGTCGCCGTCTCCCACCTGAAGGGAGATGTCCCGGAGGACCACGGTGCCGCCGAAGCTTTTACCGATATGTCTGAGTTCTATCATGGCTCACCGTCTCCTTTCCAGGCGTTTTTCGAAATAGCGCTGCAGATAGGTCAGGACTGTACAGAAGAGCAGATAGATCAATCCGGCCTCGCAGTACAGCCAGAAATAATCATAGGTCCTCGCCGCGATCCGCTGCGCCGTCGCCAGGATCTCCACGATTGCTATGCTGTAGGCCAGGGACGTGTCCTTGACAAGGCCGATCAGGGAATTGGAGAGCGGCGGGAACGCGGTACGGAGAGCCTGCGGAATGATCACATGGTACATGGTCTGCCAGAAGGTAAGACCGACGCAGTACCCCGCTTCCAGCTGTCCTTTCGGGACCGACTCGATCGCGGCCCGTACCGTTTCGGAACAGTAGGCGCCGACGCTGAGAGAGAATACGATGACAGCGCTGGGAAAAGCCGGCAGGACGATGCCGAGCGAGGGCATACCGAAATAGACCACGAAAAGCTGCACGATCATCGGCGTTCCGCGGATGATCCATACATAGAATCTCGCGATCTGCCGCAGGACCGGGATCTTCGCGATCTGCACAAGTGCCGTCGCAAGGGCGATCAGGAGGCCTATGGTGAAGGAAATGACTGTCAGGGGGATGGTCACGGTGATTCCCGGAAGCAGGAGCTTGAAAAAGGAATCCGCGAGTTCCTGAAGGATTCTGCTGCTCATCGGTAGCTTTATTTCTCCTCTGTGATGTCTACGCCGTTAAAGTACTTCTTTGAGATCTCGGCCAGTTCTCCGCTCGCCTGCGCCTCGTCGATCGCCTCGTTGATGGCATCGAGAAGCTCGGTATTTCCTTTCAGGACCGGGATATAGGAACTCGGCTCCGGATCCGCGTAGGCAACGATCTTGACGTCCGCTTCCGGATGCTCTTTCATATAGTCGTTGAATGCCGTCTCAAAGTTGAGCGTGCAGTCCGCCCTTCCGTCCAGCACTTCCGAGATCGAGTTCGCCATCGCTTTGACCGCGACGAGGTCAGCGCCGTATTCCTGGGCCATCTGGCCGAACAGGCTGCTGGCTTCGTTGGCCGCGGTATGTCCCTTCAGATCTTCAAATGAATGGATGTCGGTATTGTCGCCGCGGACCAGGATGCAGCGGCGGGAGAAGGCGTACGGGTCGGAGAAATCATATTTCTCCGCACGTTCTTCGGTGTAGCCGACTTCGTTGACGACCGTGTCGATCTTGCCGGAATCCAGTGCCGCGAAGATTGAATCCCATTCGGTCTCCACATATTCCACCTCTACGCCGAGGTGTCTGGCGATCACCGCAGCTACTTCGACGTCGAATCCGACGAGATCGCCATTCTCATCGTGGTAGCTGTTCGGGGCGTAGGTACCCTCAGTGCCGACGAGCAGCTTGCCGCTCTTCCGGATCTCCTCGAGCGTTCTGCCGGTCTTCTTGTTCCCGCAGCCCGTCAGCATGAGCGAAAGGGCAAGGGCCGTCGCTGATACGATCGTGATAAGCCGGATCATCTGGTTCTTTTTCATGTTCTCCTCCTTTGCCGCAATGGCAGTTTGAAATCTATACATACAGAAGGATTCTGCAGTACACATATTGGCGCCGTCTGTCTGCCGGTCAGGGATGTCGGGGATCCATCCGTTCGTGACGGCTCTCAATCCCTGAGCGCCCTGGCAAGGCGCTCCATTCCGTCCTCCAGCAGGGCTCTCGGACAGGCGCAGTTGAGCCGGAGATATGTGATCCCGCTGCCGCCGTACTGTGCGCCGTCAGAAAGGAAGAGTCCTGTTCTGGCCCGGATCTTCCCGGCGAGAACGCGGCTGTCCTCCGTGACGCTGCTGCAGTCAAGCCAGAGAAGATAGGTCGCCTCTGACCGCGTGACGGTGACGGCAGGAATATTTTCTTTAATATAGGTCTCAGCAAACTGCTTGTTGGCGTCAATATACTCATTCAGCGCGTCGAGCCAGCCGCCGCTCTCCTGAAATGCCGCGATCGCCGCGTCGACCGCAAAGGCATTGGGCTCCGCGACCTCATCGGTGTTGAGCGCGCGCCAGACCTTATGCCGGAGCGCGGAATCGAAGACCGCCACAGCAGCTGTCTGGAGCCCCGCGATATTGAAAGCCTTCGTAGGCGCGATACAGGTCACGCTGATCATACGGCACGTTTCGGATGCTGAGGCAAACGGCACATAGCCGCGGCCGGGCTTGACGATATCGCAGTGGATCTCATCCGAGACCACAGTCACATGATGCCGGAGGCAGAGTTCTCCGATCCTTGCGAGTTCCTCCCGCGACCAGATCCGGCCGACCGGATTATGAGGGTTGCACAGAATCATCAGGGACGTCTGCGGATCCGCGAGCTTGTCCTCCAGGTCGTCCCAGTCGATCGTAAACCCGTCCCCATCCCGGACGAGAGGAGAATCGATGATATACCGGCCGTTGTTGTAGATCGAATTATAGAAGATATTGTAGACCGGCGACTGGATCAGGACCTTTTCCGCGGGCGTCGTGAGTTTTCTCACACAGGTCGAGATAGCGGGCACGACACCCGTGCAGAAGATCAGATCCTCCTTCCCGATCGAAAGGCCGTGCCGCCTGCGCCACCAGTCCTGATAGGCCGTGTACCAGGTGTCGGGCAGGATGCTGTAGCCGAAAACGCCGTGGGCAAGTCTCTTCTCGATGGCCTTCCTGATCGCCGGCGCAGCCTGAAAATCCATGTCGGCGACCCACATCGGGAGTTCGTCCTGCGCGACGTCCCATTTCAGGGAGCCGGTGCCTCTGCGGTCAATGATCCTGTCAAAATCGAAGCTGTCATTTCTGTTCATTTCCCGCCTCCTTATCCGCTGCGGTATACGCCTGTTCCTTCATTTTCTGTGAAGCGCGCTCCCGCTTCTTCATGCCCTCGCAGCAACATACTTCACAGACCTCCGGGACCGGCAGAAATGTATCCAGCGCGTCCAGCATGTCAAGCGCCCTGAGCACCCGGAGAATATTGTCGATCCGGATATTCTCTCCGTTCTCGATGCGCGCCATCGTCTTGGCCGAGATTCCGGCCCGCTCCGCCAGATCGGTCTGGCACATACACCGTCCGATCCGGGTATCCTTGATCCGGCATCCCAGTTCCTTTAAGATCTGTTCAATGGAATCCATTTCCTGAAAACGCATAAAATAATTCCCCTTTTCTGACCAGTAATCATACAACACCTGGGAGAATCCGTCAATAAAGAGCCTGTAGATTGAGAATTTCGCCCGGATGGTGTATAGTTAAACGGTCATGAAGAAATTCTGGTTGAAATGGAAGAGTAAAATTATACCTGTGGCCACCCTGATAGCGGTGGTCTTTCTGATATGGCATGCCTTCGGACGGATGCTGCCGGGTCTGATCCCGCTCCTGCGGGAGGGGAATGAAGAGAAGATCGCGGCGTATCTGGCACAGGAGAGAGGGGTCCGCGGCGCGGTCAGTGTCCTGCTCCTGTCCATGATCCAGGTGGTCAGTGTGGTCCTGCCGGGAATGGCGATCCAGGTGGCGGCGGGCATGATCTATACCTGGTGGAAGGCATTTCTGCTCTGTTACAGTGGGTTTGTCATCGCAAATGCGGCGGTCTTCTGGTTCGACCGCAGTATGGGGAGCGAGCACAGGGAGATCCGGCTGCAGAGCAAGACCGCGCAGTTCCTTCACAAGCTCTATGATCTGGACCCGGTCTTCATGGTAGGGATCGCCTACATGATCCCGGGGATCCCCAACGGGATCGTGCCGCATGTGGCGGCGCGTTCCAAGGCGACGATGAAGCAGTTCATCGTGGGCGTCGCGGGCTGCAGCTGGATCCAGATACTGGCCTCCTGTCTGGCGGGAAGTTTTCTCATCCAGGGGGAGTGGCTCTTCACCTTTCTGTGTATAGCCGCCCAGCTCCTCCTGATCGGTGTGCTCGTGTGGCGCAGGGAGTTCGTGGTGAGCGTGCTGGAGGAGGTGCGGTATTTCCGCAATCGTGTGAGAAACCGCCTGACCGGCTCCACAGACCCGGAAACGCCCGAGGAGGGCAGGGAGTATGCGGCGCAGCTGGCACGAATGGAGCAGGAAGAGAAGGCGGCGGAGAGAGAGGAGTAACCGGTCCGGAAGGTACGGGCCGGCCTGCGGAGCGTAGGGACCGGCGATGAGTGAGAAGATCGAACGCAGAGAAAATATAGAGGAGGCGCTGGCGGCCAGTCTGAAGGAACTGGTGCTGCGGGAGCCCTTCGAGAAGATCACCATCAAACAGATCACAGACGGCGCGGGCGTCATCCGCGTGACCTTTTACAATCATTTTCAGGACAAATACGACCTGCTGGGATGGATCATCCGCACGGAGATCCTGGCCCCGGTCCGGATCCTGATCGACAACCGGATGTTCAAGGAGGCGATCGTCCTGATCTTCTCAGGCCTGCAGAAGGACAAGGCCTTCTATACGGCGGCCGTGAGGATCGGCGGGCAGAATTCCTTCTCGGAGATCGCAAGGCAGTGTATCTATGAGCTGCTGCTGGCTCTTTTTACCGAGCAGGCCAGGCGGTCTCATCCCAAGCATCCCTGGCTCACACCGGAATACATGGCCCAGTACTATGCCCAGTCCATGAATTTTGTCGTCATGAACTGGATCCGGGAGGGCATGCCCATTCCGCCGGAGGAGATGGGAAGCATCTACGAGTACATGGCCACCCGGTCCATGTCGGACGTGCTGGAGGAGCTCTAGCAGGGGGCCGGCCCGGGGCAATATCTGACAGATCGATGGGTCTGTCTGTCTTCTCATAGACAGACAGGCCTTTTTGTATAGCTAGAACTAACAGGATCGGAGCATTGGATATTTCAAGTGCCCGGTCTTTTTCTTATTATAGAGGCCGGTAGAAAAGATTAGTTTCCAATAACAGGCAGAGGGATTAAATTATGGTACAGAGATTCGGGAAAGCAGTTGTAAAAGCAAGGTTCTTTATTCTGGTACTGGCCCTTGTTCTTCTGATCCCGGCCGGATACGGCGCGCTGCACACAAGGATCAATTATGATCTGCTGACATACCTGCCGGATACCATCGAGACGATCCGCGGGCAGGATATTCTGGCGCAGGATTTCGGTACAGGCGCCATCACCATGCTGATGGTCGAGGGGCGGAGCGACAAGGAGATCGAGGCCATCAAGGAGAGGATCGAGAAGGTCCCGCATGTGAACAAGGTCATCTGGTATGACAGCTTCATGGACATCTCCGTCCCCAAGGAGATCCTGCCCCAGAAACTGCTGGATGCCTTTGTAAAAGGGGACGCGACCCTCATGGCGGTGACCTATGATTCCACCACCTCCTCGGACGAAACCATGGATGCCATCACGGAGATCCGCAAGGGTCTGGACGAGGGAGCCTGGCTGCAGGGCATGAGCGCGGTGGTCACGGACACCAAGGACGTGGCGGAGGCCGAGGAACCGATCTATATCCTGATCGCGGTGGTCCTGTCCTCCATCGTTCTGGCCCTGAGCATGGACACCTTCCTGGCACCGGTCTTTTTCCTGCTTTCCATCGGCATTGCTATCCTTTATAATCTGGGTACCAATTACTTCTTCGGTGAGATCTCTTATCTGACCAAAGCACTGGCGGCTGTTCTGCAGCTGGGCGTCACCATGGACTATTCCATCTTCCTGTGGCACAGCTTCAAGGAAGAGGAAGAACTGCATCCGGGCGACGAGGAGGCGGCCATGGCGGAGGCCATCGGCAGGACCCTGCAGTCCGTCGTGGGCTCCAGCATCACCACCATCGCCGGTTTTGCCGCTCTGTGCTTTATGACCTTCCGGTTCGGACTGGATGTGGGCATCGTCATGATGAAAGGCGTGGCGCTGGGCGTCGTGAGCTGCGTGACCGTCCTGCCCTCCATGATCCTGACCTTCAACAAACTGATCGAAAAGACCCGTCACAAGCCTTTCCTGCCGCGGTTCGAAAGACTGCCGGCCTTCGTACAGAAGCATTACAGAGCCATTCTGATCGCCTTCTGTCTGGTCTGGATCCCGGCCACCTACGGCTACACCCACACCGAGGTCTTCTATGACCTGCTGGACACGCTGCCGGAGGACCTGCCTTCCATGCAGGCCAACAGGAAGCTGGACGAGACCTTTAATCTGGACAATACGCTGATGATCCTGGCGGACAGCGAGCTGGACAACAAGACAGCCACCGAGATGTGCGACGAGATCCTGGAGACGGACGGAGTCCTGAACGTCATCGGTCTGGATGCCTTCCTGGGCGGCGCTGTCCCGGAGGAGGTCCTCCCGGCGGACATCCTGGGGGAGCTCTCCACAGACAAGTATCAGCTGATCCTGGTAAACAGTGAATATAAGACAGCCACGGACGAGATGAACACCCAGATCGATCAGATCAACGCGATCATGGACCGCTATGATGAGAATGCCATGCTGATCGGCGACGCGCCCTGCACGCGGGATCTGATCAATATCTCCAACCGTGACTTCAACGTGGTCAACTGGGTGTCCATTGCCTTCATTTTCCTGATCGTCGCTGTAGTCTTCAGCTCGGTCTCCCTGCCCTTCATCCTGGTGCTGGTGATCGAATGCGCGATCTTCATCAATATGGCGATCCCTTACTTTACGGGCGTTTCGCTTCCCTTTATTGCCTCTATCGTCATCGGTACCATCCAGCTGGGCTCCACCGTGGACTACGCGGTCCTGATGACCAGCCGCTACCAGCAGGAGAGGAAGAGCGGCAAGACCCGGGAAGAGGCGGTCCGGATCGCCCACAGCAGCTCTATCGTGAGTGTCATCGTGAGTGCCATGAGCTTCTTCGCGGCCACCATCGGTGTGAGCCTCTACTCCAGGATCAGCATCATCTCGTCTCTGTGCACGCTGATGGCCAGAGGCGCCCTGATCAGTATGTTTACGGTCTTGCTGGTTCTGCCGGCGGCCTTCATGCTGCTGGATCCCCTGATCGTCCGCACCAGCAGAGGATTCCTCCCCGAAGGAAGGCGATTCCTGCGCGGACGCAGACACAAGGGAGAGACCCAGACCGTCTGACGACAGACAGTCCATTTCCTGAGAAAACCAGGCGCAGCGCCTTAGAGAAAAACGGCGTGCAGCGTCTTAGAGAAAACCAGGCGCAAGCGTCCTATAGAACAACCCGGGCGCGGCAGCGCCCCGCAGATACAGGAGCCGGTGAGAAGACTCCGGAAAGGTGAGCAGTCATGAAAAGGAAACAGGTCATTGCGTTAATGCTGTCCCTCGCGCTGACAGCAGGCATCGGTGCCCGTCCGGTCACAGTGCTGGCGGCGGATACTTATACTGCGGATGCCTCCGCCCAGGAGGACCGGGATCTGGAGGCAGACCTCACAGCAGCTGTCCGTGAGGCCGCCGGTCTGGCCCAGAAGGAGGAGACGGTCTATATTTTTGCCGACGCGGAAGGCAACCAGAAGGATATCACCGTGTCCGGATGGCTCAAGAACCCCGACGGCGCCCAGACACTGAAGGACAGCACGACAGCGGCAGATCTCGAGAACGTAAAAGGCGACGAGACCTTCACCGTGAACGGCAGTGAGGTGACCTGGGATGCGGCCGGCAAGGACATCTATTACCAGGGCACGACGGACAGAGAGCCCCCGGTGACCGAGAAGATCTCCTATTACCTGGACGGCAGGAAGGTCGCACCGGGGGAGCTGGCCGGCGCCACCGGCAAGGTGACCATCCACATCGATTACACCAACCATGCCCGCCGGGGCAACGTGTATGTGCCTTTTACCGCTGTGACGGGACTGGTCCTCTCCAATGATCATGTCAAGAACGTCGCTGTCGACAACGGTTCTGTTCTCTCCGAGGGCAAGAATACCGTCGTCGTCGGCATGGCCTTCCCCGGCATGCAGGAGAGCCTGGAAGCCGCCAAAACAGACGCTGAGGACCTTCTGGACAAGGCGGATGCCAGTGACAAGGCAAGACAGAAGCTGACAGACATGGAGATCCCCGGGTCTGTGGAGATCACCTTCGACGCTGAGGATTTCGAGATGAGCACCTGCCTGACCATGGTCTTCGCGGGGGCCCTGGACAGCGAGGATGAGAAGGAACTGGACGAGGATCACAGCTCCATTTTCGACAACATGGACAGCAAGATCACCGATCTGGAGGATGACGGACAGCTGCTGGCGGACGGCGCCGGCGAGCTCTCGGACGGTATCGGTGAGGCCGCTTCCGGATCCAGGGATCTGGCGGACGGCGCCGGCGATCTGGCGGACGGCATCCGCAAATATACGGACGGCGTGTCCCAGCTCACAGACGGCTCCGCGACGCTGGCCCAGGGACTTACCGACGCGCTGGGAGGCACCACGCAGCTGAGCGAAGGCCTGAAGGAATACGCGAACGGCGTCGCCCAGGTGGATAAGGGCGCCCAGGATCTGGCCGCGGGCAGCCAGAAACTGAAGGGCAATTCTGAGGAACTCCGCAAGGGCGCTGACCAGCTGGACAAGGGACTGGCCCAGCTCTACGAAGGGCTGGCAGGAGAGGAGACCCAGAAGCAGGTCGCCGCGCTGGTCCAGGGCGGCAAGGACCTCAGCGCAGCCGCTGACCAGCTGGGCAAGAGCGCGGGGACCATCGTGTCGACCGTGCGGCAGCTGGCGGACGGACTTGCACAGATCACAGGAAGCAAGCACGCCAATTCTGAGGCCCTGCGGCAGGGCGCGCAGCAGCTGGCGGACGGCGCGGGGCAGGTCACGGAAGGCCTGTCGCAGGCACAGTCCGGCGCTCAGCAGCTGTCCAAGGCCATCGAGCAGTATACGGAAGGCATGGCCGGCGCCGCGGGTTCCGTCGCGGAGGCGGCAACCACACTCAGTGAAGGCGCTTCCGGTATCGGGACAGCCGCGGAGAACTTCTCCAAGGCGGCCGGTCAGGTCAGAGATGCCCTGAAGCAAGACTTCGCGGGCGAGGCGGACAAGCTGGAATCGGCCCTCGCCCAGCTGGAGAAGGATGCCTCCTCCCTCAGCGGTGACGCGAAGCAGGTACAGAGCGCCGCGGCGGACCTGAAGGGGAGCCTCGGCGATATACAGAGCAGCGCCGCCCAGAAGGGCAGAAATGCCGCCGCTTCCGGCGACAGCGTCTATCAGTCTGCCGTGAACGCGATCGATCAGTCGGAGCTGAGCGACGAGGACAAGGCCCTGGCCATTGAAGCCCTTAAGTCAGCGGGCATCGCCGGCCAGGTGGACAGCGCCACAGCATCCGCCGCGGATACAGCCGCCGCGGAGGCCGTCTCCGGTATGTCCGGCAAGGCGGGAGATGTGGCCGACAAGGCGGACAGTCTGGCCAGCGCCGCGGACAGTCTCTCCGGTGATATGGACGCGGTATCGAAGGCCGGCAAGACCCTGGCAGAGGATGCCGGGCAGGCCGACACTGCCATGACCGCCATGGAAGGGGCCCTGACAGATCTGGATACTGCCGCCGCCAATATGAAACAGGGCATCGGAGCGGTCACAGAGGCGGCCGGCACCCTGCAGGGCGCCATGAATAACGCGCAGCAGACCTCCCGTCAGCTGTCCCATAGCGCTTCCGGCCTGGCTGACAGCATGGGGCAGCTTCAGAAAGGCGCCTCCCAGGTCAGCGAGGGCCTCGGCGGCAGCAATGGCCTGGCACAGAACATTTCCTCCTATACCAAGGCCGTGGATCAGGCTGCTGACCTGACAGAGCAGTTCGCCGCGGGCCTGGAGGATGAGAAGGAAGGCCTGCAGGCAGGCGCGGCTGCCCTGCAGCAGGGCATCGGACAGTACACCGGCGGCGTGGAGCAGCTGGCGCAGAGCCTGGGAGAGGCAGGCGCGGGCGTGAAACAGCTCAGCGACGGCGCGGCCCAGCTCAGCACCGGCATACAGCAGTACACGGCCGGGGCCGATCAGATCGCGGACGGCGCAGGACAGCTGGCGGAAGGGACCCAGGCCCTGAAGGACAGCTCCGCCCAGCTCCTGGGCGGCATGCAGAGCCTGGAGGACGGTGCCAGACAGCTCAAGGACGGCGCTGACCAGATCGCGGGAGGCACCGCTGAACTCAACAAGAATTCCGAAGCCCTGAACAAGGGGACTTCCCAGCTGTCCGACGGCGCCCAGAAGCTGGCCGACGGCATGGCCCAGATCCTTTCCGGCTCCATCGAGCTCAAGGACGGCTGCGCCACCCTCAATGAGGAGGGCGTCCGGAAGGTGGCGGACCTCTACCGCACCGACATCCGGTCCATCGATGACAGGATCATGGAACTCAAGAACGCGTCCGGGACCTACAAGACCTTCACCGGTGAGCAGACGAATCCGGACAGCAGTGTGAAATTCATCATCAAGACAGACGGGATCGAGAAGGACAACTGATCCGGGAAAGGAGAGAAAGATATGGCTGCAGCAAGTCTGCTCATTCTTTCCGTTTCCATGGGCCTGGGAATCTATGGGATCGTCGCAAGGCGCGGCGCAAACATCGTATGTCTGGATATGCGCATGGTGTGGATGGCTGTGATCTGGGGGATCCTGCAGCTTACGACAGCCGGCCTCGGTTACGGGGCCGGCGTCCTGCTGCTCCGGGCTGACAGCCATGTGCAGACGGGAGGCGATCCCGCCCACATCGCGGCCTGCGTGCTCCTGGCCGGCTGCGGCGCCCGCATGATCCTCTTCGGACTGCGGAAAAAGACGATCCTGGAGCACCGCATGGAGCGGATCAATATGCAGGAGGATACCCTGCTGTGCCTGCGCTGCTGCGGCCTGTCGGCGGCAGCGGGCTGCGCCTTCGGCCTCCTGCGCTATCCCCTGGCCGCTATGGTGGCGGCGGCCTTCGGCAGTGCCTGCCTGTGTACCATACTGGGCTATCTGGGCGGCCGCATCTACGGCACCCTGCGCACAGACGCCGCCCAGATCGCGGGAGGCGCCCTCCTCTGCGGACTGGCGTGTCTCCTTGTTTTCTGAATTCGACTGCCTTTCTGAACGGAAAGAACAAAAATTTACCAGTGCAATTCCAAAAATTTCCCATGTGATATTGTTCATTGTTTTTTTATAATCTAAACAGTAAACATCCATCGTCTCTCAAAAGGAATCAGAAAGAGAGACAGATCCAGAAGGGAGGAATTGCTTAATGAAAAAGAAACTCATCAGTGCTGTGCTCTGCGCAGTGATGGCAGCGTCTCTGATGGCAGGCTGCGGTCTGTCCGGCGGCTCTTCTGCCGGCAGCGAGCCCGCGGCTGAGGCTGAGCCCGCAGCTGAGGCTGAGGCTCCGGCCGAAGGTGAAGCGGCAGCGGAAGCCCCTGCCGGCGACGTGATCACCCTGACCATGGCTGAGGTCAACCCGCTCGAGAACACTGTCTGCGGCGCCATGGACCTTAAGTTCAAGGAAGAGGTCGAGAGACTTTCCGGCGGCACCATCCAGATCGACCTGCAGGGCGGCGGCGTCCTCGGTGTTGAGGCTGACATCCTTGACGGTATGACCATGAACTCCGGCACGGTCGACATCTGCCGTATCTCCGCTTTCGCGCTGACCTCCTACGGCACCAAGAAGTCCGTTCTTCTGTCCCTGCCTTACACCTTCGCTGACAGAAATCACTTCTGGAACTTCGCTAACAGCGAGCTGGGCCAGGAATTCCTGAACGAGTCCGAAGAGCTGGGTCTGGGCGTCAAAGGTCTCTACTTCGGTGAGGAAGGCTTCCGTAATTTCTTCACAGTCGAGTCCAAGCCCATCACCACCCCCGACGACATGAAGAACATGAAGATCCGTGTGTCCAACGACCCCATCATGCAGAAGATGGTGTCCAGCCTGGGCGCTACCTCTTCCCCCGTCTCCATGAGCGAGATCTACTCCTCCATGCAGAACGGCACCATCGACGGCGCTGAGCAGCCCACCGTCAACTACGCCGGCAACAGCTTCCAGGAAGTCGGCCCCAACCTGACCCTGGACGGCCACACCCTGGGCGCCATGATGACCATCATCACTGACGAAGCCTGGAACAGCCTGACCGAAGAGCAGCAGGGCTGGATCCTCGAGGCCGGCAAGACCGCTTCCGACTACTGCCGTGAAGTCTCCGAGGAGAAGGAGAACGAGGTCCTTGCACAGCTGAAGGAGCAGGGCATCAACGTCATCGAAGTCGAAGACAAGACCGCATGGCAGGCAGCCTGCAAGCCCATCGCTGATGAGTACGCGACCGGCGATCTGGCGGAAGTCTATCAGCAGCTTCTTGATCTTGCCGACTGATTGAACGACTGACCATTAAGTCCGAAAAGAACCAAATAGGCTGATCTGAAAAGTGCTCCGGACAGCCGGAGCACTTTTCAATAAGGGGGACTGTAATGCCTGCTATCTTTTTGAAACTCAGAAAAATCGAGCCGGTATACAACTTCGTGTACTCGGTATTCATGTTTATCTGCAAGGTCCTGCTCGTGGCGGATATCCTGATCACCAGCTGGATCGTCCTTGCCCGTTACATCACCGTGATCCCCGCTCCCAACTGGGGTGAGGAGCTCATCTTGACACTGATGTCCTACATGGCAGTCCTGTCCGCCTCCCTGGCCATCAAGAGAAACGCCCACATCCGGATGACGGCTTTCGACCGCTATCTGCCTGAAAAAGTCATCATCACCCTGGACCTGATCGCGGACATCGCGGTCCTGATCCTGGCAGTCATCATGCTGGTCACCGGCTGGCAGTACGCGGCCGGCCTCGGCTCCAAGGGCACCTACATTTCCATGCCCTGGCTGTCCAAGTTCTGGCAGTATTTCCCGATCCCCTTCGCCGGCCTCGCCATGATCTTCTTTGAGGTCGAGAGAGTCGTCATCGATATCGAGAGATACTTCGGAAGAAAGGAGGAAGCGTGATGTCTGAATCTACAGCTATCGTCATTCTTCTTGTATCGTTCCTGGTCATGGTATTCCTCCGTTTCCCGATCGCCTACTCTGTGGCGATCTCCACGGTCCTGTGCCTGACCTACCAGGGACTGCCGCTGGCGACCCTCACGCAGCAGATGGTCAAGGGTATCAGCTCCTTCTCCCTGATGGCGGTGCCCTTCTTCATCACCATGGGTGTTCTGATGGGCTCCGGCGGTATCTCCGAGAAGCTCCTGAACCTGGCGGACGCCTGCGTCGGCTGGATGACCGGCGGCCTGGCTATGGTCAACATCGTCGCCTCCTATTTCTTCGGCGGCATTTCCGGTTCCGCCTCTGCGGATACCGCATCCCTGGGCTCTCTGGAGATTCCCATGATGGTCAACAGAGGCTATGACGTCGACTTCGCGACGGCTGTCACCATCTCCTCCTCCGTCGAGGGCATGCTGGTGCCCCCGTCCCACAACATGGTCATCTACGCCACGACGGCGGGCGGCCTTTCCGTCGGGAGCCTCTTCCTGGCCGGCTACCTTCCGGGCGCTGTTCTGGCAGGTTCCCTGATGGTTCTGTCCTACATCCTCTCCAAGAAGAGAGGCTACCCGAAGGGAGACGCCTTCAGCCTGTCCCGTCTGGGCAAGGAATTCGCGACATCGATCTGGGCCCTTTCCGCGATCCTGATCGTTGTCGTCGGCGTCTGCGCCGGTGTTTTCACCGCCACAGAGTCCGCGGCTATTGCCGTTATCTACTCCCTGATCGTGTCCCTGTACGTCTACAAGGGATTGACCTGGAAGGGCGTCTGGAAGGCCCTTGACCAGTGCGTGGACACCCTGTCCATCGTTCTGATCCTGATCGCGACCTCCAACGCATTCGGCTACCTGCTGACCAAGCTGCACGTGCCGTCCCTGGCCGCCAACCTGATCACCGGCGTGTCCGACAACCCTTACGTGATCGCCATCCTGCTGAACGTCATCCTGCTGGTCCTGGGTATGATCATGGATATGGCTCCCATCATCCTGATCACCACTCCGATCCTGCTGCCGATCGCTACCTCCATCGGCATCGATCCCATCCAGTACGGTATCATGCTGGTCCTGAACTGCGGCATCGGCCT
>DGGX01000141.1:46374-53925 GCA_002392385.1 Lachnospiraceae bacterium UBA3863
ACTGCGGCATCGGCCTGCTGACCCCTCCGGTCGGCGCGGTCCTCTTCATCGGCTCCGGTATCGCCAAGAGACCCATGGAGAAGATCGTCAAGGAGATGATCCCCTTCTACGTATTCATGATCATCGCCCTGATGCTGATCACCTTCATCCCGGCCATCACCATGTGCATCCCGTGGCTCACCGGCTACGGCGCATAAAGGCCGCCTGCATCAACAAAATCAGAAACTGCCACGCTGCGGAGAGAACCGCGGCATGGCGGTTTTTATGTGTCGGCAGGGCCGTGGCAGTTGAGGATGATGCGTCGACAGCCCTGATATATGTGCTATAATAGAACTCTCTTTGAGCAGGAGGTGTCTATGAAGTACGAATATACATTCAGAAATACGCCGGAAGATTATTGGAAGTTCCGGATGGAAAACTATTATAGGAACTGGACGGCGCTGGTGAGTATCATTTTCACGCTTTCGGTGCTTGCGCTGACGATTGCCAAATGGAACGAGACCAACGGGCTGGGCAAGGGGCTGATGGTGGTCGCCCTGCTGGTGTTTCCGGTCTTTCAGCCGATCGTCGTTTATCTTACGTCGATCCGGGACGCCCAGGCCGTGCAGGTGGACACGACGCTGTCTTTTGACACGGGAGGGATGGTGATCAGGGTGCAGAAGCATCTGCAGCGGATCCCGTGGAAGTCCTTCGTGCCGGACGAGAAGGGCGGCGGAATGGTGATCAACCGGCGGTCGATGCTGGTCATCGTGCCGGATCAGATGCATGCTTATCTGCTTCCGAACAGGGTCTTCGAGACACCGGAGATGAAAAAAGAGCTGTTCGATTTCATGACCGAACAGCTCCGTAAAGCGGGCAAATGATAAGGCTTATTGAGCCTGTGTCTCGCGGATCTCTTCCACGAGGTCCATATATTTCTCACAGTATTTGAGGTAAAGGGGTTCCATGGCTTCATGGAACTTCTTTTTTTCTGCCTCGGAGAGGGGAATCTCCTCGGTGCCCTGTGAGAGGACGCGTTCGCGGGCCTTTTCTTCGCGGGCGGTCCAGAGCATGCGCTCGTAGTCGGCGGCCTCGGCGGCACATTCCAGGATGATGGTCTGATCTTCTTGGGTGAGCTGGTTCCAGGTGACCAGGGAGATCATCTGCATCTCGGGGACGCGCATGTGTTCATCGAGGAGGTAGTAGGGGGCGACCTTGTTGTGCTGCATGGTCTCGTAGGAGGACCAGTTGTTCTCGGCGCCGTCGGCCTTGCCTTCCTGGATGGCGGAGTAGACGTTCTCGTAGGTGACGGGAAGGGCAGTGGCCCCCAAAAGCTCCACCATGTCCTCCATCATTTCTACCGGCTGTACACGGACGATCAGTCCCTCCATATCCTCCAGTGACCGGACAGGATCCTTGAAATAGAAGCTTCTGACGCCCGCGTCATACCAGGCCAGGGGCATGAAGCCGGTGTCCATGAAGGAATCGGCGACCTGGCGGCCGATGTCTCCATCCAGGACTGCCCACATGTGGGCGGCATCCCGGTAGAGATAGGGCAGCATGAGGACGTTGGCCATGTCGCTGTAGGGCGTCATGGTGGAGAGGGAGCAGCGGACGAAATCTATGCCGCCGAAGCGGAGCTGTTCCAGGGTGGACTGTTCGTCGCCCAGCTGGGCGTCCGCGTAGACCCGGATCTGGATGCGGCCTCCGGTGCGGTCATTGACGAGCTGGGCAAAACGGTAGGCGCCCTGTGTCGTGGGGTAGTCCTCGGTCTGGTTCTCCGCGTAGGTGAAGACGTACTCGGGCGTCACGTCGTGCACGACGGTCGTCTCGTTGTTCAGAAGGAGAGGATCCCCGGAGGGGGCGGAGGCTGTGTCCTCAGACGTCTTCCCGCAGCCGGCCGTCAGGAGAGCGGCGAGGAGGAGAGAGACGGCGAGGATCAGAGCGGTACGTGGTTTGTTCATGGCGGAAGACCTCTTTACTGGGCGCCGGGCGTCTGCGATTCCCTGAATTCGGAAGGGCTCACGCCCCGGACACGGCGGAAGACCTTGGTGAAGTAGTTGGGCTCGGGGTAGCCGACGGCCTTGCCGATCTGCTTGATGGTAAGGCGGCTGGTGCGCATGAGTTCCTCCGCCTTCTGCATGCGGTAGTCGGTCAGGTAGGTGACGAAGCTGTGGCCGAAATACTGCTTGAAGCGCTTGCAGAAATAGGCCTCCGAGTAGCCGAAATAGCCCGCGATATCCTTCACGGCGATATCTTCCATATAGTGCTCTGCGATGTAGGCGCGGAACTCTTCACGGGGTCTTTCCTCCTCCGCGGGCTCCTCTGTGAGATCCTGGGCGGCGTCCTCCGGGCCCTTATCTTCAGGCTCACTGTCGGCCGAGGGATCGCGGAAGCGGGCGAGGCGGATCGCCTCGTCGACGGCATTGACCAGCTCATACTCGTCGCAGGGCTTGAGAAGATAATCGAGGGCATGGACGGATATGGCAGCCTTGGCGTAGGCAAACTCGTCGAAGGCAGTCAGGAAGATGATGCTGCAGGCGCTGTCCGTCCTGCGGATGGCGCGCGCGGCTTCCAGACCGGTGGTCACCGGCATCTCAATATCGAGGATCAGGATCTGGGGATGCTCCTGCCGGTAGATCTCCAGCACCTCCCGCCCGTTCTGCGCCACCAGGATCGCACAGTCGCTGCCGTATAAACGCCGGAGCTTTTTCTCCAGAACGAGACGCTCGATCACCTCATCGTCAGCAATCAATATCTTCAGCATTACAGTTCTCCTGTCCCCTGCAGGGGGATCATGATATCGATCTGTGTCCCCTTACCGGCCTCACTGCTGATCTGCATGGCGTCCTCCCCGTAGAGAGAGCACAGCCGCTGATATAGATTTCCTATGCCTATACCGACACGCGTGTCGGAGGCTCCTCCCTTGAGTTTCTGCAGAAGGCCCTGCAGGGTCTCGGGATCCATGCCCACGCCGGTATCCGATACCCGGATGTGCAGGCAGCCGTCCTTCTGTTCCGTGAGAATGGTGATCCTGCCGCCCTGCTCTTTTTTGGAGATGCCGTGAATGACAGCATTTTCAATGAGGGGCTGCAGGACAAAAACAGGCACCTGTGTATCCTGCAGGTCCTCGGCCTCGGGGCTGCCCTGGGGCGGGATCATCTCATACTCCACCCTGTCGCCGAACCGCATTTTCTGCAGGTAGAGATAGTCCCTGGCCACCTCCAGCTCCTGGGAGAGGGAGATGAACTGGTCGACGGTGTGCAGATTATAGCGGAAGAGCCTGGCCAGGGACCGGATCATGCTGTCCGTGACCTCCGCTTCCTCGATCTCGGCCATGCCGGAGATGGAGTTGAGGGTATTGAAGAGAAAGTGCGGTTTGATCTGGCTCTGGAGAAGGTTCATGCGGGTGGTCTCAAGCCTTTTCTCCATTTCCGCCTGCTCCATCGCCTGCCTGTGCAGCTGTTCGGAGAGGCGGTGGTTCTCTTCCAGGGTCTGAATGTTCTTCCGGGTGGACTGTTTCATACTGTTGAAGGCACTGACCAGCTCTCCGAGCTCGTCCCGGTTGCTGACAGCCACGTCCTCTTCCTCAAGATGGCCCCCGGAGATACTGCGGGAAGCTGCCGCAAGCTTCAGGATGGGGGTGACGACAGAGTCCGTGATCAGACGGGCCAGACTGACGTAGACAAGGATCAGCGCGATAGAGATCAGAAGCTGAAAGTAGGGAATGGACCGGAGCAGGGGGTATTTCAGGTCATACTGGTCCCCGGCGGCATCCACTGTCAGCTGGGAGATAGTCTGCAGATAGCCGCGGATATAGTTCTGCATGCCATAGACCCGCATCAGCAGCTCCGCGGTCTCGTGGTCCTCCTCCAGGGCCGTAGCCACGTTGTAGGGACTGCCGTAGCCGGTGATCCGGTCGCTGATGGCGTCCCGCTCCTCGGAGTAGCTCTGGTAGGAATTGTGGATCCGCCAGGTCCTGGCCCAGCGCTCCGGGCCGATCTCCGCGTAATCAAAGGGCAGCAGAGAGATGGTGCTCCTGGTGTGACTGACAGCCTGCTGCAGACTGGCCAGATTGTCGCCGGAGGGCGTACGGACATATACGCGGAAGGCTTCCTCCTCGGCGAGCATGGCGTCCTGGGCATTCTCGCAGCGGGAGATGTCGCGAATGACCTGACTGACGTCTCCGACCGCGAACTGTACGATATAATAGTTGAATCCGGCGGCTGTAAGGAGGACGAAGACCAGCAGAATGATGAACATCCGCATCTTCGAGCCGATCGATAAGCCAAGCCAGAAGTCTTTGATCTTGGACACGGCATTACCTCTTCAGAGGAAGAAAAGAAATGGAGATCCGCAGAGAATCTCTGTTTAACTCGAAAAATAATTATACAGGAATTTTTTACTGTGGAAAAGTGCAATTGAGATTTCGCCCCTCAGCCTTTATAATATAAATTCTGCCGGCAACGGCGGGCAGGGGAAATGAGACAATACAGAAGAAGGAGTATGGAAAATGACAGTAAATCAGTCAGAAGAGAAGAGAGTAATATGGGCATGGCTGCCGGTGACGGTACTCACGGCCGTGTTCTGCTGCGTCCTGTGGGGCAGTGCCTCCCCTGCCATCAAGATCGCCTATGAGCAGTTTCAGATCGGGCCCGAGGACACCGCGTCCAGGATCATGCTGGCCGGTGCCAGATTCATGATCGCCGGCGTGATGACGATCGTTTTCGGATCCATCCTTGCCCGGAAGGTCCTGGTTCCCAGGAAGACATCCTGGAAGAACGTTGTGATCCTGTCGCTGGTACAGACCGTGGGACAGTACTATTTCTTCTTCATGGCCCTCGCCAACACCTCCGGCGTCCGCGGCTCCATCATCAACGCCTCCGGCAACTTCATCGCCATCCTTTTTGCCGTATACATCTTCCGGTTTGAGAAGATGACCCTGCGCAAGCTCGCCGGCTGCCTGGTCGGATTCGCCGGCATCCTCCTGATCCTGGGCGGCGGACAGGCCCTGATGGACGGCGGCCGGGTGACCCTGGCCGGTGAAGGCGCCATGCTGATCGCTGACTTCTTCTACGCGGCCTCCGGCTGCCTGATCAAGATCTTCTCCCGCGACGAGAACCCCGTCGCCCTGAGCGGCTATCAGTTCCTGATCGGCGGCGTGATCCTGACCGTGATCGGCACCGCCATGGGCGGGAGCCTCGTCTTCTACACCACCGGCTGCGCGCTGAACCTCCTCTACATGGGCTTCATCTCCGCCGGCGCCTACACCCTCTGGGGCGTCCTCCTCAAGTACAACCCTGTGAGCCGCGTCTCCATCCTGGGCTTCATCAACCCCGTGATGGGCGTCCTCCTCTCAGCCCTCTTCCTGGGCGAAGGCCGCGAAGCCTTCTCCCTGACCGGCCTCCTGGCCCTGCTGCTCGTCAGCGCCGGCATCATCATCGTCAATATGGCCAAGGAATGAGGGGGCTCGCACATGGGGGCTCGGGCTCGCACAGGGGACGGTTCTCTGTGCGGTTGTGGCATGAACAGGCCCTGACTGGCTGACTTTTGTAACTGTCATCCCAGAAGAGTTTCTGCAGTTGAGTGGGGTGACTTAACAGGACGGAATTCATCCCACTAGGCTTTCGGCGGCTGAGTGGGGTGACTTAACAGGACTGGAATTCAACCCGGAAAGCTTTCTGTGACCGTGTGGGATGACATAGCAGGACTGGAGTTCAACCCGGAAAGCTTTCTGTGACCGTATGGGATGACATAGCAGACTGGAGTTCAACCCAGAAAGCTTTCAGCCCCCAGAGCGGGGTGATCTCTCGGGATAATCCTCATCCCAAAGTCCTTCTGGCAGGCAGACGGGTTGAACTTCTGTAGGCCATGGGTATCACATCTCCAGATATCAAAGCCGCCCTTCGGATACGCGCCGCCCCCGATCCAGACTGGCGGTGGCGCTGCGGCCGCTTTTGTACATTTTGCCGCCCAGGTCGAAATGTCCGGCGACGATCCCGCAGACGATAAATTTGGGGGTCAGGAGATGATGGACCAGCGCGAACTGGTCATCGGCTTCATTCTTACAGTCCGTGTGGACGATCATACGGACTCTCTTCTGATCCGGTACGGTAAAGTGATACCTGGTCTTCATAATCCACCTCCCCAATTCTTGCAGGAAGGGCAAAATCAGAATACTCTGACCGCGCAAACATGGTATGATGGAGACACATCATTCTTCAGAAGAGGACGCGGACATGGCGATCGGGAGCAAAACAGACGCGGGCTGGATCTGGACCCCGGACTGGACAGAGGAAGACAGGGAGACGGCCAGGGAGCATCCCTTTCGATTCAGAAAACACTGGGGGACGAGGCGTCGTCTCCGGTATTCATATAAATAAAGGAGGCAGCAATGAGCGATCAGACAAAAGACAGCGTCACAGTACACCAGGAGCTGAGGAAGTTTTACTCCCCTCTCACGAGGACATACGTGCAGAGGGTCATCTTCTTCGTGCTCTACTGTGCCTTCCTCGCGGTCTCCTTCGCGACAGGCTTCCTGGAGAGGTTCCGCGTGGGCGGCGCCTTTGTCGGGGTCTTCATCGGCATGGGGGTCCTCATGCCCTGGGTCGAATACTTCCGATCCATGAAAGCCCTTGCGGCCAAATGGCCCTCAGCCGGAGAGCAGGAGGAACTGTATCGGGATTTCTCCGCGGCCACGGAGGTCTTCCGGGGCGAGGGCAGGATCGGTCAGAAGTATGCCTTCTGGCGCAAGGACGTGACGATCATGCCGGTGGGAGAGATCCTGGACATCATACCGGCCAGAGTGCGCGCCGGTGTACAGATGCGGGCAGTCCTGAAGGACGGTCCCGTCACCGTCGCCCAGTTCCCCTACAACAAGGAAGACATTCAGGAGCTGGCCCAGATGCTCGATGACGCCAAGGACTGCCTGAAAGAAAAGAACAAATGAGATGAAACAAAAACCCCGGGCCGCTCCTAAGAGCGGCCCGGGATCCTTTTATCAGGAGAAGATATTCATCAGGAGAAGATAGGCTTGACGGCATCGGAGAGGGCGTCCTTCTCTGCCTGGGCCTCGGCCAGGTTCTTGCCGAGGGTGGTGTAGTAAGCCTTGATCTTGGGCTCGGTGCCGGAAGGACGGATCATGACCTTGGCGCCGTCGTCCAGGACGTAGGAGAGGACGTTGGCCTTGGGAAGACCGGTCTTCTCGGGCTGTGCGTAGTCGGTCACGGAGACGACCTTGCGTCCGCCGAGCTCGGTCAGAGGGGTCTCGCGGAGACCGGACATGATGCCGGCCATCTTGTCCATGCCGGAAAGACCGGGGAACTCAACGGTGTCGATCTTGTTGAGGTAGCGGCCGTACTGGGCGTAGATCTCTTCCAGACGCTGCTTGATGCTGGAGCCGATGCTGCGGTAGTAGGCAGCCATCTCACAGATCAGCATGGAGCCGATGATGGCGTCCTTGTCGCGGACATAGGGGCCTGCCAGATAGCCGTAGCTCTCTTCGAAGCCGAAGATGAAGCGGTCCACCTCGCCGGCAGCTTCCAGCTGGGCGATCTGGTCGCCGATCCACTT
>DGGX01000104.1 GCA_002392385.1 Lachnospiraceae bacterium UBA3863
CAGATGGTCATCAAGATCGTCAATGAAGAGATGATCTCCCTGATGGGCTCGGAGACGACGGAGATCGCCCTCAAGCCCGGCGGATCAGCCACAGTGCTCATGATGGTGGGTCTGCAGGGCGCCGGTAAGACCACGACGGCCGCCAAGCTGGCCGGCAAGTTCCGGCAGAAGGGGAGGAAGCCCCTGCTGGTGGCGCTGGACGTCTACCGGCCGGCCGCCATCAAACAGCTCCAGGTCAACGGCGAGAAGCTGGGCATCGAGGTATTCACGCCCAGGGGCAATGAGAAGCCCGCGAAGATCGCCCGTGAGGCCATGGAGTACGCGGAGAAGAATCATCACAACCTTGTGATCCTGGATACGGCGGGCCGTCTCCAGATCGACAAGGACATGATGAAGGAGCTCGAGGACATCAAGAAGGCGGTTCCTGTGGACCAGACCCTTCTGGTGGTGGATGCCATGACCGGTCAGGAGGCGGTGAACGTCTCCAAGACCTTCGATGCCACGGTACATGTGGACGGTGTCATCCTGACCAAGCTGGATGGCGATACCCGCGGCGGCGCGGCGCTCTCCATCCGGGCGGTGACCGGCAAGCCTATCCTCTACGTGGGCATGGGCGAGAAGCTCAGCGATCTCGAACAGTTCCATCCGGACCGCATGGCGGGCAGGATCCTGGGCATGGGCGACGTGCTGACCCTCATTGACAAGGCCCAGGAAGCCCTGGATAAGGAGGACGAGGAGAAGGCCAGGGAGATGACCGGCCATCTCCGCAAGGGCAAGTTCGATTTCAACGACTATCTGGCCAGCATGGAGCAGATGCACAAGATGGGCGGCCTGTCCAGCGTACTCAGCATGATGCCCGGCATGGGGATCAGCAGGGACCAGCTGGAGGGAGCCATCGATGAGAAGCAGCTCAAGCGGACAGAGGCCATCATCCTGAGCATGACACCCAAGGAGCGCGCCAATCCCAAGCTCCTGACGCCCCAGCGCAAGTTCCGCATCGCCAAGGGCTCCGGCAACAGCGTGGCGGACGTCAACCGTTTCATCAAGCAGTTCACCCAGATGCAGCAGATGATGAAGCAGATGGGCGGCGGCAGGAAGGGCAGACGCAGAGGCGGCAGTCCCTTCGGCAACATGGGCGGCATGTTCGGCGGCAAACGCGGCGGTTTCCCGTTCTGACGGGACAGCATATATAAGAAACAGACAGTACAGAAATTTAAAAGGAAGTACATTCCGACAAGGAGGAAACAGACAATGGCAGTTAAGATCAGATTGACCAGAATCGGTGAGAAGAAGGTTCCCATGTACAGGATCGTCGTGGCTGACGCGAACGCTCCCAGAAACGGCCGCAGCATCGACGAGATCGGTTCCTACAATCCCAATACCGACCCCAGCACCGTGAAGGTGGATGTGGAAGCCGCCAAGAAGTGGCTTGCCAACGGCGCTCAGCCCACCACCGTGGTCAAGAAACTCTTCAAGCAGGCCGGCGTTCAGTAAGATAACCGGACAGGATCATCAGATCAGAAGGGCTATTACCATGAAAGAATTAGTGGAGGTCATCGCCAAGGCGCTGGTGGAGCACCCGGACGAGGTAACCGTCACGGAGAAAAGGGAAGGCAGGACCGTCCGTGTCCACCTTCATGTGGCCCAGTCCGACGGAGGCAAGGTGATCGGCCGCAGCGGCCGCATCGCCAGGGCTATCCGCAGTGTCGTCAAGGCGGCTTCAACTCTGGATGATACCAGAGTATATGTGGACATCGACAGTAAATGAAGAGGATCGAGAGATTTCAGGTAGGCGTCATCACCGCTACGCACGGGCTCAGAGGGGAGGTCAAGGTCTATCCCACCTCCGACGAGCCGCGGCGGTTCGACTCTCTGAAGGAAGTCATCCTGGATACGGGGCGGGTGCAGCGCAGGCTGCGCATCCGCAGCGTCAAGTATTTCAAGCAGTTCGCCATCCTGGGCTTTGAGGGCATGGACAGGATCGAAGACGTGGAACGTCTCCGGGGAGCCAGCCTTCTGATCGACCGGGAGGACGCCGTCCCTCTGGAGGAGGGTGAATACTTCATCCCGGATCTTCTGGGACTGGAGGTCGTCACCGACACCGGCAGGGACCTGGGCGAGCTTGTGGACGTTCTGCAGACAGGCGCCAACGACGTATATGTCGTCGGCGGCGGAGACAGGAAGGAATTTCTGCTTCCGGCCATCCCGGAATGTATTCTGGAGGTGGACACAGAGGGCGGAAAGATGGTCGTGCGTCTTATGCCCGGACTGGAGGAACTCTGAGCATGGAATTTCATGTTCTGACACTTTTTCCGGAGATGATCCGGCAGGGCGTGGAGACCAGCATACTGGCCAGAGCCATGGAGAAGGGGCTCATCCGGCTGGATGCCGTGAATATCCGGGATTACACCGAGAACAAGCACGGACGGGTGGATGATTATACCTACGGCGGAGGCGCAGGCATGCTGATGCAGGCCCAGCCCGTTTACGACGCCTGGGCGTCGGTACAGGCCCGGATCCCCGCGGGGACGAGAGTTCTTTACATGTCTCCCCAGGGACGCCGTTTCGACCAGGCCATGGCCCAGGAACTGGCGCAGGAGGAGCATCTGATCCTTCTCTGCGGCCACTACGAGGGGATCGACGAGAGAGTCCTCGAGGAGATCGGCACGGAGGAGGTGTCCGTCGGCGATTACGTTCTGACGGGCGGAGAGCTTCCCGCCATGCTCATCATTGACGCGGTATCCCGCATGATCCCCGGTGTCCTGAGCAACCGGGAGTCCCCTGAGGTGGATTCCTTCATGAACGGCCTGCTGGAATACCCCCAGTATTCCAGACCGGAAATATGGCGGGACAGGCGCGTGCCCGAGATCCTGCTGTCCGGCGATCACGCCAGGGTGGACGCCTGGAGACTGGAGCAGTCTCTGGAGCGCACCAGGCAGAGAAGACCGGATCTCTATGAAGCCTATATGCGGGAACATCCCCCGGCGCCTCACAAGCGCCGCAGGAGGAAGAAGAGACCCGCGTCTGCCGGAGAAGAGCCGCTTCCCGGCACAGAGGGGGAGGCCGCAGACCCCGGGGAGAAAACTCCTTGCATTTAATGTATGACTGTGGTAAATTAACAATGCTGCGTTCTGCAGTATGCTGTGAGTAGAGCACGATGGTCCTCTGCCCCAGCGGCGCACCTGACCGGACACAGGTCCGGAAGGAATACAGGACGGACGGCTGTAAGCCGCATCCGCCGCCGGTCTGCCGGCCGCACCGCGAAGACGGGTATGAACATACGGGAAAGGAATGAAGAGAAGAATGAATTTCGAAGTCATCAAGGAACTGGAGAAGGAACAGCTGAAGGCGGAAGTCCCGCAGTTTGAGACCGGCGATACCGTCCGCGTCCACAACCGCATCAAGGAAGGCAACCGCGAGAGAGTACAGATCTTCGAAGGCGTTGTTCTGAAGATCCAGGGCGGCGGCGCCAGAACGACCTTTACGGTCCGCAAGGAATCCAGCGGCATCGGTGTCGAGAAGACATGGCCTCTGCACTCCCCCAACGTCGAGAAGGTCGAGGTTGTGAGAAGAGGTAAAATCCGTAGAGCGAAGCTGAACTACCTGCGCGGCCTCAGCGGCAAGAAAGCCAAGGTCAAGGCAAGGATGGACAGAAAGTAATCCCGGCAGGGATACAGGTGAGAGCCGCACTGAAGAGGTGCGGCTCTTTGCGTATTCTGTACCAGACTGTGCAGCAATGAGGTGAACATGACTGATTATCAATGGTACCCCGGTCATATGACCAAGGCCAGGCGCATGATGCAGGAAGACCTGAAGCTCGTGGACCTGGTCATAGAACTGGCGGATGCCAGGATCCCCCTGAGCAGCCGCAATCCTGATATAGACAGCCTGTGCGCCGGCAAGAGCCGGGTACTGCTCCTGTGCAAGGAGGATCTGGCGGATCCGTCTGTCACCAGGGCTTTCTGCGGTTATTTCGAGGAACAGGGCATATCCGCCGTGCCTCTGGATGCCCGCACCCGCAGCGCCAACGCCCTGATCAAGAACCGGGTGGAGGAGGCCTGCCGGGCCAGGATCGAGAGAGACAGAAGGCGGGGCATCGTGGGAAGACCTCTGCGGGCCATGGTGGCCGGCATCCCCAATGTGGGCAAGTCCACCTTCATCAACTCCTTCGCCGGCAAGGCCAGCGCCAAGACCGGCAACAAGCCGGGCGTTACCCGGGGCCGGCAGTGGATCCGGCTCAACAAGGGCCTGGAGCTCCTGGACACTCCCGGTATCCTGTGGCCCAAGTTTGAGGATGAGCAGGTTGGGCTTAGACTTGCACTTATTGGTTCCATGAATGATGAGAATCTTGATAGCGTGGAACTTGCCTGTGATCTGATAAAAGTGCTAAATAACTACTACCCTGGAGTCATAAAAGAGAAGTATAATATAACTGAAGACCAGTTATCTGTCTTTTTAGAGGATCAGTATGCTAATGAGTTTAGCGCGGTGCTTTCTGCTATCGCAGAAAACAGAAAACTGATCAAACAGGGAGCTGTTCCTGATATTGACAGAGCTTCATCACTTCTGCTTGATGATTTTAGAAGTGGAAGACTTGGAAGACTGTCATTGGAAAGACCTGAATAAAATAGTGCATCGACGCACGGAATCGAGATGGAAAATGAGTAAAGTACTTAAAGAGATCATGAGCACACTTTTATACCTGGTAGTAATCTTTGGACTTACTTTCCTGTTTATAACCTTTGTAGCCCAGAGAACAGAAGTAAGTGGTTCTTCAATGGAGCCAACACTTCAGGATCATGATTCTTTGATAGTTGATAAGCTTTCTTACAGATTCATAGAACCTCATAGATATGATATTGTTATTTTCCCATATCAGTATGGTAACAATCAGTACTTCATAAAAAGAGTAATTGGCCTTCCAGGGGAAAGGGTCAGAATCGATTATGACGGAAACATCTATATAAACGATGCAAAGCTTATTGAAAACTATGGAGCTGAAGTTATCATTGATCCAGGAAGAGCTGAAACAGAAATACTTCTTGGAGAAGATGAATACTTTGTAATGGGTGATAATAGAAATCACAGTATGGACAGCAGAG
>DGGX01000027.1 GCA_002392385.1 Lachnospiraceae bacterium UBA3863
GGTGGCTATAGCAATGGAGCTCGTCACTGTAGGCACAAAACTTGAGGACTTATAGACAATAGAATATTGGACTGATTATGGACGTTTATTTTCTGCATTCCGCGGAGAGTAAACGTCCTTTTGTTGCAGAGAAATGAGGAAACCTATGATTATCTGAACTTTGAACATAGCGGACACGCAAAGTGAAATGATCAGACAGATCAACGAAAATCAAAAAGCTGCCGAACATTGCTTGCTATTTTGAAATGGGTGCGATACCCTAGAGCTACGATAACGATTGCGTAAACAGGAGGGTGAATGGTTCCGTGATCTCCATGAAGGATCATCACTCTGGATCACGCTTTCAATAACCGCGCGGCCGTGCTCTCCGACAATATGCGGGGGATGGAGACCATCGATCGTCGGCTACGACGGGATCCATATGGCCAAGATGGTCAGCCCCAAGCTTACCACCTGGCAGCAGAATTCGGAGGAACTGGGCCGGATCGCCGCCGAACAGCTTATTGAACGTATAGAACATCCGCGCACGACATTGCCGAGGCACATCACTGTGAAGGGCAGACTGCTGGAAGGCGAGACTGTCAGACAACTGGGCTGAAACGCAGCCGGACGGAGAACGATCTATGACACGTGAACGGGCTAAACAACTTGCTGAGGAACTGGTCGGCCGTATGACCGTTGAGGAGAAGGCCGGGCAACTCCGCTTCGACGCACCGGCGATCGAAAGACTGGGGATCCCTGCCTACAACTGGTGGAATGAAGGCCTTCACGGGCTGGCCCGCGGGGGCACTGCTACCAGTTTTCCCCAGGCGATCGGCATGGCGGCCATGTTCGATGAGGAGCTTCTGGAGAAGATCGCTTCTGTCATCTCTGACGAGACCAGGGCCAAATACAACGCGCTCTCTCGCGAAGGGGATCGCGATATCTATCACGGCCTGACATTGTGGTCTCCCAACGTAAATATTTTCAGAGACCCCCGGTGGGGAAGAGGTCAGGAGACCTACGGGGAAGATCCCGTGCTCACCGCCCGGCTGGGCAGAGCTTTCGTCAGGGGGCTTCAGGGGCGGGACGGAACACTGAAAACGGCCGCCTGCGCCAAACATTATGCCGTCCACAGCGGCCCGGAAGCACTGCGTCACAGCTTTGACGCCAGAGCATCCGAAAAGGATCTGGAGGAGACTTATCTGCCGGCTTTCAGAGCCCTGGTCGACGAAGGCGTCGAGGCTGTCATGGGAGCCTACAACCGACTCAACGGAGAGCCCTGCTGCGCGAGCGGCTACTTGATGGAGAAGCTCCGCGGCGAATGGGGCTTCGAGGGACATTTTCTCTCGGACTGCTGGGCCATCCGGGATTTCCATGAACATCACGGGGTCACAGACGCACCGGTCCGATCCGTGCAGAAAGCACTGAGACACGGATGTGACCTGAACTGCGGCTGTACCTATGAGTACATCCTGCATGCTCTGGACCTGGGGATGATCACGGAGGAAGAGATCACCCGTTCCGCCGTGCGTCTGTTCACGACACGTTTCCTCCTGGGGATCCTGGGAAGTGAAGGCAGCGAGTATGACGATCTGCCCTATGAAGTCATCGAGAGTCCCGGGCATCTGGAACTGGCCCACAGGGCCGCGCTGGAGAGCTGTGTACTGTTGAAAAACAAGGGGCTGCTGCCCCTCGATCCCGCAACCTGCGGCACGATCGGGGTGATCGGGCCGAATGCCGACAGCCGCCGCGCGATGATCGGCAATTACCATGGAACCTCTTCACGCTATGTGACCGTACTGGAGGGGATCCAGGATCTCGCGGGGGACCGCTGCAGGGTGCTCTATTCACAGGGCTGCGCCCTCAGCGAAGACCGGGTGGAGCCGCTGGCCCAGCCCGGAGACCGGCTCGCGGAAGCCGTGGCAGTCGCCAGGGCAAGCGATACGGTGATCCTCGTACTCGGTCTCGATGAGACATTGGAAGGGGAGGAGGGAGACGCCGGCAACAGTTACAGTTCCGGTGACAAGGCGAACCTGCTGCTGCCCTGGCCGCAGAGGCTTCTGGCGCAGCGGGTACTGGCCGTCGGAAAGCCTACGGTCGTTGTTCTGCTCGCGGGCAGCGCGATCGATCTCCAGGACATACAGGACAAGGCGGAGGCTGTTCTGCTGGGCTGGTACCCCGGCGCCGGCGGAGGCCGCGCCGTGGCGGAGCTGCTTTTCGGAGCCGCTTCTCCTTCGGGCAAGCTGCCGGTCACCTTCTACCGCAACGAAGCACTGGAAGAGCTGCCGCCCTTCACCGACTACAGCATGGCCGGACGGACCTACCGCTACTACCGCGGCGAGCCGCTCTATCCTTTTGGCTACGGGCTGAGCTACGGAGACTGTCTTGTGACCGGACTGACAGCAGATCGGACGCAAGCCGTGATCACACTGGCGAACCGGGGCACGAAGGACACGGAAGAGGTTCTCCAGCTGTACATCCATGATGAGGAGAGTCCCTGGGCTCCGACGAATCCCGTTCTGTGCGGATTCCGGCGTGTCTTCCTCGCAGCGGGCGAGGAACAGGAGGTGACAGTCCCCATCGGGGAGACAGCCTTCTCTGTCGTCAATGACGCAGGAGAGCATGTCCCCGGCAGCGGCCGCTGGACGCTTTACGCGGGCTTCGGCGGACCGGATGCCCGCACGGAGGCTCTGACAGGCAGGAAAGCCCTGTCCGTGCCGATCCGTTTTACACCGTAAGAATCCGGGAGAACTGTTTCCACTGCAAATGTGAGAAATGCGGGAAGCTGATCCACCTGCACTGTGATGAGCTCAAGGGCATGCAGGCTCATTTGTATGAGGAGCATCACTTTAAGCTGGATCCTCTGAGAACAGTCTTCTACGGGCTGTGTGAGGAATGCGGCGGCAGCACACCTGAACATACGGAGGATTTATAAGTATGAAGAAGGTACTTGCACTTATCCTGTCACTTATTATGGCCATCGGCTGTCTTACCGCCTGCGGTTCCGGGACCGGGGCCGGCGGAGCGGCAGGCAGCGGCAGCCTGCAGGTCGTGACCACTATTTTCCCGGGGTATGACTGGGTGATGAACGTTCTCGGCGAGAATCCGGCCGGCGCGGAGGTCACCATGCTTCTGGACAACGGCGTGGACCTTCACAGCTACCAGCCCACAGCCGCGGATATTCTGAAGATCTCTACCTGCGATGTCTTTATTTATGTCGGCGGGGAGTCGGACGAGTGGGTGGAGGATGCCCTGAAGGAGGCTTCCAACCCGGATATGATCGTGATCGATCTGCTGGAGGCTCTTGGGGACTCCGTCAAGGAGGAAGAAGTGGTCGAGGGCATGCAGGAAGAAGACCATGACCACGGCGAGGAAGAGCACGAGGAAGAGCACGAAGAGGAGCACGAACACGAGCATGAGGAGGGCGAGGTGGAATATGATGAGCACGTATGGCTCTCGCTCCGCAATGCCGTGACCCTGGTCGGGCGCATCAGCCAGGCCATGGAAGAGGCGGACCCGGACAACGCGGAGGTCTACAGGACCAATGCCGCCGCCTATACGGACCAGCTGGAGACGCTGGACGCGGCGTACATGGAGGCGGTTCAGAACGCGTCTCTACATACGCTTCTGTTCGGAGACCGTTTCCCCTTCCGTTATCTGACGGATGATTACGGGCTGGATTATTATGCCGCTTTTGTCGGCTGTTCCGCGGAGACGGAGGCCAGCTTCGAGACCATTACCTTCCTGTCTCAGAAGGTGGATGAGCTGGGCCTGCCGGCCGTTATAACGATCGAAGGGAACGATCACCGGATCGCGGAGACCATCGTCCGGAACACACAGACGCAGAGTCAGGCGATCCTTACCCTGGACTCTATGCAGTCGGCCTCGTCGGCGGATGTGCGGGAAGGGATCACCTATCTTTCCATCATGGAGTCCAACCTGGAGGTCCTGAAGGAGGCCCTGCAGTAAGAGAAACGAGTATGAGAACACGGCCTTCTCCTGTGGTATAATCAGACTGTCTGAAGAACAGGAGAAGGAGAAGTACTTTATGAACAACCGAATCGATTATTCCCGCTCGCGGCTCGCTGTATTCGCGGCATATATCCGGCCACACGGCCGGGAATTTGCCGTGGATATGGCGCTGTCGGTCGCTGTGGCGGCGGTGGACCTGGTATTCCCCCTTGTCTCCCGCCGGTCCATGCAGGTGCTGCTGCCGCAGGGGATGTTCCCTACATTCTTCGCAGTGATGGCTGTCATGATCGCGGCCTACATCCTGCGAGCTTTTTGTATGTACCTGGTGACGGTGATCGGGCACCGGATGGGGACCCTGGTGGAAGCGGATATGAGAAGGGACGTCTTCATGCACATGCAGGAGCTGTCCTACAGCTTCTTCGACCGCAACCGCACCGGCGTTCTGCTGGCGCGGGTGACCAATGATCTCTTCGAGATCGTGGAGCTGGCGCATCACGGACCGGAGAATATCCTGACCTGCTCGCTGACCATCGTCGGCGCCCTGGTGATCCTGCTGACCGTCAACTGGCGTCTGAGTCTGTTGCTCTTCATCATGCTGCCGGCCTGTATCGCCTTCGGCATGCGCCAGCGGCTGAACATGCAGCGGGCCAACAGGGAGGTCAAGAAGAAGACCGGAGAGATCAACGCGGCCATCGAGAGCGGGATCTCGGGGATCCGGACCTCCAAGGCTTTTGCCAACGAGGAGGCGGAGGACGCCAAGTTCAGTGCCGCCAACGAGGCCTTCAAGCAGAGCAAGGTGGCCTATTACCGGGCCATGGGCCTCTTTTTTGCCGGGACGGAGGCGACCGTCGGCCTCATGCAGGCGGCGGTGATCACGGCCGGCGGCTATCTGATCATGCGGGGATCCATGGACTACATCGATCTGATCACCTTCACCCTCTATGTCTCTACCTTCACCGCGCCCATCCGCAAGCTCATGCAGTTCATGGAGATCTATACCCAGGGTATGGCCGGTTTTGACCGTTTTCTGGAGCTGATGCGGACACAGCCGGAGATCCAGGACGCGCCGGACGCGGTGGAGCTCGACCCCCGTAGGGTGCGGGGAGAGATCGAGTTCGATCATGTGTCCTTCCACTATCAGGACGGCACCCAGGTCCTGGAGGATGTCAGCGCCAGGATCCGGCCGGGGGAGACCTATGCCCTGGTGGGCTCTTCCGGCGGCGGCAAGACCACCATGTGCCATCTGATCCCCCGTTTCTATGACGTCACGGGCGGGCGGGTCCTGGTGGACGGTCATGACGTGCGGACGCTGACCCAGAGAAGCCTGCGCCGCAGCATCGGCATCATCCAGCAGGACGTCTTCCTCTTCGCGGGGACGGTCATGGACAATATCCGCTATGGACGGCCCGACGCCACGGACGCCGAGATCGTCCGGGCAGCCCGTCTGGCCAGGATCCATGAGGATATCCTGCAGATGCCGGACGGCTACCAGACCTTCGTCGGCGAGCGCGGCGTCGTATTGTCGGGCGGACAGAAGCAGAGGATCTCCATCGCCCGTGTATTTCTGAAGAATCCGCCCATCCTGATCCTGGATGAGGCGACCAGTGCCCTGGACAGTGTCACGGAGGCCCAGATCCAGGAGAGCCTGGACGAGCTGAGCCGCGGCAAGACCTGCATCGTTATCGCCCACCGTCTGTCGACGGTCCACGGTGCCGACCGGATCGCGGTCATAGAGGACAGGCACATCGCCGAGCAGGGGACCCGGGAAGAGCTCCTGGCCGCCGGCGGGATCTATGCCCAGCTGGAGAAGGCCCAGTCACTGGCCTGACACCTGTGTTTCAGACGGGCTCCTTCTCGTAGAGATCCGTGAACTCCCGGAGGAAGTCCCGGATACCGACGGCGCGGCAGGGCGCCCCCGCCGGGAAGAACAATTAGCGTTTGAGGAGGCCCGCCTCGGAGGCCGCCTTGTAGAAGACCGCGATCGGGATGAAGCTCTGGGCGAATCCCTTGGTGGGCTCACCCTCCAGGATGACGGAGCCTTCTTTGGTCACCTTGTGGCCGAGGGCAGAGCTCTGGCCGGCGGTGGCGTAGCGGAAGGTCATGAGACCCGCCTTCAGGTACTTGATATCCCCGCTGAGCTCGTAGGCGATGGTCATGGCCTCCAGGACCAGGGTGTTGTTGCCCAGGCGGTTGAGGCTGGGCAGCTCTTTATAGATGAAGAGGCCGTTGGGAAGCAGGCAGTTGTCCACCAGGTCGTCCGCCGCGTCCAGAAGCATCTTCTTGACCTTGTCAGAGGGGAAGACCCGGTCATAGCGCGACAGGCTGCCCATGGCCACGGCGATCATGAAGACCACGTGGATCAGGGTGTTGTCCGTGTAGGGGGAGATCCAGCTGCCGTAGGTCTCGGTCCAGTTCTGGAAATGGCCGATGATCCATTCCGCCTTCTCCAGCCACTTGGGATCCCGGGTCTCGATGTAGAGCGCCGTCAGGGACCGCAGGGCCCAGCCGGTCTCCCGGGCGTTGTTCTCACCGCTCACCTGATAGGGCGGGGTCTCCAGAAGCCTGCGGACGTTCTCGCCAATGCCCAGGGCGGTCTCCAGGGCCCGCTCATCGCCCGTGAAGTGATAGAGGTCCAGAAGGCCCTCCACCCACTGGTGAGAGCATACCATGGTGCTGTCCAGCACATGGCGGCGGCAGTGCTCCCACTGTCCGCCCTGCAGGAGGGGATCCTTGCTGTAGTGGCAGACGTCCACATCCATCCAGTGGCAGGCCGAGGCGATCATGTAGTCGAGGAAACGCCTTTCGCCGGTGCGCATGTAGAGCAGGGCACAGGCGTGGGGGAAATCATATTCGTTGTTGGTCCATACGAGCTCGCCCTTGCCGCGGCCCTGGTCGGTGTAGCCGGGATCCGGGGCGTCGCCGAAATTGAGCATGCCGTAGCTCCTTGTGTGGGCGTCGCAGCGGCTGATCAGGGCGATCTCGGCCTCCGGGATCACATTCTCGGGCTTGACGAAGATGGCCGGAGCCACGCCGGCGGCCTCGAAGACCGAGGGATCCAGCCAGGGCTTGTCGGGCATCTGGTAGATCAGGCTGCGGTTGTCGATCTCCGCCAGGGTCTCCTGGGCGTCGTGGAAGTGGAGCAGGAACTTCTGCTCACGGCTCATGCCGGACTGCAGGACCACCTTCTCCACGTTCTCGGGCACCAGCATGACCCGGATACCCGTGCGGTCGCTCCTGACGGCCTTGGGATAGTTCTGATGGGCCTGGAAGACCGTGGCGCACACACCGCTGACGGCGTCGGTATAATCGGCAAAAAGGGTGCCGTAGAAGACCTCCGAGAAGTGCTCGTTGGCCTCGTTCATGAGATAAGCCGTGTCGATCACGTGCTCCACCGGCGAGCCGCCGCTGGCCAGGAAGGTGGTCTTATAATTGGAGATAGCGGCACAGCAGCGCACGTCACAGGCGCGGAGCTTCTCTTCCAGCTTGGGGAGCTCCTTGGTGCCGGTGGTGCTGAGGATATTCTCCGTCCCGCCGGCGTCCTGTCCGGCAGCGCCTGTCTCCGGGCACAGAGACCAGACCAGGGAGGCCGCGTGCAGAGGGCCGGAGGTGGTGTTGATCAGACGGAAGGAGACCTCTGTCCAGGGCTTGCCGGCATAGACGGTGAGACCGGCTTCAAAGCGGGGATATTCCTCCGGGATCTCCTCCGCGTTCTCGGGCAGGAGATCACCGCTGCAGCGCAGACGCGCCACAAGGGGACCCGCCTCCAGCACACGCCAGGAAGCGGTGCGGAGCCGATAGGTCTGCCCCTGTCCGTCCTTCAGGAAGGGTCCCTTCATGCTGTCCGGCCCGTAGGTCCTGCGGCCGTCAGAGAGGGACTCGATCAGGTGATCGCTGTCGGAGACGAGTTCGATATAAAGGCCGCCTTCTCCGCCGTCGACGGTCAGGAGGCCGTCCTTTTCAGAAACGGTGAGACCGCTGTAAACGGGCGCCGGACCGGCGACAGGCTCCGCGTCCAGGACCCTGGCCTTATTGGCGGGCAGGTCCGCAAGAAGACGCACGAAGAGATAACGGACACTGCCGTCCGCGTGGCGGGAGGTCACCCTGGTCTGGACGGGGATCTCACGGCCGCCGTCTGTGACGCGCAGATGCATGCCCTCGGTATAAACGCCTGCAGGGAAAGGGATCGCGGCCGCGCAGTGTTCGGCGGGCCGGTCATAGCGGTAGAGTCTGGGGAAGTTTATTTTCATAGTGAACTCCTTGATCTGGTCCGGACCGTGCGCCCCGCCGGCAGAGAGAGCGGTCTGCAGCGTCCGATGATTGGATTCTGATATCCTCAGAATAGCAGAAATTGGAGAGACTTTCCTCTCAGTTTGACGAGAGCGGCCATCTGGTACGCCCGGGACGGCGTGATCCGGGACTGCGAACCCGGCGGCATCAAGGCCGTGCGCGAGTGCGAGAACATCACCATAGAGAACTGCCGGATCGTCTGCGACAGTGTGGGCGAGATCATCCGCGAGGACCCGGTCATGGAGTGCACCGGAGAAGTGGTGGTGAGATAAGTCTGTCACCGTGCCGCGCCATGTGCTATAGTAAGTTCACACAACATCAGGGAGGGCGCTTATCGTGAAACTGTTTCTGCTTACACTTGTGCTGGCGCTGATCTTCAGCAGCATCGGCTTTCGGAAATATATATGGTTCATTTCGATCGGCTACGGATTCTCCGTGGCGGCCATCGGCGCCGGCCTCCTGCTGGCGGGACGGGCGGCCCTGACGCCGGGGACGGTATGCGCCTGCCTGCTGCTGATCGCCTACGGCTGCCGGCTCGGCGGCTATCTGGCCCTGCGCGAATGGAAGAGCGGCAGCTATAACGAGAAGATGAAGACCGAGATCAAATCGGGCAAGGGCATGCCCTTCGGGGTCAAATGCGCCATCTGGATCAGCGCGGCCATCCTCTATGCCTGCGAGACGGCGCCCCTGACCTTCCGGCTGAGCGGACAGGCGGGGACAGACGCCTGGCTCATTGCAGGCGTCCTGATCAGTCTCGCGGGTCTTCTGATCGAGAGCATCGCGGATCTGCAGAAGAATGCTGCCAAGAAGAGAGATCCCGGCAGATTCGTCGACACGGGGCTCTACCGCCTGGTGCGCTGTCCCAATTATTTCGGCGAGATGGTGTTCTGGACGGGCGTCTTCATCGGAGGGATCCCCGCGCTTTCAGGGATCCTGCAGTGGGTCCTGGCCCTGACGGGCTACCTGGGCATCATCTACGTGATGTTCGGCGGTGCCAGGCGCCTGGAGATCCGGCAGAACAGGACCTACGGCGCGGATCCGGCCTATCAGAAATATGTGAAGACCACGCCGATCATGATCCCCTTCATCCCTCTCTACAGTGTGGAGAAGTATACCTGGCTGGTGGCCTGACGCATGGGCCGTCGGCACTATTTCGAAAAACAGACATAAAAGAACGAGGCTGTCGCGCGTGCGGCAGCCTCGATTTTTCTTATATGCGCCTTCTGTTTTCAGAAGGACAGGGTCTCATCAATACCCCTTTTCCTTCAGGGAAGCCATGAAGCGGAGGAGCTTCTCATTGAATTCTTCGAGAACCAGTGGCGTGCCTACCGGGAACGTCAGTCCCGAGGCATACAAGGGCGGAAACTTGGCGCCGGTACATGACGGTGATATGATAAATATATAGGCAATTTCACGGAAACCGTCCATCGATGTGCCGGAGGGGGCCGCGGGGAGAGGAGCGGCCCGGAAGAATGAGATCAATCCCGGAGCAAGGCTGTAAGTCAGAAAAGGAGCCGCACATGGACCAGATCACCAGCATCAAGGAAATAGCGCAAATATGCGGTGTCTCGGCGAGCACAGTCTCCCGGGTCCTGAACGGAAAGAGCTATGTAAAGGAGGAGACCCGCCGGAAGGTCCTCGACGCGGTCCGAAGGACCAACTTCCGGCCCAATCTCCTGGCCAGAAGTCTCAAACAGGGCAACGCCCGGACCATCTGCCTGATGGTCCCCAGCTATGGGAATCTGATCTTTCCGGAGATCATGCGAGGCGTCAATTCCGTGGCTTTAGACAGGGGATATACGACCTTCTTCAGCATCACCGATGAGCGGCAGGAGACGGAGGAGGGCATCTACAACAAAATGCGCAACCAGCAGGTGGAGGGTTTTATCATCTGCAGCGCCATCGGCGACGAGACAGCCATCTACCGCCTGTGCGAGGAGGGCGTTCCGGTGGTCCTGGTCAACCGCTTCCAGAAGGAGGATCTGGGCAGACTGGACACCATCTCCGTGGACAATTACCGGGCGGGATATGTCTCCACCCAGTACCTGCTGCGGTCCGGCAGGAAGCGCATCGCCATTGCCTGCGGCGATCCCGGCCTCTTCCTCTACAACGAGAGATACCGCGGATACAGGGATGCCCTGCGGGATGCCGGGAGGGAGATCGATCCGCGCCTGGTCCTGCAGGAACCCCCTGAGGGTCACGACGGATACTATGACATCGTCAAAAGGATCATGCTGCAGGAAAACGCGCCGGATGCTTTTTTTGCCACGGCGGACCCCAAAGCCTTTGTGATCATGCGCGCCCTGCATGACCTCAAGCTCAGGATCCCCGGGGATGTTTCGGTGATCGGCATCGACAACGCGGAACTGTCGGCCTACATGGAGCCGCCCCTCACCACCGTGGCCCAGCCCCTGTGCAGAATGGGACAGGAAGCCATGCAAATGCTCCTGCGGCAGATCGAGTATAAGAGGGAGAAGGGAACGCTGCCGCCGCCCGAGACGATCACTCTGCCCTTTGACCTGCTGGTGCGGCAGAGCACATGAGCAGGCGCCAGGGCCTATGCCTCACTGTGAGCCTGCTCACGCAGGTTTCGGCCATTGGACCGCAACCTGTCACCACTTTGTGATATAGGAGTTAAGAGATGCCGGCGCGGTCTCCATGTTCTGCAGCGACCTGGTCCGCTACACCACCGGCAACTACATCGATGTGGACGGAGGGTTTCATATCCGGAGGCTGTAAGCTCCGGTAAGATGTCAGGAGGGGAAACATGGGATTGCACTACAATGCGTTCATTTCCTATCGGCATAATGAGAGAGACAGCCTGGCGGCGGGAACGATCCAGAGAGAGCTGGAGAGGTTCAGAATCCCTGCGGAGATCCGCAGAAGGACGGGAATCAACAGGATCGACCGCATTTTCCGGGACAAAGAGGAACTGACCATTACCAGTGATCTTGGGGAGAATATCCGGCAGGCACTGGCAGAGTCGGACCATCTTATTGTGATCTGTTCTCCGGAGCTGAAAGAGTCACGCTGGTGCATGCTGGAGATAGAGACCTTTCTCTCTATGCGAGGCAGAGACCGGATCCTGACCGTGGTGACGGAAGGAGAGCCCGAAGAGGTCATACCGGAGGTCCTGCAGCAGCAGGTGGGGTATGTGGCGCAGGAGGACGGCTCAGAGACAGAGGTAATCCGGAAGATCGAGCCGCTGGCCTGCGATTACCGACAGGCTGTCAGGGACAAAAGGGCCATGCGCAGGGCGAACAGGGAGGAACTGCCCCGGTTGGCGGCGGCTCTTCTGGGGTGTGCCTATGATGAGCTGGTCCGACGGCAGCAGCAGTACAGAATGCGTCGGCTTGGAATGATCGCGGGAACGGCCGCCGTCCTGATGAGCGGCGCGATCTCCTATCTGCTCTGGTCCAGGGCGGCAATTCGTGATCAGTATCGTCAGACCCTGCGGAGTCAGGCGGTCAATCTGGCAGGGCAGTCGGAAGCGCTTCTGGAGGCGGATGACCGCGTGCGTGCCTTGCAGCTGGCGCTGGCGGCTCTGCCGGACGAGGCAGTCCCGGAGAGGCCGGTGACCCAGGAGGCCCTGGGGGCGCTTACAGACGCCCTGAGGGCCTATGAGGTCTCTGACAGAGCTGTGAGTACCTGGCTCTATTCAGCCCGCAACGAGATCCGGTCCATGGCCCTGAGTGAGGGCGGTCGATATCTGCTGGCGCTGGATGAGATGTGGGGCCTTACGGTCTATGACACTGAGAGTCGGGAGCAGCTGGAAGTCTGGAAGATCGGCGGAGGAGAAGACGTGCCGGATTTTCTCCCCGTTGGGGAGACGGATGCGGTCGTATGGCAGGGAAATTCCCTTTTCTCCATGGACTATGTCCGTGGAGAGCAGAACTGGGCGTGGACACTGGGCAGTGCCGGGATCCATGTGCTGCCTTTAGACGGGGGAAGGAGTCTGCTGGCGGAGAACAGGCATACACTGCTGATCATGGATGCCGCTACGGGAGATATTCTTGACGAATATGAACAGAGCGAAGAGGAGGCGGAGACAGGCTGGCTCGACGGGGACCGGGGCATGGCGGTCTCTCCTTCGGGGAACAGGGTTGCGGTAATGCAGCGGGCATATCTGGATGAATCCCAGGAGACGGAGAGCACACTGGCTGCGGCGGCAGGCATGCGCGTCGCCGTGTGGGACAGACAGGCCGGAACGATGCAGTTCATAGAGGATGTTTCGCTTGCCTATGGTGAGAAGCTGGCTTTCTTCGGCGAGGATCATCTTGTGATCTGCGCCAGAAATGACGCGCATGTCTCCGGGGAGAGCCTGGAGCAGCGGGAGACGGTCACGTTGACAGAGGACCCGCTGCAGATCTTCTGCGCCTCATTTGAGGACGGGGTCTGGCGCGGAACCTTCCGGGCCGGGCTTTCTTATACGCAGGAACCGGTGAAGATTCTGCTGGAGGAGGTGCCGGCCCCGCAGGCATATACGGAAGATCGGGCAGAGCCGGCCGGCGGGGACCGCCGCGCAATGGCGGTGGTCTGTGGAGATGCCCTGCTGGTCCTGGACCCGGCGGAAGGGCATATCTTCTGTGACCGCCGGATCAACGGAAACACTGTCCGGATCGTTTCTGCTCAGGTACACTGCCTGCGTCTGCTCACCAGAGAAGGGGCGGCCGTCGAAGTCAGCTATGCACCGCCCGGTGTCACTCGTGAAAAGGTGTATGCGGGAGGGATCAGCGACGCGGTACTGCCGCCCGGAGCCGGCACCTGGGGGAGCGGTACAGAGATCTATGTGCTCAGAAACGGGGAAATCTGTTATTATAGTCCTCAGACCAACCCGCACTACAGGCGATATGCCGACCGCAGCGGCAGTGCGGCCGCAGGGGTCCGAAGCAGCGCTGTATCCGGAGATCATCTGGCGATCCTGCTGCAGGACGCGTCGGTGCTTCTGGCAGACACGAGGAGCGGGCAGACACGGATGGTGCGTCTGGAGGGAAAAGGGGACGAGTGGCTGATGGCCGGAGATTCGGCGCAGCAGGATTCTTTCCTCCTGATCCGCAACGAAAGCGGCAATGGAGAGTATCATTTCTATACGCTGACGAGGGACGCTATTCTGACAGAGACAGCCCGCACAGCCGGTGCCGGGCTCGGAGACAGCGGATTCTCCCTGTCCGCGGGGTTCTTTCTGCAGGCCGGCCATGCCTTTTCCGTGTCAGCGGGAGGAACCTGGATGGCTGCCCAGGATGACGGACATTCTCTGCTGGTTCTCAGGGACGGAAAACTACATAGATATCCGTTGGAGGAACTGCCCGAAGAATATTCCCTCATCCGGGCATACCGCCAGGATCTGATCCGCTTCGGGACACTGAATCTTCCGTCTCCGGTCTGGGCAGACCACAGCGGCATCAGGCTCCTGTTTACTGCCTGCAGCGCCGGGACCGGCGAGAACCGGACATTTCTGGCGGAGCCCGAGACCGGCCGTGTGATTGCTTTGGAGGATACGCCCAGAGAAGGCCTGGTCTGCGCCGCCTGGAACGAGGATGACAGCCGGGTGGCGGTGACGGGGGATTTTGTCATCGAGATCTTTGATGCAGAGGGCCGTCTGCAGGCGAGGATTCCCCACAGCGGCAGGCAGGTCATCAGCCTGCACTGGCTCGGAGAGAGTCTGTGGGTCATCTATAAGGATCATGCGGCTGTTTCCTACACGGCGGAGGGGAGGATCGTGAATGAAACAGCCCTGCTGTATGAGGATGACCTGACCGGACTGGCAGAGCAGATATCCTGGGAAACGGAGGGTACCATTCTCTACCTGCGGATCGACAATGAGCTGAACATTCTGGACACGGTCCGAAAGGCCTCCAGGCCGGAAGCCCGCGTCCGTCAGGCAGCCGGGTATGTTCCGCAGACAGGCGCCATCGTGACACTGCGCATACGGCCGGACGGCCTGGCCTATGAGGCCGGCGCTTTCACCCATCTGACACCGGCGGAACTGATCGGACAGGGACGGGAGGAACTCGGCGGGCGCGAACCCGATGAAGAAATGAAGGCCAGATACGGGCTGCCGTGACGACAGTCCCGCAGGATATTCAGAAAACAGAGGCATAGACGACATGAAAATTCACGGACTGCAGAAAATGACGCTACTTGACTATCCCGGGCACGTAGCCTGTACGGTTTTTCTCGGGGGCTGCGATCTGCGCTGCCCCTTCTGCCATAATTACGAACTGGCTGTCGGGACGGCGCCGGCGATCATGGACGACCAGGAGCTTCTGCGTTTCCTGGAGAAGCGGAAGGGGATCCTGGACGGCGTCGCGATCACGGGCGGCGAGCCCTGCCTGCGCAAGGACCTTCCGGACCTGCTGGCGCAGATCCGGGAGATGGGATTCGGCACCAAGCTGGACACCAACGGCTTCCATCCGGACATGCTGCGGACCCTGCTGGACCGCGGCCTGGTGGACTATGCCGCCGTGGACATCAAGAACAGCCCGGCCAAATATGCCCTGACGGCCGGTGTGGACAGGGTGGACCTGGAGGCGCTGGCGGAGACGATCGGGCTCCTGATGGGGAGCGGCATAGACTACGAGTTCCGCACCACCGTGGTGAAGGAGCTGCACAGCGCGGAGGATTTCCGCTGGATCGGCGGCATGATCAGGGGCGCCAGGCGCTATTTTCTCCAGAGCTTCACCGACCGGGACACCGTGCCCTTCGAGGGCTTCCACGCGCCGGACAAGGCGGACATGGAACACTACCTCTCCATCGCCCGCGAGTACGTTCCGGCGGCGGAGCTCCGGGGCGTGGAGTGAGAGAAAGACCGCGTCACACACAGAAAATAACCGGTCCGCCCTGGAGCGACAGGGTCTTCTCGAAGATGTCAACGGTACCGCCGGTCATCATGTCCGTGTAGGTTCCGTCCGGGACGTCGATCCGAATGGAGCAGGGGCGGCCGGACAGGGGGAAGATGCCGTAGACTGTCTTCCCGGGCATGTTCTTCTCGGAGAGGGCGGTATCCGCATATACTTCGTGCACGGCAAGGATCACGTCATGTCCGGGCCCGGCCGCTTCCGCGCGGAAAGCGCTGCGGGAGAGGGCGGGGTCTTTTTTGATGGCTGACATGGCTGCGATGAGGGAGGTGAGGTCCGGGCTCTCCGGGGAGGATCCGGTCAGGGCGATCGGGTCGCTGTCGAAGAGGGTCGGGTGGTGGGTGGCGCGGAATTCCTCTCCGGCGTAGATGAGGGTCGTGCCTTTTGCAAAAAGGATCCAGGCGGTCCAGCTGCGCAGAGACTTCTCATCCGGCAGGAGGGCGGCGGCGCGGGGGCGGTCGTGGTTCTCCAGGCACCGGAGCTTGCAGTAGTTGTCCGGGAAGAGGGCCTCCTGCTCCGTGATCCTGGCCAGGTACTCGTCCAGGCTGTTGCGGCCTGTCATGGCTCCGGCCTGGTATTCGTACAGGTCATAATCGTAGCAGATGTCGAAGGCCTGGTAGAGCTCGCCGTCGCTCAGGACGGGGATCCCTTTTTTCCGGCATTCGGTGATAAAAGAATGCTCCACCGCCTCCGCCAGCCAGATGCAGCCGGGGCGCACTTCTTCCACCTCTCTGCGGGCCCGCTTCCAGAAGTCCAGCGGGATGAGCGGCGCCACGTCGCAGCGGAAGCCGTCCACATACCGGGCCCACATCTTCAGGGTCTCGATCTGATAGTCCCAGAGACCGGGATCGGCATAGTCCAGGTCGATCACGTCCCACCAGTCGCCGATCCGGTTGCCGAAGCTCCCGTCAGCCTTGTGATAGAACCACTCCGGGTGCTCCTGGGCCAGCACGGAATCCGGCGACGTGTGATTATAGACCACGTCCAGCATTACCTGCAGGCCGGCCTGATGCGCCGCCTCGGTCAGGTGTATGAAGTCCTCCATCGTCCCCAGCCGGGGATCCACGGCCCGATAGTCCTTGATCGCATAAGGGGAGCCCAGACTTCCCTTCCTGTGCACCTCGCCGGAGGGCTGCACCGGCAGCAGGTAGAGAATGTCGGCGCCCAGCGCCTTGATGCGCGGCAGATCCTCCTCCACCGCACGAAAAGTGCCGGCTCCGTGATTGCGTGTGAAGACCTGATAGATCAGCTTGCTGCGAAGTTCTCTTGCGGTGTCAGCGGCCATGCTCTATGCTTCCTCCTTTATCTATCTTTACTCTTTATGGATTCCTCTTCCCTTCGGGATTCTTTTTGATTCCATTATAACTGACAGCCGCCGGGGGACCATGCTTTATTTCAACCTGCTGTTGCGCTTTTTTGTCCTCTCACAGGGGACGGTTCCTTGTGTGAGGCCTGCCATAAAAACAGGTTCTTGAGTTAAGTAATCGAAATGCATACACATTCCCCTGAGACACGCTCTCGCTCCGTCGTAAACGCAGCGGACACTAACATTTTTCCATCGCCAGAGGCTCGGAAAAATGAAGTGCCGGCGTTTCCGAAGGGTCTCTGGGGAATGTGTATGCATTCAATTTAGTCAGAACCCTGTTTTCAAAGCCGACCACACAGAGAACCGTGCTGTGTGGAGGTGGGGAAAAGGGCGAAAGCAGGGCGACAGAGCAAGCCTATCGCCTCGCCTTTGCCCCCGGTTCCCTGTGAGAGGTCTCCGCTGCGTGCATGAACAGACACGGGATGGCTGCTCATTTGAAACAGTGCATCACACAGCTCTCACAGAGAACCGTCCCCTGTGCGACCCGCAGAAAACCTGGCTTTTTTGCCTTTTCAGCCTCGCCCTCACACACAGAACCGTCACCTGTGTGAGGTGACCTGCGCGAGAAAATCAGTTACAATAAAAGTATGAGGCGGAAGGAACCACCAGAAACTGAAACTGTAACGGAAAGGAGTGGCTGATATGATTCTGAATGAGGAACTGCTCGCCGTGCAGAGAGGGGAGCAGGGGGAGGCCATGCGCAAGGTGCTGAACACGCTGGTGATGTACGGCGAGGCGTTCGGGGCGGAGCGGATGGTGAAGATCACCGGCCGGATGGGGCATGCGGTGATCGGAACAGGCAGCATGACGTGGAAGCCGGTTTTTGACCTGATGGAGGAGCTGATCGAGGGAGGGGCGCTGCCGCGGCAGAGCTTCACGACCGATCCGCGGGGCGTGGAGCCGCATGTGCCGATGAGCCTCATGGACCGGGCGATGTTCAAGCTGATCTTCTCCGGCCAGAAGCGGATGGAGAAGGAGTGGGAGCGCATGGGCATCAAGGACAGCAATGCCTACACGTGCACATCCTACATGGAAGAAGTCGGCAATATTCCGGAGTACGGGGACATCCTGGGCTGGGCGGAGTCCTCGGCGGTCTCCTATGCCAACTCGGTGATCGGCGCCCGGTGCAACCGCAACTCGGGTATTCTGGAGCTGATGTCCAATATTCTGGGCTATGTGCCGGAATTCGGCCTCCTCACGGACGAGGGGAGGAAGGCGGACTGGATCATCGAGGTCCGCTGTGACAAGCGGCCCGAACCCCAGCTGCTGGGCAGCGCCATCGGGTTCAAGTGCGTGGAGGACGTGCCTTTTATCCGGGGGCTGGATAAGTGGATCGGCACGGAGCTCACGCAGGATGCCAAGGATTATCTGAAGGACATGGGCGCCGCGGCGGCCTCCAACGGCTCGGTCGGGCTCTACCATGTGGAGAACCTGACGCCCGAGGCGGTCCGGCATGCGACGGCGGACGGCGGCAATGCCCTGATCAAAGAAGATGCCAAGGTATTTGTGATCGACGACGCGGAGATCGCCCGGGTGAAGGCGAGCTACCCCAATCCCTGGGAGGAGCGGGAAGCAGCCGGCAGCGGGAAAAAGGAGAAAAACGGCGCACCCGAGCTGGCTTTTGCCGGATGTCCGCATTTCTCCTGCGCGCAGCTCCTGGACTGGACGGAAAGGCTGTCCGAAGGGCTGCAGAAGCACGGAAACGAGAAAGTGACGGTGAACACGATCTTCTGCGCGGCGCCGGATGTGCGCGCAGCCTTTGAGGACAAGTATCCGGCGGAGGCCGCGAAGCTGGCGCAGATGGGGGTGACGGTCTCCGGGCTCTGTCCCCTGTCCTATACCTCCAACCCGCTGACGGACAAGATCCGGATCATCACCGCCTCCAATAAGCTGCGGTATTACAGTAAGGCTCGTTTCTTCAGTGAGGAAGAGCTGGTGGAGATCATCACCGGCGGCTGGAACGAGACCTGGGAGAGAGGAGGTGCCGCCCGATGATCAGAAAGTATAAAGGAAGAGTGGTCGTGCCCGGGGATGTGACGGCGGACGCGCTGGTCACTCATGCGGGATTCAATACGCTGGCCAGCCTGAAGACGGCGGGGTCCTTCCTGAACCCCAAGGGTGTCATTCAGGATATGAACAACCCGGAACTGTACAAGAAGCTGATGCCGGGCAAGGCTCTCTGCCTGCCGGAGACCATCGGATCCACCACCGGGGGCATGGTGCTCTACTGCGCCTCCGTCATGGGGGTCGGCCCCGCCTGCATGCTCTTCAGCAAGAAGGCGGACACGCTGGCTGTGGCCGGTGCGGTGCTCACAGCCAACTGGTCAGACCACCCGATCGTGCTGGTGGACGATCTCGGCGAGGACTTCCTGAAGGAAGTGCGGGAAGGGGAGCGGATCCACGTCAAGGAGGACGGGACCGTGCTCGTGGAGAGCGAGGACACGTTTGACGCCGCGCCGGCGGCGGAGACGTAAGGAAGGGAGGTCCCTATGAGTGCAGAAACATCTGTGAGAGAGGAATACCAGGCGCTCCTGACCCCGTGGAAGATCGGGAACTGCGAGATCAAGAACCGGTTCGTCGTGACGTCTATGGGCGGCACGGACCTGTTCGGCTGGATGGAGCGGAACCATTTCGACAAGGACGGGGCGAGATTCGTCCTGGAGGCGGCCAAAGGCGGCGCCGGCCTGGTGCTCCCGGGCTGTCAGCCGGTCTATAACCCCATGTTCGGCCAGTGGCTGCACAAGAACAAGAAGATGTACCAGGACCTGGCCAAATGGCTGCCGGAGTTCCACGCCACCGGCGCCAAGCTCTTCGTGCAGCTGACCGCGGGCTTCGGGCGGAGCTTCACCATCTCGGAAATGATGGAGAAGCTGTACGAGAACAAGGCCCTGCGCCTGGGCTCCAAGCCGGTCATGGACCTGGACAAGATCACGGCCAGTGCCTCTCCGGCGCCCAACCGGTGGTCGGACAAAGTCCCCTCCCGCGCCATGACTGTGGAGGAGATCAAGGAGTTCGTGGATTCTTTTGCCGAGTGTGCGCGCCTCCTGAAGGAGGCGGGGGTCGACGGCGTGGAGATCCACGCGGTACACGAGGGTTACCTGCTCGACCAGTTCACCCTCAAATATGTGAACCACCGCACAGACGAGTACGGCGGATCCTTTGAGAATCGCTATCGCTTCCCGGTGGAGATCGTGCAGGCCATAAAGGCGGTGTGCGGGAAGGATTTCCCCGTGTCGCTGCGCTACAGTGTGGTCTCCAAGACCAAGGGCTTCCGGCGCGGCGCGCTGCCGGGCGAGGAGTTCGAGGAGGCCGGGCGCGACATGGAGGAGTCCGAGCGGGCCGCCAAGTACCTGCAGGACGCCGGCTACGACATGCTCAACTGCGACAACGGCACCTACGACGCCTGG
>DGGX01000066.1:0-7282 GCA_002392385.1 Lachnospiraceae bacterium UBA3863
TCCCAGATCTCGCCCACCAGCTCCTCCAGGATATCCTCGTCCGTGACGATACCCACCGTGCCGCCGTAGTTGTCCGTGACCACCGCCAGATTGATCTTCTTCCTGGACATAATGGTCAGAAGGTCGTCGATCTTGGTGGACTGGTGCACGAAGAAGGGCTCGTACAGAAGGGGCCGGATATCGATGGCCTTGCCCATGCGGACGTAATAGCGGATATAGCGGCGGATATGCAGGATACCGATGATATTGTCGATGGTGCCGTCGTAGACGGGCAGACGGCTGTGATTCTGCTCCTTGATATAGGCCAGGATCTCCTCCTGGGGCATATTGATATCGATGGCCGCCACGTCCACACGGCTGGTCAGGATGGTGTCCACCGTCACGTCGCCGAACTGCAGGGCCGAGGAGATCAGGTCTCCCTGCTCCTCATCGATGGTCCCCTCCTCCGTCATATCCTCGATGATATCATAGAGGTCGCTTTCCGTGACGGACGACTCCTCTTCCCCTCTGGTCATTCCCGCGGCCTTGTTTCCGATCCAGGTCAGGAGCGCTGCCGCCGGCCGCAGGACCGTCATCAGCAGCTTCATGATGCCGGAGAGGCTCAGACTGAACACCTCGCTGTATTTGCGCGCAATACTTTTAGGCAGCATCTCTCCGAAGAAAAATACCACCAGCGTTGTGATCACAGTGGAAAGGGATACAGCGGATGCGCCCCACCGCTCAGTCACATAGACTGTCACGATGGATGCGGCGGCAAGATGTACGATATTGGTGCAGATCAGAAGCGTCGTGACGGCACGGTCGAAATGCTCCGCGACATACAGCGCCCGCTCTGCCCGGCTGTCGCCCTTCTCCGCGGCTGTCTTGAGCCGGATGCGGGAAACTGAGGCAAAAGCGGTTTCCATGACTGCAAAAAGCATGGCCCCCAGAAGCAGTAATAACACGATCAGCAAGGTAGATCGACTGCCATCGTCCATAAGACCTGATCACACTCCTTAACACATGTCCGCGGCCTCCGCGCCGGCGGACAGAACAGAAAAGACAGATACGGCATCCTCGGATACCATGTTCATGAGGGTAACATAAAAAGGCGGCTTCTGCAAGGAAGAACCGCCCGCAAGTGCGTTTACAGTGCCTTTTTTTCCTGTATAATAGGCATACAGGCCGGGGACAGGATCCCCGGCCCGGACAATAAGGCGCCGTGACGAACAGCAGACCCGCGTGCCTGCATCCGCATATAGATGCATAGAGAGGACAGACCATGAGTAATTCGGAAACAGGACTCGGAAGGATGGGATCCGACTACGGCAAGAGCGATCCCAGGCCCAAAAAAACAGTGGAATTCTCACAGGTGGAGAACGTTTACCAGATCCGTTATGATCATCTCAACTCGGCCGGCAGACTCTTCGGCGGACAGCTGGTGGCCTGGATCGACGAGGTAGCCGGCGCTGTCGCCCTGCGCCACACCGGTCTCAATGTCACGACGGCCTCCATCGACAACCTGACCTTCAAGCGCGGCGCCTATCTCCACGACCGTCTGGTCCTGCTGGGGCGCATGACCTATGTGGGCCGCAGCTCCTGCGAGGTGCGGGTGGACTCCTTCATCGAGGACAAGGAAGGCTTCCGCCGCGCCATCAACCGCGCTTTTCTCACCTTTGTGGCCGTCGACGGGAACGGCAGGCCCACCATGATCCCCTACGGTCTCGAGATCAGCGGCATCTCCGAACAGGCCCGCTGGGACGGCGCCCTCCTGCGCAGACTCAACCGCTCTTCCCGCAAGGACATGGGCTTCTGAGACATTTACGATCTTACGCGGCGGCCGTTCAGATGGTCTCGCCGCCCTGCAGCGCATCCTCCGCGGAGGTGTAGCTGCCCGCCACCTTCAGAGTCGTGCACACGCCGGCCAGCTCTTCCATGAGCTGCCGGCCTTTTTCTGTGGCCGTATCTCCCTCGATCTCCGCATAGAAGTAATAGTGCCAGGGCAGGTGCTTCATGGGACGGGACCGCAGGACCCGCATGTTGAAGCCGTGTCCGCTGATCACGTTGACGGCACGGGCCAACCCGCCCGCCTCGTCGCAGACGGTGAAGAGCAGGAGGAAGGCCCGCCCTGTCCCGCGCACGGGTGCCTCCACCGGGGAGAACACAGCGAAACGGGTCGTATTGGACCGGCTCTCATGGATGTGCCTGTCCAGGACCTTCAGACCGTACAGAGACGCCGTCTCCTCGCTGGCAATGGCCGCCAGGGAGGCGTCCTGCCTGTCCCGGACTGTCTGCGCGGCCACCGCCGTATTGGACATCTCCCGGGTCTCAAAGCCCCGCTCCAGGGTATAGGTCCGGCACTGGGCCAGGGCCTGGGGATGGCTGATCACGGTGCGGATGCCCTCCAGAGAAGACTCCGGGGTCCCCAGCAGGCAGTGATCCACGGCCATGTCATAGACGCCGTTGACATAGAGACGGCCTTCATAGAGAAGGTCCATGACCTGTCCGACCTCTCCCGCGTAGCTGTTCTCTATGGGCAGCACGGCCGTCTCGCAGTCGCCGTTCTCCACGGCCTGGTAGGCCTCCTCGAAGGAGCTGCAGGCCACCAGCCTGGCGTCGGGGAATATCCTGCGCGCGGCGATCTGGGCGAAGGCCCCCTCCACGCCGCTGTAGGCGACCCTGGTGCCCTCAATGAGACGGTGCTCGTACTGGCGGGTCCTGTGCATCACATCCTGGAGGAAGCACTGGTAGAGGCCCCTTTTCTCCGGATCCTTCACATTGGCGGCGCCGCGCTGCAGCACCCGCTCCTCCTGGGCCTTGTCCCTGACCGGCAGGCCGCGTTCCTTCTTCCAGGCGGCCACCGCCGCTCCGGCTCTCAGCCTGCGCTCGAACAGGGCCGCCATTTCACGGTCCACTGCCGCTATCTCCTGTCTTGCCTCTTCAATATCCATGGTTCTCCTCCTAGAGCTGCTCCGCGATCTCATAGATCAGTCTCTCAGATTTCTCCCAGCCCAGGCAGGCGTCGGTGATGGACTTGCCGTAGCAGCCGCCGTCCACCTCCTGCCGGCCGTCCTCGATATAGCTCTCCACCATGAAGCCCTTGACCAGCCTGCGCACGTCCTCGCTCCAGCGGCAGCAGGACAGGACCTCCCGGATGATCCTGGGCTGCTGGAAGGGATCCTTGCCGGAATTAGCGTGGTTGCAGTCAATGATGACCGCCGGATTCTCCAGGCCTATCTTAGCATAGAGCTGGGACAGGTAGATGATGTCCTCGTAATGATAATTGGGGTGGGTGACGCCCTGGCGGTTTACATAGCCCCGCAGGATCGCGTGGGCGTAGGGGTTCCCGTAGGAGTGGGCCTCCCATCCCCGGTAGACGAAATCGTGGGGATGCTGGGCCGCCAGGATGCTGTTCATCATTACGGTCAGGTCGCCGCTGGTGGGGTTCTTCATGCCCACGGCCACATCCATGCCGCTGGCCGTCAGACGGTGGTACTGGTCCTCCACGCTCCTGGCACCGACGGCCACGTAGGCCAGAAGATCGTCCAGGTACCTGTAATTCTCCGGATACAGCATCTCGTCCGCGCAGGCGAATCCCGTCTCCTTGACGGCCCGCATATGCAGCTCGCGCATGGCGATGATCCCCTTGTAGAGGTCGGGACCGGCCCCCGGATCCGGCTGATGGACCAGGCCCAGATAGCCGTCTCCCGTCGTACGGGGCTTGCCCGTATAGATCCTGGGGACGATCAGGATCTTGTCCCTGACCTGCTCCTGGATCGGCATAAGGCGGGTGATATAGTCGATCACGCTGTCCTCATTGTCCGCGGAGCAGGGCCCGATAATGAGAAGAAGCCTGTCACTGCGGCCGCTGAAGATCTTCTTGATCTCCAGTCTCTGCCTCTCCACGGTCTCCGCCATGGCGGCTGTCAGGGGGTACATCTCCTTGGTCTCCATGGGCACTGTAAGCCTGCGGCTGAAAACCATATTCATGCTGTTCTCTCCTCTCTTTCCGGTCTGATGAAACAAAAAACGGCTCCGACAATACGTCGAAGCCGTGCGCCTTCTATAAAACTGCAGAGGACCGGTCAGATCCTGTTACCCGCAGGCACGGCTAAAAAGCGGCTGGGCAAGCCGCTCCGTAAAGCCGTAAAAGTATGCTCTTTTCGAACATGCACTGCAGATCATCGTAACACTCCTTATATACAGGCTGATGAGGAGTTTAACACTTCAAAGCAAAAAAGTCAAATCTTTTCTGCCGGACCGGGCCGGATCACTTGACCATTCTGCCCGTGTAGTCCTGCACACCCCCGATATTCTTCACGTTGGTGTAGCCCGCCTTCTGCAGAGCCGACACCGCCTTGCGGCTGCGGCCACCGCTGAGACAGTAGACGTAGATCGGCATATCCTTGTCATGGATGGCCGAGACTGTCTTGTCGATGGAACTCAGCGGAATATTCCGGGCTCCCTGCAGATGGCCGGCCGCGAACTCATCCCTGTCACGCACGTCGATCAGCATGGCGCGCTTCTGCCTTCTGTATTCCCTGTAGCCCTCGTTGATATCCGCCTTCTTAAAAAAATCAAAAAGTCCCATGGTGATCTCCTTCCGCGGGTACTGCACTAACCATCGTTCATTATATCACAGCCGGCCGTTTATCTCCAATTCTCCGTAAACAGGTCCGGATACCCCTCGAAGGGGATCTGGGCGTGCAGGGGGCCCACCGCATAGGGTGCCAGCTCATAGGGCGCGAAGTAGAAGGTGATGCCTTCCGCGTCCACCGTCCAGACCAGATTGTCCTTCAGGTCCCCGTTCTCGTCAAAATAGTCCTCGAGACCCCAGTCCGCCGTGTAGGTCTGGTCCTCAAAGTCCACCAGTCTCCCCGATACAGCTCTGCCCATGCCCGGCAGGTCCGCCACGATATCCGAAAGGGCGATGGGTTCCCCGGACGCGGTGTCGTAGGTATAGCCCTTGAAGGACACCATGTCGTGGGCGGCGCCGGGATAACCGGAGGCCCAGGTGTCCAGGAGGCTCAGGATCTTATCGTCGCTCCGGATGACCTGGATCTCCGTCTGCAGATGGCCCGCGGGGAATTCCTCCGGCTCGCCCTCGTAGGTCTCCAGGAAAGAGGCCGCCGCCCCGCTGATCTCCTCAAAGGTCGCCTGCGCGTCGTCCCACCGGTTCTGTCCCAGCAGCTCCACAGACCTGGCCAGCTGCGGCCACTCCGCTGCGGACTCGTCTGTGAGCCGGATGGTCATGTGGGTCCCCTGGGCCGTCACCACATCGTCGACCGCTTCTGATAATTCCTGCTCTCCTGTCTCGCAGACCGGTGCCTGCGGAGCCTGCTCCGCTTCCGTCGCTTCTGTCTCTTCCGCCGTCTGCTCTTCCGCCTGCTCCACCGTCTGTTCTTCCGTCTGCTGCCCTGACTGCTCAGCGGTCTGCCCCGCCGGGGCTCCGCTGCAGGCGCAGAGTACCGCTCCCAGCCATAAGGCCGCGATCACTGCCGTCCTTCTCTTCATAGTCTTTCTGCCTCCGTCTCTTGCTGTATCCTGTGACTTTTCTCTTCTGTCCATGCTCAGCGGGACTGCCGCCCACTGTAAATGCAAAAACATTACCGAAGGCGCGCAGGCGTGTCTCCGGTAATGTTCGTGCATTCAAAGGTTCAGTGCGACGATCCCGTCAATCGTCTGTTCCCGCCGATCAGATCTTGCCGTCGGAGCCGAGAACTTCCGTGATCTTGTGGGCCACGATCGCCTTGACATACTTGCGGCCGTCGCCGATGTACTGTCTGGGATCGAAGTGGTCCGGATGTGCCTCGAAGTGCTCACGGATACCCGCGGTCATGCCGAGACGAAGGTCGGAGTCGATGTTGATCTTGCAGACCGCGCCCTTGGCAGCCTCACGCAGCTGATCCTCCGGAACGCCGATGGCATCCTTCAGAGCGCCGCCGTGGGCATTGATGATGTGGACATATTCCTGCGGAACGGAAGAAGAACCGTGCAGAACGATCGGGAAGCCGGGAAGCCTTCTGGAGACTTCTGCCAGGATGTCCAGACGCAGCTTGGGATCCGTGCCGGGCTTGAACTTATAAGCGCCGTGGCTGGTGCCGATGGCGATCGCCAGAGAATCGACGCCGGTCCTCTTCACGAACTCCTCGACCTGATCGGGATCCGTGTACATAGCCTTGTCAGCGTCCACGCTCACAGCATCCTCGATGCCGGCCAGGGTGCCCAGCTCAGCCTCGACGACAACGCCGTGCTCATGCGCATACTCGGCGACCTTTCTGGACTCCTCGATGTTCTCCTCGAAATCATGGCCGGAATAGTCGATCATGACAGAGGTGAATCCGCCGTCCACGCACTCCTTGCAGACTGCGAAGTCTGCGCCGTGATCCAGGTGAAGAGCGATCGGGATCTCGGGATAGAGCTCAACAGCCGCCTCGACGAGCTTCTTCAGATATACGGAGTTCGCATATTTTCTCGCGCCCGCGCTGGCCTGAAGGATAACGGGGGACCTCAGCTCGGCTGCCGCCTCGGTGATCGCCTGGACGATTTCCATGTTATTGACATTGAAAGCGCCGATGGCGTATCCGCCGTCATAAGCCTTTTTGAACATTTCAGTAGTTGTAACTAATGCCATTTCATTTCCCCCTTTTTAAAAGAGATGAGATTAAACCAATCGATGCCGGGCATTCCGGACCCTCGATATTACAGACAACGCTTATTATAGCATATTCCCTCGTTTTGTGTGAAGAAGATAACATATTAATAAAAGAAGTCCTTCCTGCCCTTTGTGTAGTACAATAGTAGCAGGATCCGATTTCCATTTTCTGAAGGGAGGTACCAAACGCTATGAATCTGCTCGGAATGCTTCTGAAACTCATGCTTGCCAAGAATGCCGTCAGCTCCGTCGCCGGCAAGACCGGTCTGTCTGATAAGCAGATCAAGAGCCTGATGACCCTGGCCATCCCGCTCCTGCTCAAATATCTGACAGGCAACGCTTCCCAGGGCTCCGGTGCCCAGTCTCTGCTGACCGCCCTCTCCCAGCACACCAACAAGAACAGCATGGACCTGCAGCTGCAGGATGCTGACGAGAAGGACGGCTCCCTGATCATCGGTCATATCCTGGGCAATGACAGGGACAAGGTCACCAGAGATCTGTCCTCCCAGACGGGCATCGATCCCGCCATGGTCGCCCGCATCCTTACCATCATCGCCCCCGCTCTCCTCAGCGGTATCTCCGCGGCATCCAGCCAGGCCGCCCAGACACCCAAGCCCCAGGCCGCCCAGGCACCCAAGCCTCAGGCTG
>DGGX01000066.1:7340-10066 GCA_002392385.1 Lachnospiraceae bacterium UBA3863
CCAGGCACCCAAGCCTCAGGCTGCCGCGCCTTCCCCGCTCGGAGGCCTTCTGGGCTCTCTGCTGGGGTTCGGCAAGGAGGAGCCTGACGAGGCGATCCCTGTCGTGTCCGCGGGCACCCAGAACGCGGCCACAGACGGCACCGCCCTGCTGCAGCTCCTGCTCGGCGCCATGAAGTGATCCTGCTTCTGATATCCTTCTATCCCGCGATCATAAGACCCGGAGGCGGTCCGCTTCCCCCATGACCCAGTCGGCCAGTGCGTCCATTCCCTGGCTGGTCCTGGCGCTCAGGGGGAGGATCACTGCCCCCGGGTTCAGTCTGTGGATATACTCTTCCGCCAGGGACAGGTCGAAATCGAAATAATCCAACGTATCCATCTTGTTGATGATGACCAGGTCGGACACCCGGAACATGAGCGGATATTTCAGGGGCTTGTCATGGCCCTCCGGGACGCTCAGCAGCATGATGTTTCTGTGCGCTCCCGTATCGAACTCCGCGGGGCACACCAGGTTTCCGATGTTCTCAAGAAACAGGATATCCAGGTCCTCCGTCCCGTACTGGGCCAGGGCCCTGGCGGTCATGTCCGCGTCGATGTGGCAGAGTCCCCCGTTGTGGATCTGGATAGACCGTACGCCGGTGGCGTCCGCCACTCTCTGGGCATCCAGCGAGGACCGGATGTCCACGTCCATGACCCCGATCCTGTACCTGTCCTTCAGCGCCTCGATCAGGGCGATCAGCGTGGTGGTCTTCCCGCTTCCCGGAGAGGACATCACGTTCAGGAAGAGGGTCCCCTGGTCCGTCATTCTCCTCCGGATGTCCGCCGCCATCCTGTCATTGGCCGCATTCACGTCCTCGTTGATCTCGATCACTCTGACCTTACCCATTTTACCCATTATTCCCGCTCCATTCTCTGATCCTGTCCCGCAGACAGGCTGCCAGCTCCTCCACGCCCTCTCCGGTCCTGGCGGAGATATAGAAAATACGGATCTCCGGGTTCAGGGCCCGCACGTCTCTCTCCAGCCTCTCCCTGTCGAAATCGAAGACAGGCAGGGCATCGATCTTGTTGACGATCAGGAGCTCGCAGGTCTGGTAGATGAGGGGATACTTGGCAGGCTTGTCGTCCCCTTCCGGCACGGACAGGATGGTCGCGTTCAGGGCCGCGCCGGTATCGAACTCCGCGGGGCACACCAGATTCCCCACATTTTCCAGCACGATGAGATCCAGGTCATCCCGCCCGAAAGCGCGGATCCCCTGCCTGGTCATGTCCGCGTCCAGATGACACATGCCGCCGGTGTGGAGCTGGATGGAGGGAATGCCCGCCTCCGCCAGCGTGCGCGCGTCCACATCTGAATCGATGTCCGCCTCCATGACGCCCCAGCGGAGGCTGCCGCGGAGATATCTGTGCAGGGCCAGCAGCGTGGTGGTCTTGCCCGCGCCGGGGCTCGACATGAGATTGAGCAGAAAGACTCCCTTGTCTCTCAGTTCGGCGCGCAGCCTTTCCGCGTCCCGGTCATTGTCGGCGAGAACAGACTCCCTGAGCTCGATGATCCTCACCGTGTCTGCATTTACAGCGTAATTGTCCTCTGTCATGATCCTTCCTTCACTCTGTTGGACGTAGGCGAATATCTCCGTTCATTATACGCTGTCGCCTCTCCTGCTACAATCTCATGTCGCTTCCTGCACTTTCCAGCCCGCGGCAATATCCCCGTGATCAGGAAGATCACCGCCACCGCCAGGGCGTAGAAGGGCCTGTATTTGGGCCTGGCGATCATAAGGACATACATCAAAGCGAACAGTACAATGGCTGCAGTCTTCATCTCTTTCCTCCGTCATCCACTGGTGCCGTATCGATTTCTGTGATAACAGAGAAATAAAAAAGACTTCTACCACAGCCGAAGCTGTGGTAAAAGTCTTGCTGCTTCGAACAGATTCCGGGGACTTATCCCGTATTGACGGAAAATGTTGCGCATCCGCGCCAGCTACTCCCTGATACCTGGACTATCATATGAGTCAGATGAGTCCTCTGTCAACTGTTTGTATCCGGAAGGAGCATACCGGTTCTCAATTCTCTGTTCAGTTCTTCCAGGACCTGATGGCCTCCTTCTCGACCGCCAGGCAGCTCTTGTAATCTTCGATGAACTTGTTGAAGCCGTCCACCTCGCGCTGCTCCGCGGACACGGTGACCGACTTGCAGCCGTGGAATACCTTGTCGTCCAGATAGTCCTCCAGGGACTCATCTTTCTTCCAGAGCATGTAGGCGCAGAGGAGGGCCATGCCGTAAGGGCCGCCTTCTCCGGCCGTCTCCATGACGGATACCGGCGTATCGATGGCCGCGGAGAGGATCCTCTGGCCCACCTCCGGTGTCTTGAAGAATCCGCCGTGACCGTAGATCTTGTCGATCTCAACGTTCTCGCCGTGCAGGATATCCATGCCGATCTTCAGGGTCGCCATGGCGGAGTAGAGATGGGTCCTCATGAAGTTGGGCAGCGTAAATCTGGAATCCGCCTTCCTCATAAAGAGGAGTCTGCCTTCGTTGAGGTCCGTCACGCCTTCGCCGGAGAAATAGTTGTAGCTGAGCAGATCGCCGCAGTCGTCGTCGCCCTTGAGAGCCTCTTCAAACAGCCTGGTATAGAGGGTGTTGGTATCGACCGTGAAGCCGAAGGCGCTCAGGGATTCCCTGATCAGCCTGACCCAGGCGTTGATGTCGGAGGTGCAGTTGTTGCAGTG
>DGGX01000066.1:10111-14144 GCA_002392385.1 Lachnospiraceae bacterium UBA3863
GTTGCAGTGCACCATCGCGACGGGCTTGCCGGCCGGCGTCGTGACCATGTCGATCTCTCTGTGCATCTTCAGTTTCTGGTCCGTGACGACCATGGCGAAGTCGCTGGTTCCGGCGCTGACATTGCCGGTCCTGACACGGACGGAGTTCGTTGCGACCATGCCGGTCCCGGCGTCGCCCTCGCAGGGAGCGATGGGGATGCCCGCCTCCAGATCGCCGGACGGATCCAGGTAGAGGGCGCCTTCCGCTGTCAGAACACCGGCATTCTCGCCCGCGACTTTGATCACAGGCAGCATGGAGAGGAGGTCCAGGCCCGTGAGGGCGTCAAACTTCTTCACCATCTCTTCGTCATAGCAGAGCTTTTCGGAATCGATGGGGAACATGCCGCTGGCCTCGCCGATGCCCATAAATCTCTCTCCGGTCAGGACGAAGTGGACATATCCTGCCAGCGTCGTGATATAAGCGATGTCCTTCACATGCTCTTCCTTGTTCAGGATCGCCTGATAGAGGTGGGCGATGGACCATCTCTGCGGAATGTTGAAGTCGAACAGTTCGCTGAGCTTCTCCGCCGCCTCCTGGGTGATGGTGTTCCTCCAGGTGCGGAATTCGCAGATCTGCCGGTTCTCCCTGTCAAAAGGAAGATAGCCGTGCATCATGGCGGAGACGCCGATGGCGCCGGTGGTCGTCAGCACCGTATCATACTTCTCTGCCACATCCTTTTTGAGCCCGGCAAAACAATCCTGCAGGCCCTCTCTCACTTCTTCGAGGGAATAGGTCCATACGCCGTTTTTGAAGCTGTTCTCCCAGGTATGATCCCCCTGCGCCAGCACCTTATGATGCTTATCGATCATAACGGCTTTGATTCTTGTGGAACCGAGTTCGATTCCGATCGCTGTCTCTTTCAGGTTCATACTGTCCCTCCTTTCGTGCCGGACACTGCCGCTTGTGCAGGCCGGATCAGCGAAGCTTCCAGATCAGATCGTTGACAAGCAGCTTGTCTTCCAGCGCCTCCACGGTCGTATCCTTTGTGATATGTACGAATTCAATGTCCATAAATCTGGCGAAGTCGCGCATCATCTCCGCGGTGACATCCAGGCTCAGCACCGTGTGGTGCGCGCCGCCGGCCGTGATCCAGCACTCCACGCCTGTCTCCAGAGAAGGCATAGCCTTCCACATGACCTTGGCAACAGGGAGATTCGGCATCTCCATGATCGGCTTGACGCACTCGATATCCTGCACGATCAGTCTCATCCTGCCGCCCATGTCGATCAGGGAGACGACGATGCCCTTGCCCTCTCTGCCGTCGAAGACCAGACGGGCCGGGTCCTTCCTGTTCATGCCGATGCCCAGGTGATGGGTCTCGATGCGGGGCCTGTTCGCTGCGAGGGACGGGCAGACTTCCAGCATGTGGGCGCCGAGAGAATACTTGGCTCCCTCGACCAGGTGATAGGTGTAGTCCTCCATGAATGCGGAGGCGCCGTTCTCGCCCTCGCCCATCTTCTTGAGGATGGCGGTCATGGCGCTGACCTTCCAGTCGCCCTCTCCGCCGTAGCCGTAGCCCTGCGCCATCAGGTGCTGGGATGCCAGGCCGGGAAGCTGCTCCATGCCGTAAAGATCCTGGAAGGTGTTGCTGAAAGCCTTGCAGCCGTTCCTGTCCATCATCTTCTTCATGGCGATCTCTTCTCTCGCCTGATATCTGATCGCGGCAGTATTGTCCGTCGCCACGTCGTACTGTTCGAAGTATTCCTTGCAGAGCGCGTCGATCTCTTCCTCGGTGACGGCATCCATCTCTTTCACAAGATCGCCGACCGCCCAGAAATTGACTTCCCAGCCGAGCTTGTTCTGTGCCTCGACCTTGTCGCCTTCGGTGACGGCGACACCTCTCATGTTGTCGCCGAAACGCATGACCTTCAGGTTCTTGGAGAAATCGATGCCCACGCAGACCTTCTGGAACTCAGCCAGTCTCGCGATCACGTTCTCCTCTTTCCAGTAGCCCGCGATCACCTTTCTGGCCTTCCTGAGACGCGCGCCCATGAAGCCGTGCTCCCTGTCTCCATGCGCCGCCTGGTTGAGGTTCATGAAGTCCATGTCGATCTCTTCGTTGGGGATCTCCTTGTTGTACTGGGTCGCCAGATGGCACCAGGGCTTCTGCAACATAGACAGGCCCGTCAGCCACATCTTGGACGGCGAGAAGGTGTGACACCATGTTACCACGCCGAGGCAGTCATCGTCAAAATTGGCCTCCTTGATCACCTTCGTGATCTGGCCGGAGGACATGGCCGTCACTTTGTAGACCAGCGGATAAGGGAGCTTCTCACTCAGCCATCCCGCCATCTCTTCCGCTCTCTCCGCCACTGTCCTGAGGACCTCTTCTCCGTAGAGATCCTGGGAACCTACCACAAACCAGAACTGCTTCATACATTACCTCCCTATAAACAAACCTTGTGCTGTAACATTGCCGGATATATCTTTTATGCCTTCTTAAAAAATTATAGAAAACCTTCTTTAACGGCAAAAGAAATCTGGTCCCCCATTATGGACATTTATTGACCTTTTCAGTAGACTGATAGTATGTTAGCCAATCATGAACACCGGGTCTATCCGGACCACTCTCTTGTATGGGTGGGCAAGTACCGGAATCTGAAAAACATATCGCACTGGCACTTCGATCACGAGATCGCCGTATGCGAGCGCGGGGAGGCGCTGATTTCCCTTGATCAGGAGATCTATACGCTGCAGAAAGGACAGTGTATCTATCTGAGAGGGCAGTCGATCCACTCCATCATTTCCGCGCCCGGTACGACCCTGTATGTGTCTCTTTTTTCCGATGAACTGAACCGGCGTATCACCGACAATTATTGCCTTGCCGATCCGGTCTTCGCGGATGCATTCGATGTGCTCGGGACGCTGGACAGGATCCGGAAAACGGAGATTCAGAAGGGACGGTTCTACGACGAGATCAGCAATGCTCTCATGCAGCAGCTGATCGCTGAGATCTTCTCCGCGCACGAGATCCGTGAAACGTCCGTCCTGACATCCGACGCGACCGAGCGGTACAAGAAGCTCCTGTATGACATCGATGAAAACGCGGAGAGCTACAGCTTTTCAAGAGCCGTGGACTATATGCATATGTCCAAGGCCTATTTCTCACGTTTTTTTAAGCGGATATCAGGAATGACCTTTTCTGAATATCTGAATCATATACGGGTGAACAGGGCGATCGACCTGATCAGGAATCGGGATCTGAGTATGACGGAAATTGCCATGGACTGCGGCTTTGGGACGATCCGGAATTTCAACAGAGTATTCCGGCAGATCACCGGGTACTCTCCCAGGGACCTGCCGGACAGCTATGTTCTGAACCTGCGCTCCAACTCGGGCAACGATGCTGCTTTCGATCCTACGGTCAACACCTCGGAACTTATGACGGAGCTGTAAATGCCTCCAGAGCTGCCCGCATAGAAAAACCCTGCCGGACGGTCCTCCATCCGGCAGGGTTTTCTCTATATGAACCGCTTTACAACATCATAAAACTCCTGAATCGTTATTTGCATAGCTCCTCCTCACACTGATCCCGGTTTAGTCAATTATACCTTCATTCCTGAACTTCGCCAGCATCTCCAACATGTGGATGCCGATCTTCTCAGGATCATTTTCGTACGCCGCACAGATGAGCCGCAGACCGTCTGGTGTAAGTAAACGGCCATTGTCCCGATCCCGGCGCAGACGTTCATATTCTTCCATCTGTTTCTTTGTAATCGTCGCCATAACTACATCCCCTATATACAAAAACGTGCCTGTCTGTAAAACCGACACCCCTAAAGCCTATGCGACACCCCTGAGAGGGCAATCGTTAATTTGTATCAAATTTTGCGTATTGCTTTCGCAGACCACGTCGTCCGCCTTGGGCTCCATCAGATCCACCATCATGCGGATGATGTGGCGCGGCGTGCGGAACTGGCCGTTCTCCCCGGCGGCGGCGATCTTGCCGAGCAGGTACTCGTACACGTCGCCCATGATATCCTTATTGTTCAT
>DGGX01000118.1 GCA_002392385.1 Lachnospiraceae bacterium UBA3863
GACCAGACGATCTGCCTGGCCGTCTCCCCGTCCCTGAAGGCCAAGGGCGTCCCGGGGCGGCCGCGGCTCTTTGAAGCCCGGCAGAAGATCCGGGAGTATGAGGCGCGCCACCACACGCATGTCGATTTCATCATCGCGGTGCCGCGGATGGCGGAGTACGAGCGGATCTCAGCACAGATCTACGGGATCTACCTGCGGTATGCCGCGCCGGAGGACGTGCACGTGTACTCGATCGACGAGTGTTTCATCGACTGCACCGGCTATATGCACCTCTACCGTCAGAGCGCGGAGAGGGCCGGCACCAACCCGGCCCACGTCATGGCCATGACCATGATCCGGGACGTCCTGAAGGAGACCGGCATCACGGCGACTGTCGGCATCGGGACCAATCTGTACCTGGCCAAGGTCGCGATGGATATCGTCGCCAAGAAATCCCCCGCGGACAGGGACGGCGTGCGGATCGCGGAGCTGAACGAGGACTCCTACAAGTTCCTCCTGTGGGAGCACCGGCCGCTGACGGACTTCTGGCAGATCGGCCCGGGGAAGGCCCGCAGGCTGTACAGGGCCAGCATGTTTACGATGGGAGACGTGGCCGAGCGGACCCAGTGGGACGAGGAGTATTTCTATAAGATCTTCGGCGTCGACGGGGAGATCCTGATCGACCACGCCTGGGGGATCGAGCCGGTCACCATGCAGGACATCAAGGCCTACCGGAGCACGGCGCATTCCCTGAGCAACGGGCAGGTCCTGCCGCGGCCCTATAAATATGAGGAGGCCCGGCTGGTCTTCCGGGAGATGATCGAAGTCCTCTGCGCGGACATGTTTGTGAAGAAACTGGTCGCGAGGACCTTCACCTGGTGGGTGTCGTACGATCACAAGAGCCTGGAGGCCTGCCCGAACTACGAGGGGCCTGTCACCGTGGATTTCTACGGCCGGCTGCACCCGAAGCACACGGGCGGGACAGTGCGCCTTCCGACGCTCACCAATGACCTGCAGACCGTTTCCGCCGCGATGACCCGGCAGTTCGACGGGAAGACGGACCACCGGCTTCTCTTCCGGAAGATCGGCGTGTGCGCAGGCAATGTCACGGAGGATCTGGGTGTGTATCAGTTGGATCTGTTTACGGATTATGACGCGCTGGAGCGGGACCGGCGGCTCATGGGAGCCATGCTGGAGGTCCGGAGACGGTACGGACCGAATGCCATCTTTAAAGGGATGAACCTGCTGGACGGCGCGACGACGCTGGAGAGGAATCAGCAGATCGGAGGGCACAGGGCCTGACAGCGCGGCTGCGGGCCTTCTCTGCGCTCCGGGACTCCGGCAGGACAGGAGGTGCAGAGATGAACGCAGTCGGCAGGATGGCGATGCCGGCGGATTTCCGTTACCGGGAGGTCTTCTTAAAAGGGATGCCCCGGCATGACCGCTATGACCCTTTCCGTATCCGGCATCCGAGGATGGAGCGCGGGAAGCGGGCCAAGATCTTCGCGCCCTTCGACGCCCTGAAAGGCTTCCGGGAGGCAGTGGCGGCGGAAGAGGCGCGCAGCAGTGAGGAAGGGACCCCGACAGGGGATCCGCAGAAAAGTGAGTGAGATGGAAGAGACAATGTATCCCCCCGTGCATGCCCCGGCGGCAGCCGATCTCTCCTTCGACAGACTGGACCGGCTCTGGGAGCGGTATCCCCAGTATCATGAGCCGTCGACCTTCTCCACCATGGAGGAGCTCGTCAGGGAGCATACCTCCTGGCAGGAGGACTTCGAGGAGGTCCGCGGGGAATATGCGGAGAATCAGTATGACCGCTTCCTGGTGCAGCTGTCGTGGTCGGATCTCCCCTACCGCTATGCGGCCGGGGAGAAGATCCGGGCGGCAGGCCCCCTTATGCCCAATCCCTATGTAGAGGCGTTTATGGACCAGTTCGCCGGTCTTGACACGGACCGCAAGGCCTGCTTCCTCTTCCCGGAGAGCTTTCTGTCACAGTTCTTCGTGATCATGGAGGTCTGCCGGAACGCGGAATCCGTCCGGCCCGTCCGGAACCTGTTCCCGGACGAGGAGAAGGTGCACTATCTGGCCGTATTCGACAAGCGCCGGATGGACGACGTGCTGCTGATGTTCCACCTGCTCTACACAAACGCGACGGAGGACCTGTACGGGGGATATTCCCTGTACGACTACTCCCTGCCCTGGTACCAGAGCCACCTGTGGGAGGAGGACCGGATGCCCCTGCGGTCCCCCTACCTGCCGGACAGGATCGCGAAATACCAGGGGAACATGCCCTGGCACCACAACCCGGTGAAGACGGTCCACGTGAGGCGGAATATCCGGCACATGCTGGACTGCGGGTATTTCTCCTCGGAGTTGGAGATCTTCCGGAACCTGACCGAGATCATCATGCCCTTCTTTCACTGGTGGTACGCGGACCTCGCCCTCTATGAGGAGAAGGACGGCCTGCGGACCGACTGGCGGCTCAGGCGGACACAGATCCGGACCCGGCTGACGGCGGAAGGCGTCATCAGGCCCAAATGGAAGCACGAGCTGACCCTGTTCAAGGCGGTGCGGGAGCGGTATCCGGACACCCTCTACCAGTACCGGCCCGCCTGGCTGGGCCGGCAGAGCCTGGACATGTACATACCGTCGCTGCGGACGGCCATCGAGTACCAGGGCGTCCAGCACTACGTTCCCGTCGATTTTTTCGGCGGGCAGGAGGCGCTGGAGCAGAGGCAGGCCCTGGACCTGCAGAAGAGGGACCTGTGCGGGCAGAACGGTGTGCGCCTGATCGAGTGGGCCTATGACGCGGAGCCTACGGCCGCCAATATAAAGAGACTGCTGACCGGGGATGCGTGATATAATGACAGCATCAATCATCGGAGGCAGAAGGGACACGGTATGAAGACGATCCATGTGGTGGCGGCGGTAATTTGTGACGGAGACAGGTACTTTGCGACCCAGCGGGGCTACGGCGACTGGAAGGACTACTGGGAATTTCCCGGCGGCAAGGTGGAGCCGGGTGAGACCCCCGAGGAGGCGCTCCGGCGGGAGATCCGGGAGGAATTCGACACGGAGATCGTCGTCGGGGACAGGATCACCACGGTGGAGTACGACTACCCGGCCTTTCATCTCAGCATGGGGTGCTTCTATGCCCGCGTGAAAGAGGGAGAACTGACTCTGAAGGAGCACGAGGACGCGAAATGGCTCCATAAGGACGAGCTGGCATCCGTGGGCTGGCTGCCGGCGGACCGGATAGTCGTCCAAGTGCTGGACGGGACCCGGGAACCGGACGGCGATCCGGCGGAGACGGGTGCCGGAAACGAGGAGACGATCCGTTACTATGATACACACGCAGAGGCCTTTGTCGCCGGGACGGAAAACGCGGACATGCAGGTGTGCCGGGACCGTTTTCTCCGGTATCTGCAGCCCGGGCAGAGGATCCTCGACGCCGGCTGCGGCAGCGGGCGGGATACCATCGCCTTCCGGAAGGCCGGTTATGAGACGGACGCCTTCGACGCCTCCGCGGAGATCTGCCGCCTCGCCTCGGAGAGGACCGGGATCCGGGTGCGGCAGTGCCGCTTCGAGGAGTTGGAGGGGGAGGCGCAGTATGACGGGATCTGGGCTTGCGCGTCGCTCCTGCATGTGCAGGCATCGGCGCTTCCCGGTGTCCTGCATCGGCTGCGGAGACTGTTGAAGCCGGGCGGGGTCCTGTATGCCTCCTTCAAATACGGGCGTGCGGAGAGAATCAGCGGAGACCGCTACTTTCATGACATGGAGGAGACGGCGTGCCGGGCGAGCCTGGAGGCGGCCGGCCTGACGGTCCTGGAAGTGTTCATCACCGGCGATGTCCGGGAAGGGCGCGGCGGGGAGAAATGGATCAACGCCATCGCCCGCAGGGAGAGCTGAGACAGCGGCCGGAACAGGAGACAGGAAAGCATGGAGCGCGCCTACATCGCCATTGATCTGAAATCCTTCTACGCCTCCGTAGAGTGTCAGGACCGCGGGCTGGATCCGCTCACGACCCATCTGGTCGTCGCGGACGTGTCCCGCACGGAGAAGACGATCTGTCTGGCAGTATCCCCGGCCTTGAAGGCCTACGGCATACCGGGGAGAGCCAGGCTTTTTGAAGTGGTGCAGCGCGTGGAGGAGGTCAACCGGGAGCGGCTCGCGAAGGCGCCGGGACGCGCTTTCACAGGGTCTTCCGCGGACGCGGGGGCGCTGGCGGCTGACCCTGCCCTGTCCCTGGACTATATCGCGGCGGTTCCCCGGATGGCGCATTACATAGAGTACAGCACGCGCATCTACAATATCTATCTGCGCTACATCTCGCAGGAGGACATCCACGTCTACTCGATCGACGAGGTCTTCATCGATGCCACGAATTACCTGCGCACCTACGGGATGACGGCTCATGAGCTGGCGATCACCATGATCCGGGACGTGATGAAGGAGACCGGGATCACGGCGACGGCCGGCATCGGCACCAACCTCTACCTGGCCAAGGTCGTCATGGATATCGGGGCCAAACATGTGGAGGCGGACGCGGACGGCGTCCGGATCGCCGAGCTGGATGAGACGCGCTACCGCCGGCAGCTCTGGACCCACCGGCCGCTGACGGATTTCTGGCGCGTGGGCCGGGGCTACGCGAAAAGGCTGGAAGCCTATGGCATGTACACGATGGGCGACGTGGCCCGCTGCTCCATCGGCAAGGGGACCGACCTGCTCAACGAAGAACTGCTCTACAGGCTGTTCGGCGTGAACGCGGAGCTCCTGATCGACCACGCCTGGGGCTGGGAGCCCTGCACCATCGACCTGATCAAAAAGTACCGGCCGGAGAGCAGCTCCGTCAGCTCCGGACAGGTGCTGATGTGCCCTTACACCTATGAGAAGGCCGCCGTCGTGGTGCAGGAGATGGCGGACGCCATGGCCCTGGACCTGGTGGAGAAAAGGCTGGTCACGGACCAGGTCCTCCTCACGATCAACTATGACCGGGAGAGCCTGACGGATCCGGAGATCCGGAAGAAGTACAAGGGGCCTGTCACAACAGACTATTACGGGAGGGCTGCGCCCAGGCATGCCCACGGGACGGAGAATCTCCCAGGGCCCACCTCCTCCGGCCGCGAGATCACGCGGGCGGTGATGGCGATCTATAAGCGCACGGTCCATCCGGACCTTCTGGTCCGCCGGATCACGATCGCCCTGAACCACATCATCCCGGAGGCGGATGTGAAAGAGGAGACCTATGAACAGCTGGACCTCTTCACGGACTACGACGCCCTGGAGGCGGAGCGGGAGGAGGCCAGGGAGGCCCGGGACAAGGAGCGCCGCCTGCAGGAGGCCATGCTGGAGATCCGGAAGCGTTATGGAAATGACGCGGTCCTGCGGGGACTGAACCTGCGGGAAGGCGCCACAGGACGGGAGAGGGGCAGACAGATCGGAGGGCACAAGGCATGACAGACAGAGAGAAGAAGCGCCTGCCGGAAGCAGAGCCTTTTCCCTATGAGGATATCGTAGACCTCCCGCACCCGGTCTCCCGGCGGCACGCGCAGATGCCTCTGTTGAACCGGGCGGCCCAGTTCGCGCCTTTTGCGGCACTCACCGGGTATGACGAGGCGATCGAGGAGACCGCAAGGCGGGCAGAGGAGGCGATGGACCGCTGACACAGGGAACCTGCCCCCTGATATTATGATGAGCAGGAAGGAAACAGATACTTGAAGCTGACCAGAGAGGAGAACGCCATGATCGTGCTGAACGTCACTTACAAATGCAAAGCCGGACAGAGAGATGCTTTCCTGAAGAAGATCCGGGAGGAAGGGATCGACGCCGCCAGCAGGGCTGAGGCCGGAAACAGGAAATATGATTACTATTTCCCGGCGGACGGGAGCGAGGAACTGTTCCTTCTTGAGAAGTGGGCGGATGCCGCGGCTGTCGAGGCGCACAAGGGGCAGGCGCATTTTGCCAGGCTGGGAGAGCTGAAGAGCGCTTATGTGGAGGAGACGGTCATCGAGAAGTATGAGACGTAATACGGCAAGATAAACAACAAGATAAATGGCAAGATAAATGGTAAGTAAGCGCGATAATCTATCAGTATCTTCCGATCGAGAGCCGGATCGAGCAGGATCAGGCAGGGTATTATAAGGCGATACCGGACAAGCCGCAGAGCAGGAACCAGCGATATATAAGAAGGTGAGCCATGAATTTTCTGCAAAGCATACCGACAACCATCCTGATCCTGATCAATGTGGGATATTTCCTGCTGGAGATGAAGGATGGCGGCAGCACCAATACCAGTGTGGCCCTGAAATACGGCGCCCTGTATACGCCCTATGTGAAGCGGGGAGAGTACTACCGGCTGCTGACATCCATGTTCATGCATTTCGGGGTCTACCACCTGCTCTTCAACATGTACGCCCTGTCGATCCTCGGACCGCCGGTAGACTATGTCTGCGGTTCTGTCCGCTTCGTGATCATCTACCTGCTGTCCGGCATCGCCGGAAACGCGGCGACCATGCTCGTGGAGGCGCGCTCGGGCAGGTACTCGATCTCGGCGGGCGCTTCCGGCAGCGTATTCGGCCTGCTGGGGGCCTGTTTCGTGCTGGCGGTCGCGGGCTACGGATTCTCGCTGCGCAGCATCCTGACCACGCTGGCGATCAACTTGGCCTACGGATTTATGTCCCAACGCATCAACATGGTCGCTCACGCCGGCGGATTCGTCGGGGGCGCGGCGACCATGGCGGTGATGCTGCTGCTTTTGTAATTGAGATTCAGCAGGCGCGACAGGAGACAGTACCTGCGATGCCGGACAGGGCCGTGGGCTCCTCGGCGGCCAGGCCGTCCGGGAGAGAGATCTCCTGCTCGTTTTCGTACCGCGGGTAGTCGCTCAATTTCTTGTTTTATCTTCCTCTGATCTATCTCCCTCTGATGATCGCCTTCATGATCTCCCTGTAGGCTGCGTAGAGAACGCCCGCGATCGGCCAGACGATCCATGTCAGCTTCCAGTTCATCGTGACGAAGCTCCACCCCAGGTACACGGCCGTGGCGATCGCCCAGAAGATGCCGTCGTACTTGCCGGCCCGCTTGTTGAGCCGGGTGTAATCGCCCTCCTCCAGGAGCCGGTCGTAGCCGCCCTGCC
>DGGX01000198.1:0-2040 GCA_002392385.1 Lachnospiraceae bacterium UBA3863
AGTTGGTGCCCGGGAAGACCGGGATGAAGACGGTGGGTCTTCCGATCTTATGGCTGCACACGGCGATGGGTCCCTTGTCATAGACAGGGGCATCGACCTTGTCCGCGGCATCGGTCCCCTTGGTGGGGAAGACCTTCTCCAGAGGCTTCTTCCAGGCCGCGACCGCCTCGTCGCAGGCCAGTACGGCGCCGCCGTAGGCGAAGCCCTCGCTCCCCTCTGTCACGCGTCCGATCACGCGGAAATTATCGTCAAATCGGCTCTGTGCCTCTTCCAGATCCTCCGGCGCGATCTCCAGAAGGATATCGCCCATGCCGTTCTCAAAGAGCTCCCGCAGGCGCAGGGACTCGTCGAAAGCCACGCCCATTCCGTTGCCGAAGGCCATTCTGGCCGCCGCCGGGAAGATGCCGTAGGCATCCGTGGCGCTGGCCGCCTTCACAAGACCCGCCCGCATGAGGCCGGTCACCTTGTCATAGATGGCCTTTACATCATCGTAAAGGGGCATCTGGAAGTCATCCTTGTCGATCCAGACCTGGACCAGCAGGTCTCCGGCCTTCTTGAGCTCGGAGGTGATGACCTGGCCCGTCTGGCCCACGCCCACGGCGAAGGACACCAGGGTGGGCGGCACGTCGATCTCATTGAAGCTGCCGGACATACTGTCCTTGCCGCCGATGGAGGCGATGCCGTAGCCCAGCTGCGCGTCGTAGGCGCCCAGCAGGGCGGTGAAGGGCTGGCTCCAGCGCTCCGGCTTGCTGCTCATCCTTCCGAAGTATTCCTGGAAGGTCAAATGCAGATTGTCCAGGTTGCCGCCCGCGGCGACGATCCTGGCGATGGACTCGGTCACCGCGTACACACTGCCGTGATAAGGGCTCCAGGAGGACAGATAGGGGTCGAATCCGTAGCTCATGAAGGTGACCGCGTCTGTGCTGCCGTCCTGTACCGGCACCTTGGCGATCATGGCCTGCATCTCGGACAGCTGGCGCTCTCCGCCGTAGGGCATGACCACAGTGCCCGCGCCGATGGAGGCGTCGAACATCTCCACCAGGCCCTTCTGGGAGCAGTTGTTGAGGTCGGACAGGGCTGCCAGGGCCGCTGCCGGGAAGCTGTCGCCGCTCCGGGTGTTGCCGTTCTTGTCGGCGCTGAGGACCTGGTCCACACCGGGCGCCGCGATCTTCTCGAAATAGTTTTCCTTCTCATCAGGAAGGAGCACATGGACAGAGGTCTCCTGATGGGCGCCGTTGGTATCCAGGAAGGCGCGGGAGATGTTTACGATCTCTCTGCCTCTCCAGCTCAGCACCAGACGGGGCTCCTCCGTGACCACGGCCACTTCCGTGGCTTCCAGGTTCTCTTCCTCCGCGTAGGCCATGAAGGCGTCGCGGTCCTCGGGCGCCACGACCACAGCCATTCTCTCCTGCGATTCGGAGATGGCCAGCTCTGTGCCGTCCAGACCTTCGTATTTTCTCGGGACCTTGTCCAGATCGACCCTGAGGCCGTCCGCCAGCTCGCCGATGGCGACGCTGACACCGCCCGCGCCGAAATCGTTGCACTTTCTGATCAGAGAGGCTGCCTCGGGACGGCGGAACAGGCGCTGGAGCTTGCGCTCTGTGGGGGCATTGCCCTTCTGGACCTCCGCGCCGCAGGTCTCGATGGAAGTCTCTGTATGGGCCTTGGACGAGCCGGTGGCGCCGCCCATGCCGTCACGTCCCGTGCGTCCGCCCAGGAGGATGATCACATTGCCGGGCTCGGAGCGCTCGCGCCGCACGTTCTTGCGGGCTGCCGCGCCCATGACCGCGCCGATCTCCATCCTTTTGGCCACATAGCCGGGATGATAGATCTCCTTGACCAGACCCGTCGCCAGACCGATCTGGTTGCCGTAGCTGGAATAGCCCTTGGCCGCGCCGGTGACCAGCTTCCTCTGGGGCAGCTTGCCCTTCAGGGTCTCGGATACGGGCACGGTGGGATCAGCCGCACCGGTGACGCGCATGGCCTGATAGACATAGCCGCGGCCGGACAGGGGATCGCGGATGGCGCCGCCCAGGCAGG
>DGGX01000198.1:2127-3562 GCA_002392385.1 Lachnospiraceae bacterium UBA3863
GGTTGTGGGTCTCGTTCTTGAAGAAGATCAGCCACTCCTCCGTCTCCGGACCGTTCCCTCTGTCGACCTCGATGGGGACCACCACGCTGCAGGCATTGTTCTCCTCGGAATCCTCCATGTCGGTCAGCCGGCCCTCAGCCTTGAGCTGACGCATGCCCATGGTGGCCAGGTCCATCAGACAGACATACTTGTCGTCTCTGTCCTTATAGAGGACCTCGCGGGTATCCAGATAGCTCTGGTAGGAGGTCGAAATGGGGATGTTGTAATAGCCGTCGTCGATGACCACGTCCTTCAGCTCTGTGGAGAAGGTGGTGTGACGGCAGTGGTCAGACCAGTAGGTATCCAGCACCCGGATCTCTGTAATGGTGGGATCCCTGTGCTCCTCGCCGCCGAAGTATTCCCTTATAAAAGAGAAGTCCGCATAGGTCATGGCAAGACCCAGTGAATCATAGAGTTCCCGGAACTCCTTCTCCGGCATCTCTCTGAATCCCTCCAGCACCTTCACGTCCGGTGCCTGAGGATACTCCTCGCGCAGCGTGGCAGGCTTGTCCTGTCCGCTCTCTCTGGAGTCCACGGGGTTGATGCAGTAACTCTTTACGGCTTCCAGCTCTGCTTCCGAGATCGAGCCCTCCAGCACATAGGTCTGGGCGGTCCGGATCACCGGCTTCTCATTTTCATTCAGGAACTGCAAACACTGTACAGCACTGTCTGCGCGCTGGTCGAACTGACCGGGCAGCGGCTCTACACTGAAGACTCTGGCGCCTTCCGGCACCGGGAAGGTCTCTTCATAGAGAACATCCACAGGAGGCTCGGAAAAAACGACTCTGCAGGCTTCTTTAAATACTTCGTCGGATACGTTCTCTACATCATAGCGAATCAGAATACGGAGGCTCTGAAGACCTGATACGCCCAGGAAACCGATCATATCTTCCTTCAACTGCCGTGCCGCGACTGCGTAAGGGGGCTTCTTTTCTACATAGATTCTTCTGACACCGTTCATTTTGCCTCCAGTCTGGTGTGCATGGATATAATTAAAAAAGGAATCTGTCTGATTACACGGTGCATTATAACATAAGAACCTGAATTGTACATATATGAAATTAGGGCTTGTAATTTCTTTTGAAATGAGTTATTATACATCTTGCGTCGGGCAAGACCGCCGCAGGAATACCAAATGGGGGCGTAGCTCAGTTGGGAGAGCGCGACACTGGCAGTGTTGAGGTCATGGGTTCAAGTCCCACCGTCTCCACGAAAAGAGATCCGCAGTGCGGATCTCTTTTTTCATGTCTGTATAGTTTTTCAGAGCCATTTCCTCTTGCGGAACCAGAGGATCCCGACGACGACGATGACAATACACAATATGATCACGCCCAGGTAGCCGTAGCGCCACTGGAGCTCGGGCATGAAGACGAAATTCATGCCGTACCAGCCGACG
>DGGX01000138.1 GCA_002392385.1 Lachnospiraceae bacterium UBA3863
ATGGTCAGAAGCTGCTTCTGACCGGAGGAGACGGCTGTGCTGTCCTCTGAGATCACCGTGTCATAGCCCTGGGGCAGTCTTCGGATGAAGTGGTCGCAGTAGGCCAGGTCGCAGGCCCGCTCGATCTCCTCCCGGCTGACGTCCGGGCTGCCGTAGGCCACGTTTTCGGCCACCGTGCCCTTGAAGAGCCAGGTGTCCTGCAGAACCATAGCAAACAGCTTCCGGTTCTCCGCACGGGACAACTCGGAGGTGTCCCGCCCGTCGATCAGGATTCTGCCGGACTGGATGTCGTAGAACCGCATCAGCAGGTTGACGATGGTGGTCTTGCCCGCGCCGGTGGGGCCGACGATTGCGATCTTCTGCCCGGGCTTTACCTCCATGCAGAGGTCGCGGATCAGCGGCTTTTCGGGATCGTAGGAGAAGTTCACATGCTCAAAAACCACGCGTCCCTCCGTGGATCCCTCCACAGTTCCGGCAGAATCCGGCTCCTCGGGCAGGTCCAGCAGGTTGAAAACTCGTCTGGCGGCGCCCTTGACCTGCTGAATGAAGCTCAGGCCGAAGGCCACCCGCTCCAGCGGGGCCGAAAGCTGGCGGGCGAAGAGGATCACCGTGACCACCGTGCCGATGGGCACGCCCCGGCGCAGGATCAGCCAGCCGCCCAGAACCGCCACGGCAACATAGGCCATGGCGTCGAGAAAGACGATGACGGGCTGGACGATGGAGGACAGGAAATTGGCGAAGATCCCGTCGTGCTGGTGGCGCTCCGAGAGCTCGTCATACTTCTTTTGCAGCTCCTCCTCCCGGCAGAAGGCCTTGGTGGTAACGTAATTCGTATAGGCCTCCTCCGCCAGTGCGGTCAACTCGCCCCCCAGGTTGAAGTGCTTGTCCCAATGCTTCTCTCCCAGAGTCGCCATCTTGGCGGAGAGAAAAACGGACAGGGGCGAGAGCAGAACCACAGGGATCGCCATCCGCCAGTCGGTGACGAAGAGGATCGCCGCGATTACGGCCATCTGCAGGAAGCCCGTCAGCAGGATCTCCACAATGCCGTAGATCGTATCGGACATATTGCCCACGTCGTCCATCATCCGGTCGATCACGTCGCCGGTGGGCGTCTTGTCCACATAGGAGACCGGCAGCCGGCAGAGTTTTTCCGACAGGCGGACGCGGAGTCCGGCGGTGAAATACCGGGTGACGATGTTGTTGAGCAGGAAGCTGTTGCCGTAGGTCAGAGCGGCCTGAAGGGCATAGACGCCCAGCAGCAGCCCCAGGCCCGGCAGTAGGCTCCGGGCCAGACCGGGAACAGGATCCCGGACCCAGGCGTAGAGCTTGTTCACCAGCTCGCCCAGGAGCTCCGGCGCCGCCACCGCGCAGCCGATCATCATCAGACACAGGGCGGCTGAGAAGAGAATCCAGCCCCGCAGGGGGCGTATCTCCTTCATCAGACGCTTGAAGGTATCGTCGATCAGGCGGCGCTTTTCAGCCGGTTTCTTTTCTTTTTGCCTGGACTGGCTCATACCGTTCCACCTCCCGTCTGGGAGAGGAAGATCTCCCGGTAGATGGAGCAGTTCTCCAACAGCTCCGCATGAGTCCCCACGCCCACCAGACGGCCGTCCGCGAGGACGAAGATCCGGTCGGAATGCATGGCGGAGACCACGCGCTGGGTGATGACGATCCGGGTTTTCCCGGTCAGCTTCTCGTTCAGAGCCGTCCGCACCTTCGCTTCGGTAAGGAAGTCCAGCGCGGAGAAGGAATCGTCAAAAATGTAGATCGGCGCGTCCTTCAGAATGGCGCGGGCGATGGCAAGGCGCTGCTTCTGGCCGCCGGAGACGTTGGTTCCTGCCTGCTCCAGCTTAAAGCCGAGTCCGTCGGGCTGCTCGCGGATGAAATCCGCCACCTGCGCCAGCTCCAGGGCCGCCCAGAGCTCGTCGTCCGAGGCATCGGGCTTGCCCATGCGGAGGTTATCCGCCACCGTGCCGGCGTAGAGCATGGATTTTTGCAGGGAACAGCTGATGTTGGCCCGCACGTCCTTGGGGGAGAGGTCTGTCACCTCCCTGCCGTCAAAGCACAGCTTTCCTTCCGTGGGGGCACGGAAGGCCAGCAGCAGCTCCGCCAGCGTGGTCTTGCCGGAGCCGGTGCCGCCGATGACGGAGACCCACTCCCCTGCCCGAATGTGCAGATCCACGTCGGTGAGGGCAGGCTCGGGGCTGCCGGGATAGGTGAAGCTCACATGGTCGAGGTCGATTCTCCCGCTGAGGCTCAGGCCGGAAGCGGGACGGTCGTCCTCGAGGCCTGTGGATTCGGTCACCTGGCTCAGACGCTTGGCCGCCACCCTGGCGTGGGGCAGCATGACAATGGCAAAGGACACCGAGATAATGGCGCCAAGGATGATGTTCACATACTGGATCATGGCGAAGATATCGCCGGGAGAGAGGCTGCCGCCGCGCTCCATCCGGACACCGCCCAGATAGACGATCAGCAGGACCGCAAGATTCAGCACAAAGGCCGCCAGCGGGTCGATGATGGCCATGTTGACGTTGGCGCGGATGATGTTGTCGGACATGACACGGGTCGCCTCGGTGACGCGGCGGTGGGCGTACTCCTCCCGGTCAAAGGCCCGGATGACACGGACGCCCCGGAGGCGTTCGCGCACCAGGTCGTTCTGCCTGTCGCAGTAGTCGTCGGAGATCTCCCACAGGTGGGCGATCTTTTTGCTCATCAGCAGGACCACGGCAATCAGCAGCGGAACGACGCAGAGGATGATCAGCGAGAGCCAGAAATCCTTCCGCATGCACAGAAAAACGGCTCCGAGGAACATCAGAGGGATGATCACCAGGTTGCCGCAGAGCATGGAGACAACCCAGTTCAGGGTCCCCACGTCGTGGGTGGAGCGGGTGACAAGGTTGGAGGCGCCGATCCGCCCCACCTCCGACAGCGTCATGGTATGGACCTTGCGGAAAATGGCGGAGCGCAGGCTCCAGGTGTAGCCGGAGATGACGTGATAAACCACCCAGTAGCCGCCCGCAACGGAGGCGACGCTGATCAGGGAGACGGCCAGCATCAGCCCGGCTGTTTTTAAGATGTAGGGGAAGGTGTCCGTCTCCGCCGCGCCGTAGACGCCCTTGTCCAATACATTGGACATCAGCGTGGGCAGCAGCAGGTCGCAGACCGCGGAGATCGCCATCAGCAGGGTCGCCAGGGCG
>DGGX01000049.1:0-922 GCA_002392385.1 Lachnospiraceae bacterium UBA3863
CGGATATTCTGGAAGGTGCGGGCAATGCCCGCCCGGTTCATGTCCACCACGGACATGCCGGCGGTATCCCTGCCCTCAAAGAGGATCTGGCCGCGGGTGGGCTTATAGACCTTGGTCAGCAGGTTGAAGACGGTGGTCTTGCCGGCGCCGTTGGGTCCGATCAGGCCCGCGATCTCCTTCTCGTAGACCACGAGATCCAGGTCATTGACGGCCGTCAGTCCGCCGAAATCGATGCCCAGTTCTCTGACCTCCAGAACGGGCCTGTTCATGTTCTCACTCATGCCGTTCACCTCTCTTCCTCAGGGACTGCAGCCTGGTCTTCAGGAATTCGTTGTTGGTGATCAGCATGATCATGATCAGGATCACCGCGTAGATCAGCATGCGGTAGGCCTGCAGGGAACGCAGCAGCTCCGGCAGCAGGAAGAGAACGACCGTGGCGATCAGGGTCCCGTTCATGTTGCCGAGTCCGCCCAGCACCACATAGACCAGGATCAGGATCGAGGTATTGAAGTCGAATTTACTGACGATCAGGGTGGAATAGTTGAGTCCGTACAGGGCCCCGGCCGCGCCTGCCAGCGCCGCGGAGATCACGAAGGCCATCATCTTGGTTCTGGAGACGCTGATGCCCACGGATTCAGCCGCGATCCGGTTGTCCCTGGCAGCCATGATAGCCCGGCCGTGGCGTGAATAGAGCAGGTTATAGACGATCGCCAGCGCGATGATCACCAGGATCGCGCCCATGGTGAAGGAGGCGATCTTCTGGGTGCTGGTGGCTCCCATGGGTCCGTTCAGCAGGATCTTCCCGCCCTCTTCCAGAGTAAAGGTCTGCTGGATGAAGCTGAGCTTGATCCCGGTCCGGTCAAAGCCCACATAGAGATTCATGATCAGGTTCTTGACGATCTCGCCGAAGGCCAGCGTCACG
>DGGX01000049.1:973-1659 GCA_002392385.1 Lachnospiraceae bacterium UBA3863
ACGATGGCCAGATAGTCGCCCTGGAGCTTGAGTACCGGTATGCCGATCAGAAAGCCCATGAAGCCTGTCAGGACCGCGCCGAACAGGATGGCCAGGATCAGTCTGGGCACCGCTGCCGGTATGGCCTCCGCCAGATAGCCGGACAGGCAGATGCCGGAAAAGGCGCCGATAGCCATAAAGCCCGCCTGGCCCAGATTCAGCTCGCCGGAAATACCCACGTTCAGGTTCAGACCGATGGCCGCCACCATATAGCAGGTCACCGGCACCAGCAGATTTGAAATAAGGCTGGAAAGGCTGCCGGTCATCATCATGGTCTGCAGGATAATATACGCGACGATCACCATACTGTAGGAGATCGTTCTGGCCCGGTGCCTGTCGTCCACCAGGATCCGGAACAGGTTCTTCTTCTGTGTCATGTCTTCCTCCTCTTCTCCCGTCTCCGCCGCACAGCCGGAAAGGCCGCGCTTATACCTTCTCACTGAGCCTGCGGCCCAGGAGACCTGTGGGTTTGATCAGGAGCACGATCACCAGCACGCCGAAAACGATGGCGTCCGAAAGCTGTGTGGAGATATAGGCCCTGGACAGGATCTCGATGATGCCCAGGAGCAGTCCGCCGATGAAGGCACCCGGTATCGAACCGATCCCCCCGAAGACTGCCGCCGTGAAGGCCTTGATGCCGGGCATGG
>DGGX01000049.1:1702-7656 GCA_002392385.1 Lachnospiraceae bacterium UBA3863
TGCCGGGCATGGAGCCCAGGGTGGGATAGACCTGCGGATAAGCCGCGCACAGAAGGACCGCCGCCACGGCTGCCAGGGCACTGCCGATGGCAAAGGTAATGGAGATGATCCTGTTCACATTCACGCCCATGAGCATGGCCGCGCCCTTATCCTCGGCGCAGGCCCGCATGGCGCTGCCGGTCTTTGTATGATTGATGAAAAGGGTCAGACAGACCATGACGATAATACAGACCGCGATGGTGATGATCGTCAGATAAGAAATGGACAGGTCACCGATCTGCAGAGCCCCGTTCGACACGATCGCCGGGAAGACCTTGGTGGAGGAGCTCCAGAGGATCTGCGCCGCGTTCTGCAGGAAATAGCTGACACCGATGGCCGTGATCAGGACGGACAGACTGGTCGCCTGCCGCAGGGGCTTGTAGGCCAGTCTTTCAATGATCACGCCCAGCACAGTACAGACCAGGACCGCGAGAGGCACGGCCGCCAGCACAGGCAGGCCGAATCTGGTCAATGCAAAAAAGGCCGTATAGGCGCCGATCATGATAATGTCGCCGTGGGCGAAATTCAGCATCTTGGCAATGCCGTAGACCATCGTATAGCCCAGGGCTATGATGGCGTAAACACTGCCGAGCCCCAGTCCGCTCACCAGGTAGGACAGAAACCGCATAGTTCTCTTCCCCTCTTTCCGTCGTAATATTCTGCTGTCGCCGGGTCGGCGCACACTTTGCGAATAATTATAGCACCAAGCCCTGACTGAGAAAACATGTTTATAGGTCTGTTTTGCCCAAAAGGTATAAAAAGGGAGGGATGCCTTTGGGGCATCCCTCCGCGGATGGATCTGTGAAACTGTTCAAATACCGCTGATCAGTCCTCAACGCCGACGTAGACGCCGTTCTGGATGATCATGGCGTGCGGCACCTTGCTGACCTCGCCGTTGGCGTTCCAGGTCATATCCGTACCGGTCAGGCCGGTGAACTTCATGGTGGTGAAGGTCTCGACGAGCTTCTGGCACATCTCCTCATTGCTCATGTCGGCAGTGATGCCGGCGCTTTCACAGGCCGCTGCCAGAGCGTAGATGCAGTCATAGGCGTCCGCGGCGAACTGGTTGGGGGTCTCGTGATAGAGTTCCTCATACTTGGCGACGAAAGCCTTGGTCAGTTCATCATCCGCGTTCGAATTGAAGGGAGTCAGCAGATACACACCTTCCGCCAGGGAGGTGTCAAAGCCTTCCAGCGTCAGGATACCGTCCATGCCGTCCACGCCGAAGAAGGTGGGCGCATAGTTCATGGCCTTGGCCTGGTTCAGGATCAGGGAAGCGGGCTGATAGTAGATAGGCAGGAAGACGAGATCCGCGCCGTTTTCCTGGGCTTCCTTGAGCTGCACGGAGAAATCGTTGGCGGTGCCGGCGAAGGCGCCTTCGTACACGATCTCCAGATTATCCTGGGCTGCCTGGGCCTTAAAGGTGTCATAGATGCCGGTGGAATAGTTGTCGTCGTTCTTATAGATGATGGCGACTTTGGTGCCGAGTTCGGGGTGCGCCGCGATGTAGGCCGCGCTGCCCTGTCCCTGACCGGGATCGGAGAAGCACATCTGGAAGACGTTGCCGTAAGGATCCACCTGATTCACGCCGTCCTTATAGATGACCGCCGGATTGGAAGCGGAAGGGGTCAGCGCAAAGGTCTTGTCCTCCTGATAGCTGGGAGAGACTGCCGCCGCAGGGGTCGAGGTGACCGTAAGCAGAGAGATCTGCATGCCCTTGTCCTTCAGGATACCGTAAGCGTTCACGGCCTTCTCAGGATCGTTGACGTCGTCCTCAAACTCAAGTCTGAACTGCACGCCGCCCTTGGCGTTAACTTCCTCAACAGCCATCTTGGCCGCATTGTAAACAGCCATGCCGTATACAGCCGCATCACCGGTCAGGGGGCCGCTGCCGCCGATCACGATCACATTGCTGCCTTCTTCAGCGGCTGCTTCTGTGCCGGACGCCGCGCTGTCGCTGCCGGCGCTTGATGATGAAGATCCGCCGCAGGCTGCCAGTGAAACAGCCATCATCGTGCACATAGCCGCGGCCAGTGCCTTCATCCAAAACTTTTTCATAACCTTTTCCTCCTCATGAAAATGGTACAAAAATTTCAAAAACCATTATAGTTCTGTTTTTTTTCCATGACAACAGTATTTTTATGCACGTCCATACATAAGCTGTTTGTCTCCCGCAAATCCTCTCTGTCTGGTATACTTTTCTATAACAATATAAACGGAGGCAATATAAAATGCAGGATACAAAGGAAACACTGAAGATCGGCGCGGGTTATGTCGGCATCCTGGCCAAATGGCTGGCCCTGGCCCTGCTCACGGGCGGGATCTGCGGTCTGGTCGGCGCCCTCTTCTATAACGGTATCACGTGGGCCACCGCACTGAGAGAAGCCCATCCTGCCCTTCTGTTCGCCCTGCCGGCCGCCGGCGTGGTCATCGTCGGCATCTACCGCGGCCTGCACACAGAGGGCGACAACACGGATACCGTCATCGTGGCGGCCAGAGAGGGATCGGATCTGCATTTCGAGCTGCTCCCCTCCATCTTCATCGGCACCATCCTCACCCACCTCTGCGGCGGCTCCTCCGGCCGTGAAGGCGCGGCCCTCCAGATCGGCGGCGACATCGGCAACCGCCTGGGACGCCTGCTCCGCTTCAGCAAGGAGGATATGCGCGTGGCCACCATGGTGGGCATGTCCGCCTTTTTCTCCGCTATTTTCGGTACGCCCCTGACCGCGACCGTATTCGTGACCCTCTTCCTGACAGTAGGCACCTTCTACGAGGCCGCTCTCCTGCCGGGCATCATCGCCTCCCTGACCGCCATCGGCGTATCGGGGAGATTCGGGGTGGAACCCTTCCGATTCGCCGTGGAGATGCCGGCGCCGGATCCCGTCCTCTTCCTCAAGGTCCTGGTCCTGGCCGCGGCGGCCGGACTTATGTCCGTGGTCTTCGTGGAGATCCTCCACCGCACGGGGCATCTGTATGAGCGCTTCTTCCCCAACCCCTATCTGCGGGCGGCCGTCGGCGGCGTCCTTGTGATCGCCCTGACCCTTCTGGTCCACGACGGCTTCACCTATAACGGGGCGGGCGGCAGCGTCATCGCCTCCGCGGTGCTGGAAGGCCAGGCACCGCCGGCCTCCTGGCTCCTCAAGATGCTCTTCACCGCCCTCACCCTGGAGGCCGGCTTCAAGGGCGGCGAGATCGTTCCCACCTTCTTCGTGGGCGCCTCCTTCGGCTGCCGTCTGGCCCCCCTCCTGGGCCTGGATCCCAGAGTCGGCGCGGCCATCGGTCTGGTGGCCATCTTCGCCGGCGCCACCAATTCCGTCCTGCCCGCCATCTTCCTCTCCGTGGAGGCCTTCGGCAGCGGCGGCCTGCTCTACTTCTCCCTCGCCTGTATTGTCAGTTACATGGTCTCCGGCTATAACGGGCTCTATTCCAGTCAGAAGATCCTTTACTCCAAGGTCCGTGCGGCTTATATCGATGCCACCGCCAACCACAGCCGTCTGTATGCGGGACACATCCACACGGACAGTGCCCAGGAGCATAACGCTCCTGACCGAGAGGAGCACTGAAGGACATACAGACGCTGCCCCTTTACCAGAAAGGAGCACACATGGCAATCAAGGAGCTGATCCTGCTGCACTCCAACGACATGCACGGGGATTTCCTTCCTGTGGAAAAGGACGGACATCTGATCGGCGGTCTTTCCCTTCTCAGCGGGTATGTACACCGTCTGCGGACCGACAACCGCAACGTCCTCTACGTCAACGCCGGGGATATGTTCAGAGGTTCCATCATCGATGAGGACTATCTGGGGCTCTCCACCATCGACCTCATGAACCGCCTGTCCCCGGATGTGACCGTCGTGGGCAACCACGAGGTGGACTACGGCCTGGCCCACCTTCTCTTTCTGGAGAAGTGCGCCCGTTTTCCCATCATCAACGCCAACCTCTTCGTGACCATCAACAACGCCCGTCTGTTCGAGCCCTATATGAATATTGACATAGACGGCATACGGATCATGTTCATCGGTATTCTCACCGACGAAGTCCTGGCCTCCACCCGCTCCGAAAAGGTGATCGGCTCCTTCGTGGATGTCCGGGAAGCGGCCAGGGAGGTGGGCATCATCGCCGACAACTACCGGACCCGCAAGACGGATATCGTCGTCCTGGTCACCCACATCGGCATTGAAAAGGACCGCGAGCTGGCCTCGCTCCTGGACCCCGACTGGGGTGTACAGATGATCATCGGCGGCCATTCCCACACATTCATGGATGAGCCGGAATTTGTTAACGGCATCCCCATCGTCCAGGCCGGGCAGGGCAGCGGACAGGTCGGCCGTTTCGACATTGTCTACGATACCTTCCGCCACCGGATCACCGAGCTCGCCTGGCGCTGTCAGCCGATCGATGACACCGTCGCCTCCCCGGATCCGGTCATGGAGGACCTCATCGCCCACTACAAGGGCCAGACGGACGCTAAATACAAGAGGATCCTGACACACTTCGCCCGTCCTCTCACCCATCCCTCCCGCACACAGGAGACCGAGCTCGGCAATCTCTATGCCGACCTGCTCCAGTGGGAGAGCAGCTTCGACATCATGATGATGGGGTCCGGGGCCATCCGTAAAGAGATCTTGGGTCCCGTGATCGAATACCAGGACATGCTGGAGTGCACGCCCTTCGACGACAACCTCTGGATGCTGAAGGTGACCGGCGCCCAGTTCCGGCAGATGGTCCTCTATATCCTGCGCGACGAGGCCTGGGAGGGACACACGGAATTCTACCAGTTCTCCAAAGGCGTCCGGATCGTCTACCGCAAGAGCACCCACACCCTCGAAGAACTCTCCCTCCACGGCGAACCCATCACCGACGACCGGGAACTCCTGATCGCCATGCAGACCTACCACTATAAGAATTTCGACAGCTTCTTCAACGTTCCTCTGGAAGAAGTCAGCCGCAACTTGAAGCCACGCGTCGTCGCCACCAGCGTCAACAACATCGTGGAGGAATATTTTGCCACCCACAGCGACCTCGACGCCCACGTAGAGGGACGGATCACGATACTGGATTAAGGAGGATCATCCTACGCCGGCGGAGATAATAACAGCTGCCCGACAGGTCGTTGTTTCCGCTGTGATTTCTCTTTTATTTCACGGCGGAAATAACGTTTTCCCTGGCAGTCGTTGTTTCCGCTGTGATTTTTGGAATATTTCACGGCGAGGATAACGTTCACATGAAGTGTCGTTATCCTCGCCGTGATTTCTAGCTTATTTCACAGTAGCTATAACGTTTTTTCCGACAGTCGTTATCCTCGCTGTGATTTTTACTTATATTTCACAGTGAAAATAACGTTTCCCTTGGAAGTCGTTATTTCCGGTGTGATTTTCCCCCTATTTCACAGTAAATATAACGTTTCCCCTGGAAGTCGTTAATCCCGCTGCGGCTCCTCTGTCGCGCAGTCATAGCTGACGATAGGCGGCTTCTCGCCGCGCTCCAGGGCGGGCAGATAGCGCTTCCAGAAATCATCGAAGAGGCGGAAGATCTCCTTGTGTCTGGCCACGATGATGAAGACGGTGATCAGCACGTAGACGGCGGACAGGACGTCTGTGAAGGCCCAGAGGAGGTCAGCCTCGACGTTGTAGAAGACCACGCAGGGAAGCATGTAGTAGATCATATAGACCGGCATCATCTTCCGGTTGGTCTCCGTGTCGCCGAACGCGTAGTTGACGGACTTCTCGCAGGTATAATACATGCCGATGATGGTGGTCCAGGCAAAGATCGCGATGGCGATGGCCGTCAGCTTGCCGCCGATGGCGCCGTAGGCCTGGGTGAAGGCGTAGGTTGTCAGGGCGCCGCTGGTGGTGTCACTGGTATAGTAGGAGCCGGTCATGATGATGGTGAAGGCCGTGATGGAGCAGATGA
>DGGX01000034.1:0-4960 GCA_002392385.1 Lachnospiraceae bacterium UBA3863
TACTGTGGAAGCGGCGGATAAGATCGTTGTTCTTTCGGATGGCAAGGTGGCCGAAGAAGGAAGCCCGGCAGAACTCTTTGCGAAAGAAAACAGCCTTTTCAGACGCATGACGCAGCTGCAGAATGCCAGCGCAGGCTGGAGCATCTGATCCTATGAAAAGAGCAACTCCGGCACATTAACCGACAAATAGACACAATGAGTTTAGCTATTGTGGTGAAATAGCTAAACTCATTTACTCTTTTATATGGCGTTTCCCGCCTTACGCTGAGATCTTTACAGGAAATTAGTGAATGCCGTGATGATCGCGGCGTTGAAAAAGTCGATGAACAGCGAGCCCACCAGCGGCACGATCATGAAGGCCACCGGCGCCGGCCCGTAGCGGTTGGTGATGGCCTGCATGTTCGCCATCGCGTTCGGAGTTGCCCCCATTCCAAAGCCGCAGAATCCGCTGGCGATGGTGGCAGCGTCATAGTCCCGCCCCATGACGTTGAATACCACGAACGATGCGTAAAAGTACATGATCACCGTCTGAACTACCAGAATGACGATCATCGGCAGTGCCAGGCTGACCAGCTGCCACAGCTTGAGGTTGATCATGGCAAGTCCCAGGAAGATCGACAGGCAGATATTCCCGATCGCCGTCATCTCCGGCATGGGTACCTTCACGCCGCGCACCTCCTGCACGTTTCTGATCACCGCGCCGACGATCATTGCGCCGATATACCCGGGAAGCGTGATCAGCTTGCCCAGGAGCGCCGCGACAATGGTGCCGAGGCCCACCCCGATGACGATATAGATCGCTGCATCCATCAGATTGTACTCATCCAGGGCGCCGGTATCAGGATCTACACTGACCTCCACCGTCTCCGGCTTTGTCTTCCCGTGAAGATTCACGCCGGAAGACTTCAGGTTATATTTCTGGATCTTGGAGTAGGCGATAGGGCCTCCGATCACGCAGCCGGCGATCAGGCCGTATGTTGCCGCCGCCACTGCGACGGTGGTCGCATTCGCTACGCCCATATCCTCCAGGAAGGGGCCGAAGGAACCGGCGGTACCGTGTCCGCCGACCAGCGGGATAGATCCCATCGTCAGTCCCAGCTTCCCGTTCAGGCCGAACAGCTTCGCACCGAAACCGCCCACCAGATCCTGGATGCAGCACATCAGCACGGACAGAACCAGAAACTTCACCACGCCGATCCCGCCTTTCTTCAACTCGCCAAATGCCGCCATGTAGCCGACGGAGCAGAAGAACGCGGTCATGAATACGGTCTGCAGTGTGGTGTCCAGATTGAACTCCACGATCCCTGCGGACCGCAGGATCACGTGAAGGATCGCAAAGAGCAGACCGCCGACCACCGGCGCGGGGATACAGTATCTTCTCAGAAATTCGATCTTATCGACCAGCATGCGGCCGATCACCAGCATCAGCACCGCCAGGCCGCAGGCTTGATACATATCCAGTTCTATAACGTTCATGATCTCTCCCCTCTCACTTCGTCGGAACCTCAAACCCCTTCTCTTTCAGATACTTCGCGGCGCCGGGGTGATATGGCACTACGGTCACGGAGGCCGCTTCCTCCAGACTCAGTTCGGCCCCCTTGGAGTGAGCCTTCGTGATCGCGGGCAGATTCTCATAGATCCCGGAGATGACGTGGTAGACATCTTCCTCGGAAGCATCCTCCCGCGCGACCAGAACAGCCCCCACCGCTACGGTGGGAATGTCCATGGCCGTATTGTACGTCTTCCTGCTGATCACCGCTTTGCTGTAGTGCTGCGAGCCCTGCACCAGCTTCTCAATGTGCTCGTCATCCAGCCCGATCAGATAGATATCTGTTGTCGCAGCCAGTCCGGAGATCGCCGATGTCGGCGTACCGGCTACGACGAAAGCCGCATCCAGCTTGCCGCTCTGCAGCGCATCCACCGACTCGCTGAAGGACTGATACGTCGGGCTGATATCCTTCTCCGTCAGGCCATAGGCCTCCAGCACATCTACTGCATTGAAGTAGACGCCGGACCCGGGGGCGCCGATCGAGACGTTCTTCCCCTTCAGATCAGACACGCTCTTCAGCGAGGGATCCATGGTCACGATCTGCACCTGTTCCATGTACAGCTCCGCCACCGCAGTGATCCCTTCCGCCTTTGACTCGAACAGCCGCGTCCCCTCGCAGGCATAGGAGAGAACATCCGACTGGACAAAACCGAACTGGGCCGCCCCGGACTGCAGAGCCTCCAGGTTCTCCTTCGATCCGCCGGACGCCGTCACCTGCAGCTTCGTATCTGTTGTCTCCGCGATCTTCCCGGCCAGCACGCCGCCGAAGCGATAATACGTCCCCTGCTCATTGCCGGTGGTGAATACCAGTCCGCCCTCCGCCGCATCCGGCGACGGCGAGGCAGGCTGTGAACCGCCGGAACAGGCAGTAAGCGCCATCGCCAGCACAATGGCCAGTCCGATGTTGAATGCTTTCCCTTTCATCTTCAAACCTCCATTTCCGGGAGAATGTCTCTGTCGGCCGTCGACAAAAACAACCTTCTTCTTTTGTTACAATCATAATATCTGAACCCCGATTTGTACACGATTTTCCGTCACAGGGGCCTCGACCAAAGAAGGTATTATAATAACGATGTGATATTTGGCGGATCTAAGCTGATAAGGCTTTTCTCGTCTTCCGGTATAGTGCTTTATGATCAGATGGGATCGCTGTCCGGATACTTCAGGACGGAGTAAAGGGGAGAGATGAAAAAGACAGAGTTGCTGAAGAGGAACTGTCGAAGCTGCCGGATGCCGCACCGGTCCTCGCCGGAAGTCAATCTGTCCGTTCCGAAATTCCGGGTCTCCGGAATTTCGGAACTCCTTGATGCGATAGCCTGTACGGAACTTGCTGCCCGGCAGCGCGCCTTGCATTACTTGTGATACAGCTTCTTGCTCTCGTAGATGGGCTCGCAGGTCAGGTTGACGCCGAGTTTCTTGAAGACGCCCTCGTCGATCTGGGAGAGGATGACACTGGAGTGTGCCTCCAGCCCGGCCAGCTTGGGGATCTGGTCCAGGGCCAGCTTGGCGGTGGGGTTGGTGACCGCGGCGATGGAGAGGGCGATCAGCAGTTCATTCAGGTGCAGGAGAGAGCTGTGGTCGCCGAGGTGGTCGATCTTGAGATCCTTGACAGCCTCGATGATGGTGGGGGAGATCAGCTTGATCTCGTCCGGGATCCCGCCGAAGCGCTTGAGGGCGTTCAGGAGGAGAGCGGAGGAGGCACCGAGGAGCTCGGAGGTCTTGCCGGTGAGGATGGTGCCGTCAGGCAGCTCCATGGCGGCGGCGGGGGCACCGGTCTTCTCCATGGCGATGTTGGCGGCCATGGCAACAGGTCGTTCGGCGAGGTCGATGCCGGCCTTCTTCATGAGAAGCTCGATCTTGAAGGCGGCGGAGCCGTCGGCATTGCCTTTGCGCTTCTCGCAGAGAGCCTGGTAGTAGCGGCGGATGATCTCCTGGCGGGCCGCCTTGCAGCAGACGTCATCATTGCTGATGCACATGCCCACCATGTTGACGCCCATATCCGTCGGGGACTTGTAAGGCGAAGAGCCGTTGATCTGCTCGAAGATCGCATTCAAAACAGGGAAAACTTCCACATCCCGGTTGTAATTGATGCAGGTCTCGCCGTAGGCTTCCAGATGGAAGGGATCGATCATGTTCACGTCGTCCAGATCCGCCGTGGCAGCCTCGTAGGCCAGATTCACCGGATGGTTCAGGGGCAGGTTCCAGACCGGGAAAGTCTCGAACTTGGCGTAGCCCGCATTCACGCCGCGCTTGTGCTCGTGATAGAGCTGGGACAGACAGGTGGCCATTTTGCCGCTGCCGGGGCCGGGGGCCGTGATGACCACAAGGGGACGGCTGGTCTCGATGTAATCGTTGCGCCCGAAGCCCTGGTCGCTGACGATCAGGCGGACATCGGCGGGATAGCCGGGAATGGGATAATGACGGTAGACCTTGAGCCCCAGGGCAGTGAGCTTCTTCTCATAGGCCATGGCGGAGGGCTGCTCCGCGAACCGCGTCAGCACCACGCTGCCCACGTAGAGCCCCTGGGAAGTGAAGGCGTCTACCAGACGCAGCAGATCCACATCATAGGTGATGCCCAGATCGCCGCGCACCTTGTTCTTCTCAATGTCGCCGGCGTTGATGACGATCACGATCTCCACCTGGTCGCGGAGCTCTTTCAGCATGGTGATCTTCGAATCCGGATGGAAGCCGGGCAGCACCCTCGACGCGTGAAAATCGTCGAACAGCTTGCCGCCGAACTCCAGATACAGCTTGCCGCCGAAGCGCGCGATGCGCTCACGGATATGTTCCGACTGGGTCTTTAAATATTTGTCATTATCAAATCCGATCTGCATATCTCCCCTGTCGTCCTTTCTGGCGGAAGACACTGGCCTTCCGCATTGCGCTTCAAAAAAATCCATACGCGAAATATTATATCCCATCGAGGCATCAAAAAGAACTCCTTTTTTAGAATTCATTACCCGCCGCCGCGCCGGATAACGATGCCAGGCCGGACCGTTATCAGCTGTGTGATTAGAAGCTATAAATCACACACTCGATAACGATAACAGGTCGGACCGTTACTAGCTGTGTGATTAGAAGCCAATAATCACGCACCGGATAACGATAGCAGGTCGGACCGTTATAAGCTGTGTGAAAAGAAGCCAATAATCACACACTCGATAACGATAACAGGTCGGACCGTTATAAGCTGTGTGAAAAGAAGCTAATAATCACACACCGGATAACGATACCAGGCCGGACCGTTACCAGCTGTGTGAAAAGAAGCTAATAATCACACACCGGATAACGATGCCGGGGCAGACCGTTATCAGTTGTGTGATTAGAAGCCAATAATCACGCGGCGGACAACGATGCCGGGGCAGACCGTTAACAGCTGTGTGATTAGAAGCCAATAATCACACACTCGAT